>NZ_JBHYMQ010000037.1:29750-75565 GCF_042742985.1 Streptomyces sp. NPDC058864 | reverse complement strand
ACCCGGCAAATCCGCGAGCGCTGAGGACGTGCGCCGGCGCGCCACCGACCCAGGCACACGATGCGAGACCCGCACTGACCGACCGGGGCCACGGGAGGGCGGCGGGGAAAAACCCCACCCGCAACCACGAACAACACCCGCACACGGGGACGCGCGCTCAGCCGACCCCGTCGGGATCCGGCAGCAGCACCACCCGGTGCGCCCCCGCATCCACCGCCACCACGCTGTCGCACGCCGCGACGACCGTGATCCCCGCCGCCGCGACCCGCCGCAGCTCGCTCCACGCGCCGCGGCTGATGACGGTCGTCGTGACGGAAGGACCCCGGCTCCAGGGTGCGTTGTTGAGGGCGAGCTGCAGCGCGGACCGCTGCGGCCCGGGCGGCCCGACCACGGCGATCAGCTCTCCCGTGGGCGTGGACAGATCGGCTCCGGTGACGGTGGGGGTTGCCATGCCTGCCCCTCTCCTCGTTCTGGCCGGTATACGAGCAATGGGTGTTTCGCTCGGGGACCGACCCAGGTTTACCAAGGATCGGGCGGGATCAAGGGCGCGGCACTCCGGGAACACCCGTTGCGGTACGGGCGGCACCCGCCTGCGCACCCGCCTGCGCGGGAACGCGAGGGGCGTCCCGGTGGAGCACGAGCAGCGCCATGTCGTCGGTGAGCCGCCCCCGCGTGTGCCGCAGGAACGAGGCCCGGACCGCGTCGACCAGGACGCGGGCGGACAACGCGCCGCCGGGGGCGGCCGTCCGGGCGGCCCCTTCGAGGACCGACGGCAGGGGGAAGAACTCCCCTGCGGTGTCCCGGGCGTCCGTCACCCCGTCGGTGTGCAGGAACAGCGCCTGGCCGGGCAGGAGTTCCCCGCAGGCGACGGCCTTCGCCTCGGGACCGGGGTCGAACAGGCCGAGCGGCGGGAACGGTTCGCCTGCCTCCAGCGGACGCGCGCTCGGCTGCCCGTCGCCGTCGGGGCGGTCGGGGCGGTCGGCGTCGTCGGCGTCGTCGGGGCAGACCCGGTAGGGCTGCGGATGCCCGCAGTTGATGACCTGGACGCCGCAGTCCTCGTCCAGTTCGAGCAGCATCAGGGTCACGAACTCCTCGGCCGCGTGCGGACGCCCTCGCAGGTGCCGGTGGAGCGCGCGGTCCAGGCGGCGCAGCACACCACCGAGTTCCGGCTCGTCGTGCGCGGCCTCGCGGAAGCTGCCGAGCAGCGCTGCGACGGTGCCGACGGCCTCGAGGCCGTGGCCGCGTACGTCACCGATGACCGCGCGCACCCCGTGGGGCGTGGCGAGCACCTCGTACAGGTCGCCGCCGACGCGGGCGCCGCGGCTGGCCGAGAGGTGGTCGCCGGCGACCGCGAGGCCGCCCACGTGCTGCGGCAGCGGGGGCAGCAGCACCTGCTGGGTGGCGGCGGCGATCTCCCGGGTGCGGTCGAGCTCGGCGGCGAGCCGCGCCTTGCGGTCGACGAGCCGGAAGCAGAGGGCCAGGACGGCGAGGACGGCCACCTCGGTGCCCAGCCGCTGCCCGGTGTCGGGCACCGCGACGGCCGCCACGGCGAGCCCGCCGCTGAGCAGGACGCAGCGGCGGCGTCCCGTGCCGGCGCAGGCGATCACGGGGGCCGCCACCGCGGCGGGCGCCCACTGGACGCCCCCGGGGACCGCGTACACCAGGCCCAGCACCGCGGCCACCCACAGACCGGGCAGCGCCAGGATCGCCAGCCCCCGCGCCCTGCCGCCGCTCCGGCGGCGTACCGCCCTGGGTCGGATCATGCCTCGGGGCTCCCCCTGAAGCCGTTGACGCGGCCGGCGACGACACAGCCCCCGCGTCGAGTGGGCCCTGGTTCCGAACGATTGTGGCGACTCGGCGCGACGAACCGGATACCCAGCGGAACCATTTCACCCGATCGGACTACGTGACCGGCGGGAACGCAGGTGGGGCGCCCCCGGCGGACGGGGGGCGCCCCACAGGAACGCGACGTCGCGGGCGTCAGGCGCCGCGCAGGACCGCTCCCGTGCGCTCCGCCGCGGCGGCGACGGCCGCGTCACGGGCCGCGGAGGCCTCCTCGGCGGTGAGAGTACGGTCCGGCGCGCGGAAGCGCAGGCTGTAGGCCAGCGACTTCCTGCCCGAGCCGAGCTGCTCGCCGGTGAAGATGTCGAACAGCCGCAGCGATTCGAGCAGTTCACCGGCGCCGGAGCGCAGGGCGCCCTCCACCTCGGCGGCCGGGACGGAGGTGTCGACGACCAGGGCGACGTCCTGGGTGGCCACCGGGAAGGTGGACACCCGGGGCGCGACGACCGGGCCGCTCGAGGCACGCTCCAGGCGGTCGAGGTCGATCTCCATGGCGGAGGTGCGCTCCGGCAGGTGCAGCGCCTTGGTCACCCGGGGGTGCAGCTCGCCGGCGTTGCCGACCAGCACCTCCTCGCCGTCGACGACCGCGAGGAGCGCGGCGCAGCGGCCGGGGTGGAAGGGGGCCTGCTGGTCCTGGCGGACGATCAGCTCGACCCCGGCCTCACCGGCGACGATCCGCCCGGCCTCGACGGCGTCGGCCCACTGCGTGGGACGGCCCTGGCCCCACCAGCCGGCCTGCTCGCGGGCGCCGGCCAGGACGACCGCGACGCGCCGGGGCTGCCGCGGGAGGGCGGCGTCGAGCGCGGCGATCTCGGCGTCGGTCGGACGCCGGTCGACGGGCAGCCGCGGCGGCGCGGGCTCCTCGCCGCTGGGGCGGAAGACCAGGCCGGTCTCGAAGAGCGCGAGGTCGTGCGCGCCGCGCCCGACGTTGCGGCGCAGGGCGCCGAGCAGGCCGGGGAGCATGGTCGTGCGGAGCGCGGGCTCCTCGTCCGACAGCGGGTTGGCCAGCTTGACGGTGATGCGGCGCGGGTCGTCCGCGTCGAGGCCGAGCTGGTCGAAGACGGCCTCGCCGAGGAACGGGTAGTTCTGCACCTCGACGTAGCCGGCCCCGGCGAGCGCCCGGCCGACCCGGCGGCGCAGCTTCTGCGACTCGGTCAGACCGCGGCCGGAGGGCAGGTTCGGCAGGGTGGAGGGCAGGTTCTCGTAGCCCTCCAGCCGGATGACCTCCTCGGCGAGGTCGTTGGGGTCGCGCAGGTCGGGCCGCCACGACGGCACGGTGACGATCAGCTCGTCGGCGCCGTAGACGTCGCAGCCGACCTGCTGGAGCCGGCGGACCACGGTCTCGCGCCCGTACGCCATGCCCGCCACCTTGTCGGGGTGGTCGGCGGGGATGGTGATGGTGTGCGGCGCGGAGGGCGCGATGACCTCGGTGACGCCCGCCTCGGCGGTGCCGCCCGCGAGCAGCACCAGCAGGTCTACGGTGCGCTGCGCGGCGGCGGCCGCTGCCTGCGGGTCCACGCCGCGCTCGAAGCGCTTGGACGCCTCGGAGGACAGCTTGTGGCGGCGCGCGGTGCGGGCGATGGCGACCGGGTCGAAGTGGGCGGCCTCGATGACGACGTCGGTCGTCGAGGCGCCGGTGTCGTCGATCTCGGTGTTGGCGCCGCCCATGACACCGGCCAGGCCGATCGGCCCGCGGTTGTCGGTGATCACCAGGTCCTCGGGGTCGAGGACGCGGACCTGGCCGTCGAGCGTGGTCAGCTTCTCGCCCGGCTGTGCCCGGCGGACGCCGATGGCGCCCTCGATGCGGTGCCGGTCGTAGGCGTGCAGGGGCTGGCCCAGCTCCAGCATCACGTAGTTGGTGATGTCCACGGCGAGCGAGATCGGGCGCATGCCGGCCTTCTGCAGCCTGCGCTGCAGCCAGATCGGCGAGCCGGCCTCCGGGTCCAGGCCGGTGACCGTACGTGCGGTGAAGCGGTCGCAGCCGACCGGGTCGGAGACCTTCACCTCGTAGCCGTAGGAGTTCGGGCCGGGCACGTCGAGCAGCGCCGGGTCGCGCAGCGGCAGACCGTAGGCGATGGCCGCCTCGCGGGCGACGCCGCGCATCGACAGGCAGTAGCCGCGGTCGGGGGTGACCGCGATGTCCAGCACCTCGTCGACGAGCTCCAGCAGCTCGACGGCGTCGGTGCCGGCCTCGTGCTCCGGCGGCAGCACGATGATGCCGTGCGAGCCGTCGTCGCCCATGCCCAGCTCGGCGCCCGAGCAGATCATGCCGTGCGAGGTGCGGCCGTAGGTCTTGCGCGCGGCGATCTCGAAGTTCCCGGGCAGCACACCGCCGGGGAGGACGACCACGACCTTGTCGCCGACGGCGAAGTTGTTCGCGCCGCAGACGATCTCCTGGGGCTCGCCGGTGCCGTTGGCGGTGCCGACGTCGACGGTGCAGAAGCGGATCGGCTTCTTGAACCCGGTCAGCTCCTCGATGGTGAGCACCTTGCCGACCACCAGGGGGCCCTTGAGCCCGGCGCCGAGCTGCTCGACGGTCTCGACCTCGAGACCGGCGGAAATGAGCTTGGCCTGGACGTCGCGGCCGGACTCGCCGGCGGGCAGGTCGACGTACTCCCGCAGCCAAGAAAGCGGGACCCGCATCAGATCTCCATCCCGAACGGAAGGGTGAAGCGCACGTCACCCTCGACGATGTCTCGCATGTCCTCGACGTTGTGACGGAACATCAGCATGCGCTCGATGCCGAAGCCGAAGGCGAAGCCGCTGTACTTCTCCGGGTCGACGCCGCAGGCGGTGAGCACCCGGGGGTTGACCATGCCGCAGCCGCCGAGCTCGATCCAGCCCTCGCTGCCGCAGGTGCGGCAGGGACGGTCCGGGTTGCCGACGGACTCGCCGCGGCAGACGTAGCAGACCATGTCCATCTCGGCGGACGGCTCGGTGAAGGGGAAGTAGTTCGGGCGGAGCCGGGTGGTGATGTCCGCGCCGAAGAGCGACTGGACCATGTGGTCCAGGGTGCCCTTGAGGTCCGCCATGGTCAGGCCCTCGTCGACGGCGAGCAGCTCGACCTGGCTGAAGACGGGGGTGTGCGTGGCGTCCAGCTCGTCCGAGCGGTAGACCCGGCCGGGGCAGATCACGTAGACCGGCGGCTCGCGGTCGAGCAGGGAGCGGATCTGCACCGGGGAGGTGTGCGTGCGCAGCACGACACCGCTCTCCTCGGGGCCGGAGCCGGCCGGCTTGTCGCCCTCGACGAAGAAGGTGTCCTGCATGGTGCGGGCCGGGTGGTCCGCCCAGATGTTGAGGGCGTCGAAGTTGAACCACTCCGCCTCGACCTCGGGGCCTTCGGCCACCTCGTAGCCCATGGCCACGAAGACGTCCTCGATGCGCTCGGAGAGCGTGGTCAGCGGGTGCCGGGCGCCGCGCGGGACACGGTCGTAGGGCAGGGTGACGTCCACCGCCTCCTCGACCAGCACGCGCTCGTCGCGCTCGCTCTCCAGCACCTCCTGCCGGGCCTTGAGCGCCTGGTTGACCGCGCCGCGGGCCTGGCCGACGCGCTTGCCCGCGTCCGCCTTGGCGTGCGGCGGCAGTGCGCCGATCTCGCGGTTGGCGAGGGCGAGCGGCGAGCGGTCCCCGGTGTGGGCCACCTTGACCTCGCGCAGCGCGTCGAGGTCGGCGGCCTCGGCGATCGCGGCGAGCGCCTCGTCGCGCCGGCGCTCGATCTCTTCCGGTTTCAGTGCCTCGACCTCGACAGGGTCGTACGACTTGTTCGGTGCCGACATTTCTTCCCGTTCCGATGTGGGTGGTGGCGTGGCCGACCTGCCTGCCCGACCGCTGAATGCCAAGGGTCGAGTCTATCGGGGCCACGGGGAAAGGCTGGTCACGCCCGTCGGGGCCGGTGGATCACCACGCGATGCTCAGGCCGTGAAGGCCGGCGCCCCGACGGGCAGGATAAATCGGAACTGGGCGCCCTTGCCGGGCGCGCGACCCACCGTGATCGTGCCGCCGTGGGCCTCGACGATGCCCTTGACGATGTAGAGCCCCAGGCCCGTGCCACCGCGTTTGCTGCCCCGCCAGAAGCGGGTGAAGACGCGGTTCATGGATTCCTCCGGGATGCCGGGTCCCTCGTCGCTCACGGTCACTGCCGTTCCGGACCATCCGCGTTCGCGCGGCGACGACGAGGGTGCCAGGTCAATGGTGACAGTTCCCTCGCCGTGGCGCACGGCGTTTTCCAGCAGGTTCCCCAGGATCTGGTCGACCTTGTCGGGGTCGGCCCACAGCGACGGCAGCGCCCCCGCGACCCGGACGGCGAAGCGGTCCGCGGGTTGTCCGGCGGCGACGAGGGCGTCCACGTGGCGTCGCACCGCCGCGGCGATGTCGACCGGCTGCCGCCGCACCTCCAGGCGGCCGGAGTCGATGCGGGAGATGTCGAGCAGCTCGGCGATCAGCCGGGTGACGCGGTTGGCGTCGGCGTGCACGGTCTCCAGCATGAGCTTCTTCTGGTCCTCGGTGAAGCGTTCCCACTTCGCCAGCAGGGTGGCGGTGAAGCCCTTGACGGAGGTGAGCGGGGAGCGCAGCTCGTGCGCGACGGTGGCGATCAGCTCGGCGTGGCTGCGTTCGGTGCGCCTACGCGCCTCGGTGCCGCGCAGCGCGACGACCAGCCGGCGCACCGGGCCGGTGGGGTGGTCGCGGACGTACCTGGCGGAGACCAGCACCTCGCGGCCGCCGGGGAGGAGCAGGTTGCGCTCGGGCTGCCCGGTGCGGGTGGCCAGGCCCTCGTACGGGTCGGTCAGCTGCCACCAGCGGCGTCCGTCCAGGTCCTCCAGGGGCAGCGCCTGCGCGATGGGGCGGCCGAGGACGTCGGCGGGGTCCAGCGCGGTGATCCGCGCGGCGGCGGCGTTGAAGCAGAGCACGAGCCCGTGCTCGTCGGCGACGACGAGGCCGTCCGGGAGTTCGTCGGGTGTGATCCCGAGACCGGTCAGGACAGCCGGCCAGCCCTCCGGCGCGCGCGGAGGCGTGCCGCCGTTCGTCCTGACGTCCATCCCCGTAACCCCCTCTCCAGGGCGGTCCCCGAGGGCGTCACATTACTAGCTCATTGTTACCGTGCGGCACCCTCCGGCAGCACGCTGCGCGCGCGCGGAGGCGTAGAGGCACACGGCGGCGGCCGTGGCGAGGTTGAGGCTCTCGGCGCGGCCGTGGATGGGGACGCGCACCACCTCGTCCGCGAGTGCGCGGGTCTCCTCCGGCAGGCCCCAGGCCTCGTTGCCGAAGATCCAGGCGGTGGGGCCGCCCATCGTGCCCTCGTCCAGCTCGGCGTCGAGGTCGCGCTCCCCCGCGCCGTCGGCGGCGAGCAGCCGCACGCCGGCCCCGCGCAGGCCGTCCACGACGGTCTCCATGGGGACGCCGACGGCGACCGGAAGGTGGAAGAGGCTGCCGACGGAGGCACGTACGGCCTTGGGGTTGTACAGGTCGACGGAGGCGTCGGTGAGGACGACCGCCTCCGCACCGGCGGCGTCCGCGCAGCGCAGCACGGTGCCGGCGTTGCCGGGGTCGCGCACGTGGGCCAGGACGGCGACGAGCTTCGGCCGGGCGCGCAGCACCTCCTCGAACGGGGTGTCCAGGAAGCGGCACAGGCCGATGATCCCCTGCGGGGTGACGGTGTCCGACATCTCCACGACGACCTCGTCGGTCGCGGTCAGCACGGGCACCCGGGCGGCGTGCGCCGCGGCGACGATCCCCTCGTGCCGGGCGGCGGCCTCGGGAGTGACGTAGACCTCGACCAGGTGGGCCATGGCCTCGCGCACGGCCTGCGGCCCCTCGGCGAGGAAGCGCCGCTCCTTGCCGCGGAAGCTGCGCTTGGCCAGGCGCCGCGCGGCGACGACGCGGGGGGATTGCAGGGAGGTCAGCTCGGGGCCGTGCATGGGGGGTGCACTCACTTCGGTCGGGGTCCGGCCGGAGGCGCGGCGCGGCGCTCCGGAACACAGCACGGACCCGCAGGCGCAGGGCCTGCGGGTCCGGAGGAGCGTGGGTCAGGCCGCCTTGGGGGCGTTGACGTCGCTCGGCAGGGCCTTCTGGGCCACCTCGACCAGCGCGGCGAACGCGTTGGCGTCGTTCACGGCCAGCTCGGCGAGGATCTTGCGGTCCACCTCGACGTTGGCGGCCTTCAGACCCTGGATGAAGCGGTTGTAGGTGATGCCGTTGGCGCGGGCAGCGGCGTTGATGCGCTGGATCCACAGCTGACGGAAGTCGCCCTTGCGCTTCTTGCGGTCGTTGTAGTTGTAGACGAGGGAGTGGGTGACCTGCTCCTTCGCCTTGCGGTACAGGCGGGACCGCTGGCCGCGGTAACCGCTGGCCTGCTCGAGGATCGCCCGGCGCTTCTTCTGGGCGTTGACTGCCCGCTTGACGCGTGCCACTAGATAACTCCTTCTAAGGGACCGTGGGGGTGCTCACACGGCCCGAAAACGAATGGGTCCCGGTCCAGCATCGCGCCCCCTGGTGGAAGGGGGCGTGCCGTCACTTGCCGAGAAGCTTCTTGATCTTCTTGGCGTCGGGCTTGGCCAGGACGACAGTGCCGGTGAGGGCACGGGTCTTCGTCGACGGCTTGTGCTCAAGCAGGTGGCGCTTGCCGGCGCGCTCGCGGATCACCTTGCCGGAACCGGTGATCTTGAATCGCTTGCTCGCACCGCTGTGGGTCTTGTTCTTCGGCATGCGCCGTAGTCTCCTCGTCGCTGGCCCTCCCGTCCGCCCGGGGGCGGACGGAGAGCGTCAGTCCTTCATTGCGTCACCCGGAGGGAACTCCGGGTCCTGGCAACGCCGTCAGACGGCGTCAGCTGGCGTCGGCGGGAGCGTCCTGCTCGTGCTCGAGCTGCTGCTCCTGCTCCTGCTCGTCGGGGTCCTTCGGCAGGCGACCGGCCTTGCGGGCGGCCTGCGCCTCGCGGGCCTCGGCCATCGCCTCGGTCTTCTTCTTGTGCGGACCGAGGACCATGATCATGTTGCGGCCGTCCTGCTTCGGCGAGGACTCCACGAAGCCCAGGTCCTGGACGTCGTCGGCGAGCCGCTGCAGCAGTCGGAAGCCCAGTTCCGGGCGCGACTGCTCACGACCGCGGAACATGATCGTGATCTTGACCTTGTCGCCCTGCTTGAGGAACCGGACGACATGACCCTTCTTGGTGTCATAGTCGTGCGGGTCGATCTTCGGCCGGAGCTTCATCTCCTTGATGACCGTGTGCGCCTGGTTCTTGCGCGCCTCACGGGCCTTCATGGCCGACTCGTACTTGAACTTGCCGTAGTCCATGAGCTTGCAGACCGGCGGACGTGCGGTCGCCGCCACCTCGACCAGGTCGAGGTCGTACTCCTGCGCAAGCTCCAGTGCCTTGGCAAGCGGCACGATGCCGACCTGCTCGCCACTGGGACCGACGAGTCGCACCTCGGGGACGCGAATCCGGTCGTTGATGCGGGGCTCGGCGCTGATGGGGCCTCCTCGGTAGCACCACGCGACTGCCTGGATTGACAGGCGCGTAACGTCTGAAACTTGGTCCGACCCGTGAGGAGGCGCGAAAAACGCCCCGTACGGGTCACAGGCGGATGCTCCTCACAACCGGGAGCACCGCCGCGGCATTCCCGCGGGGCGCGTCGGGAGCCGCGTCCTCGTCCGGGGACACGGCACCTGACCGGTGACCCGCCGCCCTCGAGGGCCGGCAAGGTGGGAGATCGGAGCCTCCACTTGTGGGCTGGAGCGCTCCGTTTCCGTAACGTCCACGGGGTGTCCAGCCGGTCGATCGTCAAGCATACCAGTGTCCGACCGCAGACCGTAATCGGCCGACGTGGCCCTATCGTGTGAGGCATGAGTGACGCCAGCCCCCAGCACGAGTCCCCCTCCGCGGACCGCCCCGACTTCGACACGATGACCCGCGACATCGCGGACGTCCCGGCGGTCGAGGTGATCACCACGGTCGCGGTGCACCTGATGAGCGCGGCGGCGGTGAACCTCGGCCTCGCGGAGGACGGCGACCGGCACAAGGACCTCGACGAGGCGCGCAAGCTGATCACCGCGCTGGCCGGCCTGGTCACCGCCGGCGCGACCGAGATCGGCTCCTACCACGCCGCCCCGCTGCGGGACGGCCTGAAGTCCCTGCAGCTCGCCTTCCGTGAGGAGTCCGTCGTCCCCGACGCCCCGGGCGAGGGCCCGGGCGAGAAGTTCACCGGTCCCGTCCACGGCTAGGCCAGGCCCAGGACCCCGCCCCTCAGCCGAGTGCTCACGACGGCGTCGCCCCCGGTGGGGCGGCGCCGTCAGCGCGTGAAGAGCGGTTCGCCGGGCAGCCGGGTGCCGGCGGGGAGCAGGGCCAGCTCGATGCCGCGCACCAGCGCGCCGCGCAGCACCTCGTCCGCGGCCAGCGTCGCCGAGACGCGCTGCGCGACCCGGCCCACGTCGGCGCCCGGGTCCAGGACCAGCCCCAGCGTGCCGTCGGCGTCGGCGGACGGGACGAGGTGCGCGCGGACCACTTCCGGCGCCGTCCGCGCCGCGGCCCGCAGGGCCGCGCGGACCGCGGGGTCGGCCAGCGGGTCCGCGCCAGCGCGACCCGACGCGACGGCGCGCAGCGCGGCACCGGTCAGCGCGTACGGCACGGGCCCGGCCATGTCGATCAGCAGGGTGCCGGCCTTCTCGTGAGCCAGCGCCTGCAGCGCCTGGCCCAGCGGTACGGCGACCGGCCGGGCGTCCGGACGCCAGCGCGCGAGGGCCTCGGTGGAGGTGAACGCCGGGAGCGCCCTGCGCCCGTCGGCCGCCTGGATGGTGGGCACCGCCATGTCGCTGGTCTTCTCGCGGCGCAGCCCGTCCGGGCCCTCCTCGACCTCCCCCAGCAGCGCCACCACCGGCACCAGGAAGCGCGCGCCCGGGAGGGCCGCCAGCACCTCGGGCTCGGCCGACGGGTCGGCGTCGTACGCGGCGAGCGCCGCCGCGAGCCGGAGGTCGGCGGTGCCGTCGTCGTCGGAGAAGCCGGGGTCGGGGATGTTCTTGAGAGCCACCTCCCGAGGGTATCGGGGGCGCCGGGCGGGGATTTCTTACGCCCCCTTCATCCGCCTCTCACGGACCGCGCAGTTTCCGTCCCTAGCTTCCCTGGGCATGGCCACCGAGAACCCCGCCGCACGGCGTCCCGGCCGTACGGGCGTCACCGACCGTGTCCCCCGCGCGCCGCGCGGCATCGTGCGCGGTGTGACGGCGACAGCGCTGCTGGCGTGCGCCGTGCTCGGCACGGTGACGTACGGGGCGGCGGCGCCGCCGCGGACGGCGGTGATGACCGCGGCCGGGCCCGGCCGGGCGGCGAACGTGGCGATCGTGAAGGTGAGCGAGGAGCCCCGGGTGGTGTGGAGCGAGGTGCTGGCGACGGCGCTGCGGGACGTGTCCGGGGACCCGCGGGCGCGCTACTCGGTGGCGGTCCTGGACACCGCCTCGGGCGCCAGGGCGGTGCACGGGGACGGGCTGTACGACACGGCGAGCATCGTCAAGGTCGACATCCTGGCGGCGCTGCTGCTCCAGGCCCAGGACGCGGGACGCGATCTGACGGCGCAGGAGGAGGCCCGGGCCGAGGTGATGATCGAGGACAGCGACAACGCGGCGGCCACCGCGCTGTGGCGGGCGATAGGCCGGGGCCCCGGGCTGGAAGCCGCCAACCGCCGCCTCGGGCTCACCTCGACCACGGCCGGCAGCGGAATGCTGTGGGGACTGACCCGGACCACGGCGGCCGACCAGCTCACGCTGCTGCAACGGGTGTTCGGCTCCGACGGCGCCCTCGACGCGGCGTCCCGCGCGTACGTGCGGCGGCTGATGGGCCGGGTCACGGCCGCGCAGGCCTGGGGCGTGCCGACCGCCGCCGACGGCTCCTACGAGGTCAAGAACGGCTGGCTGCAGCGGAGTACGACCGGGCTGTGGGACGTCAACAGCATCGGGCGGGTCCGGGCGGGCGGCCGGACGTACCTGGTCGCCGTGGTCTCCCGCGGCAGTACGACGCAGGCCTCGGGCATCACGCTGGTGGAGCGGGCCGCGCGGGCGGCGGTGGCCGCGTTCAGCCGCGCCGGCGGCCGTTCCGGGAGTTCGTGAGCCGGGGCCGCAGCCACAACAGCGCGGCCGCCGCGAGCAGTCCGGTGCCGGCGACCGCGAAGGCCGCGGCGATGCCGTCGCCCAGGGCGTCCCCGTCGGCGGCCGCGGCCGCCTTCGCCGCGTCGGGACCGGCGCCGAAGTACTTGCGCGTGGAGGGGACGACGCTCGGCACGGTGCCCTCGGGCTTGAGCTTCGCCGCCGCCTTCAGCGCGGCCGCCGGGTCCACCAGGCCGTACCCGACGGCGTCGTCGCGGCCGCCCGCCGGGGTGCTCCGGGCGGTGTCCTCCAGCAGTCGCTTCACCTGCGCGGGGCTGAGCCGGGGGTAGGCGGAGCGGACGAGCGCGGCCGTGCCCGAAACGTAGGCGGAGGCGGTGCTGGTGCCCCAGCCTTCGTAGTAGCGGCGGTTGGGGTCCGCGATCACGACGTCGACGCCGGGCGCGGCGACCGCCGCGTACCAGCGGCGGGTGGAGAACGCGGCGCGGGAGCCGTAGCGGTCCACGGCGGCCACCGCGATGACGCCCGGGTACGCCGCGGGGTAGGAGGCCCGGTTGCCCTGCTCGCCGCCGTTGCCCGCGGAGGCGACGACGACCACGCCCTTGCGCAGGGCGTACTGGATCGCGTCGTCCTCCTGCGCCTCGGGGTGGGCGGTTCGGCTGTCGTCGCCGAGGGAGAGGTTGATGACGTCGGCGCCGTGGTCGGCCGCCCAGCGGATGCCGTCGGCGAGGGCGCTGCCTCGGGTGGTGCGGGCCTTCTTCCGCTGCGGGTCCTTGTCCTCCAGGATCACCCGCACCGGCAGGATCCTGGCCTCCGGGGCGATGCCCAGCACCCCGTCGGAACCGCCGGGGCCGTGGCCGTGCCCGGCGATGATCCCGGCCATGCCGGTGCCGTGCCGGGCCCAGGCGCTGTCGCCGCGACGGGCCCCGAAGCCGACCATGTCCTTGCCCTCGAGGACCCGCCCGGACAGGTCCGGGTGGGTGCCGTCCACGCCCGTGTCGAGGACGGCGACGGTGACGCCCGCACCCTTCGTCCGCTGCCAGGCCTCCTGCGCGTGCAGTGCGTCCAGCGCCCAGTCCGCGTCGCGTACGGCGTCGGCGTGGGCCGGGACGACGGGCAGCAGCACGAGGGCCGCGGCGGCCATCCCGGTGGCCAGTCGCCTCATCCGGAACCTCCCGTCGGGGTGGCGGTCAGCGAGCGCGCGGCACTGCGGGCCCGGCTGCCGACGGCGTCGGCCAGTGCGTCGGCCTCGTGGCCCAGACCGGCCTGGGCGGGCGCGGCCGTGGCGCCCGTGGTGACGGCCGAGGCGGCGGGCTGCGGGACGGCGACCTCGCGGCCGTCGGCGAAGCCGCTCACCGCGTACACGACGACGGGCAGGTCGGCGGCGACCGTGACGGTCCAGCTGGCGCGCTGGCGATCGCCGAAGCCGTCCGAGACGGTGCCGGGGAAGGCGACCGGACGGGGCATCAGATCGCCCCGCGAGCCGAGGCGTTCGGTCGTCCAGCGGTCGTGCAGCTTGCGCATCGCGGGGGCATCGGCCTTGGTGACGAGCAGTCCCACCGTGGTCACCGCGCTCGACGTGGCGTCGGTGTAGGTGGCGCGCAGCAGCTTCACGCAGCCGGCGGGGCGCAGCACCTTCGCCAGCAGCGGGTCGAAGGCCTCCTGGCAGTCGCTCGCCGGTGCCACGCCGATCCGCGTCCAGGTGCGCTCGGCGCCGCCCGGACCGAGGCCCCTGCCGTGCAGGGTGGGCGGGAAGAGCGTGTCGACGGGGGTGCTGTGCCACAGGCCGCGGGCGAGGGCGAAGTCGCGCTTGCTCGCCTCCGCCGCCGTAGGTGTGGGTGCGGCCGGGTCGTGGTTGATCCACAGGCCGGCGCCCGCGCCGCCGAGGAGGCCGAGGCCCAGCACCAGGCATAGCGCGGCGGCGGCCGTGCGGGGCCGCGCCTGGGCGGCGTGCGCGGGGGCGTGCGGCGGCCGGGGCGGGTACGGCGGCGGCGCGGAGGGCGGTACGGGCGAGGACCAGGCCGCGGCCGGGGGGTGCACGGGCACGGGCGCGGGCGGCACACCGGGAACGGCGGCGGGCGGCGGGGGCGGTACGGGCCCGGTGGGATAGGCGACGCCGACGGGGCCCCGCTCGCCCGCGGGGCGCGGATACGGGGGCGCCGGTACGGGGGCCGTGCCGTACAGCTCCTGGGGCAGGCCGCCCTCCGGCTCCCCGCCGGCGGGACCCGAGGCGGCCCAGGGCGCGGCTGCCCGGCCGGGGGCGGAGGTGGCGGCCCAGTGGGCGGGGGCGGAGGTGTGCGGGGCGGACGGGGCGGTGCCGTGGGGCGGCGGTATCGGGCGCGGAGGGGACCAGCTCGGCCGGGGGCTCGCTCCCCCGTTGTCGAAACCGGCGCTCACCCGGTGCCCCCTCACGGCCGCACGGCGGACGGCCCGTTCACGCGATGGACTGCGGCGTCACTCTACTGGGCGCGGCGACGTCTGGACGCTTCAGTACGGATCACTTGCCCCTACCGCTCGGTAGGGCCATTCTGGCAAGCTTCGCGCATGTCTGATCGCGGAGCAGCTCGCGCCCGGTACGACCGGGCCACCGCCCACCTCGACGCGCCGGTGGCGATCGTGGACCTGGAGGCGTTCGACACCAACGCGGACGACCTGGTCCGCAGGGCGGGCGGCAAGCCGATCCGGGTGGCGTCCAAGTCGGTCCGCTGCCGCGCGCTCCTGGAACGGGTGCTGGAGCGGGACGGCTTCGAGGGGATCATGTCGTTCACCCTCGCCGAGTCGCTGTGGCTGGCGCGTTCGGGCTTCGACGACGTCCTGCTGGCGTATCCGTCGGCGGATCGTTCCTGCTACGCGGAGCTGGCCGCGGACCCGAAGCTGGCCGCCGCGGTGACCGTCATGGTCGACGACGTGGCGCAGCTCGACCTCATCGACTCCTCACGGGCGGGCGGCTCCGAGATCGTCCGGGTCTGCCTGGAGCTGGACACCTCGCTGAGGATGCTGGGGGGCCGGCTCCGCATCGGGGCACTGCGCTCCCCGCTGCACCAACCGGAGCAGATGGCCGCGCTGGCCCGCGAGGTGTCCCGGCGGCCCGGCTTCAGGCTGGTGGGGATCATGGCGTACGAGGGCCATGTGGCCGGCGTCGGCGACTCGGTCAGCGGCCGGCCGCTGCGTTCGCGCGCGGTGCGGATGATGCAGGCCGCGGCGCGCCGGGAGCTGGCGGCGCGGCGCGCGGAGGTCGTGCGGGCGGTGCGGGAGGTGGCGCCCGGGCTGGAGTTCGTCAACGGCGGCGGGACGGGCAGCGTGCAGAGCACGGCCGCCGAGGACGCGGTGACGGAGATCGCCGCCGGGTCGGGCCTGTACGTGCCGCGGCTGTTCGACAACTACACGTCCTTCCGGGGCCGTCCGGCGGCGCTGTTCGCGCAGCCCGTGGTGCGGCGCCCGGGCGTCGGCGTCGTCACCGTCCTCGGCGGCGGATATCCGGCCTCGGGCGCGGCGGGCCGGGACCGGCTGCCCGTCCCCCACCTGCCGCAGGGGCTGCGCTACGACCCCCAGGAGGGGCCCGGCGAGGTGCAGACGCCGCTGATCGGTACGGCCGCCGACGACCTGCTGATCGGCGACAAGGTGTGGTTCCGGCACGCCAAGGCGGGCGAGCTGTGCGAGCGCTTCGACACGCTGCAACTGGTCGAGGGCGACCGGGTGGTGCGGGCGGTGCCGACCTACCGCGGCGAGGGCAGGACGTTCCTGTGACGCGCGGACGCCCCGGCCGGACGGACCGGACCGGGGCGCCCGCCTGCGGGGACGGGGGTCACACGCCGGTGCCGCCACCGGAGCCCGAGGCCTTGATGCCCTTGGTGATCTCGTCCATCACGGCGAGGCCGGGCGCCTTGGGGTTGATGTCGAAGCCGTAGCGGACCAGGACGAGCCTGTCGGGGTCCGACGGCGAGGGGAACACCAGCGACTGGACGTAGCCGTCGTCGCCCTTCTCCGTGACGACCTTCCAGCGCACCAGGTAGCCCTGTTCGCCGGCGACCGTGACCTTCTGCGACAGCAGCTGCGTGTGCGAGGTGATGTCGCCGTAGATCTTGCCGCCGTAGGCACCCTCGGCGTTGCCGGAGATGTCCTCCTTGGCCGCGGCCTCGGCGGTGGTGGACTTCAGCTTCACCGACGAGGCGGGCATGGAGAAGACACCGCCGCGCAGGCAGGTGCTGGAGGTGTCGCCGGGGCAGGCGTACTCGCCCACGGTGAGCTCCGCGAGCCCGTACCGGCTGGTGGCGCCGGTCCAGCCGTCGGGCACGGGCAGGCTGACGCCGTCGACGGCGTCCAGGGCGAAGCCGGGCTCGCTCTTGGGCAGGTTCGGCGCGCCATCGTCCGGGCCACCGCCGCCCGGGCCACCGCCGTCCGGGCCGGCGTCGTCGCCCTCCGGGCCCTGCCCGGGGGCTGAGAGGGAGGGGGCGGGCCGGGCGGAGTCCGCGCTGCCGCCGCCGCCCCTGCCGAGGGCGACGACTCCTCCGACCACCGCGCCGGCCACCACGACCGCGGCGACGACGGCGATCGCTATCAGACCGCCGCGCCGCTTGCGGGGAGCGGTGGGGAAGGCGCCGGGGTACTGCGGGTAGCCCGGCGCCCCCGCCGCGGCGCCGAACGCCGGGGCGGGGGGTGGAGCGGTGCGGGTGTACTCGGTCCACTCGGTCCCGTCCCACCAGCGCTCCAGAGCGGGCCCGTTGCCTGTCTGCCCGGGTTCTGGGTACCAGCCGGGCGGGGTCGTCATGGTCACGGCGTCACCCTAAGGCCCGGGCCTTAAGATTCCCGTCAGTCATCCGGTCACAGAGGGGTCACGTACGCGCCCGCGATGCCGCCGTCCACCAGGAACTCCGCCCCCGTGATGAACGAGGCGTCGTCGCTGGCCAGGAAGGCCACGGCGGCGGCGATCTCCTCCGCCTCCGCGAAACGGCCCACCGGAATGTGCACCAGGCGCCGCGCGGCGCGCTCCGGGTCCTTGGCGAACAGCTCCCGCAGCAGCGGGGTGTTGACCGGCCCCGGGCACAGCGCGTTGACGCGGATGCCCTCCCGGGCGAACTGCACGCCCAGCTCGCGGGACATCGCCAGCACGCCGCCCTTGGACGCGGTGTACGAGATCTGCGAGGTCGCCGCGCCCATGACGGCCACGAAGCTCGCGGTGTTGATGATCGAGCCCTTGCCCTGGCGCTGCATATAGGGCAGGGCCGCCTTGCAGCACAGGTACACCGAGGTCAGGTTGACCTCCTGGACGCGGCGCCAGGCGTCGATGCCGGTGGTGAGGATCGAGTCGTCGTCCGGGGGCGAGATGCCCGCGTTGTTGAAGGCGACGTCGACCGAGCCATAGGTGTCGTACGCCGTCCGGAACAGCGCCTCCACCTGTTCGGCGTCGGTCACGTCGGCCTCGACGAACAGCCCGCCGGTCTCCTCGGCGGCCGCCTTGCCCGCGGCCTCGTCGATGTCGGCGCACACCACGTGCGCGCCCTCGGAGGCGAGCCGGCGGGCCGAGGCGAGACCGATGCCGCTGCCGGCGCCGGTGACCACCGCCGTCCGGCCCACCAGGCGGCGGCACACCACTGCTTCTGCTTGCGTCATTGCCGGGATCACTCCTCCGTGCTGATGAAGACGTTCTTGGTCTCGGTGAAGGCGGCCAGCGCGTCCGGGCCGAGCTCGCGCCCGAGCCCCGACTGCTTGAACCCGCCGAACGGTGTCCAGTAGCGCACCGAGCTGTGGGAGTTGACCGACAGGTTGCCGGCGGCGGTGCCCCGGGCCAGCCGCAGCGCGCGGCCGACGTCGCGGGTCCAGATCGAGCCCGACAGGCCGTACGGGGTGGCGTTGGCCAGGCGCAGCGCGTCGGCCTCGTCCTCGAAGGGCAGCACGACGGCGACCGGGCCGAAGACCTCCTCCACCGCGACGCGCCCCGCCGGGTCGGCGGGGGTCAGCACGGTCGGCGGGTACCAGAAGCCCTTGCCCTCCGGTGCCGTGCCGCGGATCGCGACGGGGGCGTCGGGGGCCACGTAGGCGCGGACCCGGTCGCGCTGCACGGCGGAGATGAGCGGGCCCATGTCGGTCGCGGGATCGGCGGGGTCACCGACGCCGACGGCCAGGACGGCGGGCTCCAGCAGCTCCATGAAGCGGTCGTACGCCTGGCGCTGGACCAGGATCCGGGTGCGGGCGCAGCAGTCCTGCCCGGCGTTGTCGAGGAAGGCCATCGGGGCGGTCGCCGCGGCCTTCTCCAGGTCCGCGTCGGCGAAGACGATGTTGGGCGACTTGCCGCCGAGCTCCAGGGTGACCCGCTTGAGCGTGCCGGCGCAGGTGGCCATGATCTGCTTGCCGACGCGGGTCGATCCGGTGAAGACGATCTTCGCGACGCCCGGGTGCTCGACCAGGGCCGCCCCCGCGACCGGTCCCTCGCCCGGCAGCACCTGGAAGAGGTGCTCCGGCAGTCCCGCCTCCAGCGCCAGGTCCGCCAGCCGCAGCGCGGTCAGCGGGGTGGTCTCGGCGGGCTTGAGGATCACCGCGTTGCCCGCCGCGAGCGCCGGGGCGGTCCCCCAGGCGGCGATGGGCATGGGGAAGTTCCAGGGCGCGATGACGCCGACGACGCCGAGCGGTTCCAGGAAGGTGACGTCGATGCCGCCGGGCACCGGGATCTGCCGGCCGCTGAGCCGTTCGACGCCGCCCGCCGCGTAGTCGAGCAGGTCGCGGACGTTGCCGGCCTCCCAGCGGGCGTTGCCGGCGGCGTGCCCGGCCTCGCGCACCTCCAGGGCGGCCAGTTCACCGGCGTGGGCGTCCACGGCGGACGCGAAACGGCGCAGCAGCCGCGCCCGGTCGGCCGGGGCCAGGGCCGCCCAGCCCGTCTGGGCGCGGGCCGCACGGACGACGGCCGCGTCGACGTCCTCCCGGCCCGCCGCGGGGACGGTGGCGATCACCTCCTCGGTGGCCGGGTTCAGCACGTCCAGCGCTTCGAGCGGTTCGGGTGCTTCGGGCACTCGCTGCCTCACATGCGTTCGAAGGAGCGGTAGCGCTCCCAGTCGGTCACGGCGGTGTCGTACGCGTCCTGTTCGACGCGGGCCATGTTCAGGTAGTGCTCGACGACCTCGTCGCCGAAGGCAGCGCGGGCGATCGGGCTGGCCTCCCACAGCTCGGCGGCCTCGCGCAGCGTGGCCGGCACGTGCGCCGCGCCGTCGCTGGCGTAGGCATTGCCCGTGACGGGTTCGGGCAGGGTGAGCTTCTGCTCGACGCCGTGCAGCCCGGCGGCGATCATCCCGGCGACGGCGAGGTAGGGGTTGACGTCGCCGCCCGGCACCCGGTTCTCCAGGCGCAGCGCCGACGGGGAGTGCCCGACCACGCGCAGGGCGCAGGTGCGGTTGTCGGGGCCCCAGGCGACGGCGGTGGGGGCGAAGGAACCGGGGCGGAACCGCTTGTAGGAATTGATGTTCGGCGCGTACAGCAGCGAGAAGTCGCGCAGCGCGGCGAGCTGCCCGGCCAGGAAGTGCCGCATCGTCTCCGACATGCCGCCCGGCTCGTCGCCCGCGAAGACCGGCTGCCCCTCCTCGTCGCGCAGCGAGAGGTGGATGTGGCAGGAGTTGCCCTCGCGTTCGTTGTACTTCGCCATGAAGGTGAGGGAGTAGCCCTCCTGCGCGGCGATCGACTTGGCGCCGGTCTTGTAGACGCTGTGCTGGTCGCAGGTGACCAGGGCCTTGTCGTAGCGGAAGGCGATCTCGTGCTGGCCGAGGTTGCACTCGCCCTTGGCGGACTCCACGCGCATCCCGGCGGCGCCCATCTCGTTGCGGATGCGGCGCAGCAGCGGCTCCACGCGGCCGGTGCCGAGCAGGGAGTAGTCGACGTTGTACTGGTTGGCGGGGGTCAGGTCGCGGTAGCCGTTCGTCCAGGCCTGCTCGTAGCTGTCCTTGAAGACGATGAACTCCAGCTCGGTGCCCGCGTACGCGGACCAGCCGCGCTCGGCGAGGCGCTCGGTCTGGCGGCGCAGGATCTGCCGGGGCGAGGGGGCGACCGGGGTGGAACCGTGGTCGAGCAGCCGCAGGTCGGCGATGACGAGCGCGGTGGCGGCGTCCCAGGGGGTGATCCGCAGGGTGCCGAGGTCGGGGTGCATGGCGAAGTCGCCGTAACCCCGCTCCCAGGAGGACAGGGCGTAGCCGTCCACCGTGTTCATGTCGGCGTCGACGGCGAGCAGGTAGTTGCACCCCTCGGTGCCGTGCTCCAGGACGTCGTCGAGGAAGTGCCGGGCGGCGAAGCGCTTGCCCTGGAGGCGCCCCTGCATGTCGGTGAAGGCGACGACCACCGTGTCGATCTCTCCGGAGTCGACGCGACGTCGCAGGTCGTCGGTGCTGAGCGGGGCTGTTCGGTGCACCACGGGTGATCACCTCTCCTACCGGCCGACAGGTGATCCAAAAGTACGGGCCCGGGGCCCAGTTGGGTACGGTGCAAGAAGAAATCCGCGCGTCGCAGGGAGGCTCCCGTGGCCCGTCCGCTGATCGGTGTCAGCACCTACTGGGTCGACTCGGCCCGCTGGGGCGGCTGGGACCTGCCCTCCGCCCTGATCCCCGCGGGGTATCCGCTGCTCGTACGGCGTTCCGGCGGCCTCGCCGCGCTGCTCCCGCCGGACGACCCGGCCCACGCCGCGGACGCCGTGGCCCGGCTGGACGCCCTGGTGGTCTCCGGCGGCCCGGACGTCGAACCCGCGCGCTACGGCGCCGAGCCCGACCCGCGCACCGACCCGCCCGCGCGGGAGCGCGACGCCTGGGAAATCGCCCTCATCGACGCCGCCCTCGCCGCCGGGTTGCCCCTGCTGGGCATCTGCCGGGGGATGCAACTGCTCAACGTCGCCCTCGGCGGCACGCTCACCCAGCACATCGACGGCCACCGCGGCCCCCGGGTGGGCGTGTTCGGCGGCCACACCGTCAAGCCCGTCCCCGGCACGCGCTACGCGGAGGCGGTGCCGGAGGCCATGACCGTCCCCACGTACCACCACCAGGCGGTGGACGCCCTCGGCCGCGGCCTGGTGGTCGCCGCCCACGCCGAGGACGGCACCCCGGAGGCCGTCGAGCTGCCGGGCGAGCGCTTCGTGCTGGGCGTGCAGTGGCACCCGGAGATGGACGAGGACGAGCGGGTGATGCGGGCGCTGGTCGCCGCGGCGGTCAGAGCTGCATCTTGAAGCCGACGTGCGAGGCGGTGAAGCCGAGCCGCTCGTAGAAGCGGTGCGCGTCGGCGCGGGCCCGGTCCGAGGTGAGCTGCACCAGCGTGCACCCCAGACGGCGGGACTCCTCGACCGCCCACTCGATCATCAGCGTCCCCAGACCGCCGCCGCGGGCGTCGCGGTGCACCCGTACCGCCTCGATGACCGAGCGCGTCGTGCCGCGCCGTGACAGCCCCGGTATCACCGACAGTTGCAGCACCCCGACGAGCGCGCCGTCCCGCTCCGCGACGACCACGTGCTGCCCGGGGTCGGCTGCGACGCGTTCGTACGCCGCGTAGTACGGCTCCAGGTCGTCCGGGGTCTCCCGGCCCCGGCCGAGGCCGTCGTCGGCGAACATCGCGACGACGGCGGGGATGTCGGTGCGGGTGACGGGACGGAAGTGGAGGTCGCTCATGCGTGCAGCGTAGGACGCAGCCTGGTGCGCAGCCACGACAGGGCCGCCTCCCCCTGCGCGCGCTGGAAGGCGCGCAGCGTGGGCAGCCCCGGAGGCGCCGGCCGGCGGGCGTGGACCAGGAACATCCCGGTGAGCGCCGCCAGCGCCGCGTCCACCGCCTCGGGGTGCGCGTCACGCGCCGGCGGGTGGGCGGCGAAGAGGCCGTCCGGCTCGGGACCGCCCTGCATCGCGATGCTCGGCAGCATGCAGAGCAGGTCGAACCACGGGGTGGACGTGCAGGCCCACGGCCAGTCCACGAACACGACCCGGCCGTGCGGGGTCAGCAGGATGTTGTCCGCCCGCAGATCGCCGTGGGCCAGCGTGTCGCCGGCCAGCGCCTGCGGCCAGCCCGACTCCAGGGCGGCGAGGTCGTCCAGATGCGCCGCCGCCCAGGGATCGAGGCCGCTCAGGTCGTCCGTCCCGGCGTCCCGGTCCGCGGCCAGCTCCGCCCAGCAGCCGAAGCTGCCCGCGAGGCGTTCGGCGGCCGGGGGCGCGGCGACCGGACTCGGCGTCAGCCGGACGGCCAGGCCGGCCAGCGCGTCCATGACGCGGCGCAGTTCCTCCGCGTCCCAGGGGCTGGCCGGGGTGCGGCCGGGCACGTCCTCGAAGGCCAGGACGACCCAGCCGTCCTGCTCGAAGGAGTGCAGCAGACGCGGTGCCGGGATGTCCCGGGGCAGGTCCGCGGCGATCCGGGCCTCGGCCCGGTGGATGTGCGGGGAATCCGGATTCTGCTCCGGGCCGACGGCCTTCACGAAGGCGCGGCGGCCGTCGGTGAGGGTGAGGCGGGCCGCCACGCCCGGGGAGAATCCGCCCGTCTGGTCGTCGGCGCGGGCCACGGGGGCGCGCAGGCGTGCCTCCACGGCGGTGGCGAGGCCGCGGGGGAGGGAGGTCCAGGGGGCGCGTGTCATCTCCCGAGGATCGCGGGCTGCGCCCGCGGGGGCCAACGGGTTTTGTCCGTGCGGGGCGGTTGTCCGTGTGCGGGTTGTTTTCGTGTGCGGGTCCGTTGCGCCTGCGGCGGGCGGTTTCCCCGCCGCCCGCCCGTGGTCCCGGTCGGTCAGTGCGGGTCTCGCTGTGTCCGTCTGTGGGTCGGTGGCGCGCCGGCGCACGTCCTCAGCGCTCGCGGATTCGCCGGGCCGTTGCGTCACCGGCATCACCGCTCGTCTCCCCCAGCCTTCGGCCGGGGGGACCCCCATGGGCGCACCCCGCCACACCCCCTCCTGTTGAGTAGGCGACTGACGCCAGTGGGGGTGAAGAGGCAATCCGAGGTCACCCCGGACCGCTTCATCCCCCCACCGGGCGTTGGTCGCCGGTGATACGGAGGGGGGTGGGGTCGTAGGGGTGGGCGTTCTGAACGCTGACGTGTATTTGTTGTGCGGCAGAGCGGCACCGATCCGGATTGCCCGCCATGCACATAAATATGCGGTACAGAATGCCCACCCCGGAGGCGCCGCCCCCGGCCCACCCACGAAACCCGGCGAGACCCGCACCAACCGTCCCCGGGGCAACGGGCGGGCGGGCGGGGAAAAACCAAACCGCAACCACAAACGGCCCGCACACGGACAACCGGCCCGCAGCCGAACGCGTCCCGGGTTCAACGGCGCTCCGCGCCGGAGGCGTTGACAGCGCACCAGGGGCCTCCATAGGCTCCCCGTTCACAGGATTGAAACGTATCAATAGTCTACGCACGCGGATTGAAACGTTTAAACCCCACTCAGAGGTGCCCATGAAACGACGTCGACTCACCGTCCTCGCCTTCGCTCTCGGCCTGACGCTGGCCGCGGCGACGCCCCAGGCCTTCGCCGACCACGCGCCCGCCCGCAACCACGCCCCGGACGCGCCGACGGGCCTGACGGTGGACGACCGCACGGAACCGCTCGCCCTCGACGGCTCGCCGCGCTTCGGGTGGCTGCCCCGGGACGGCGACTCCGACGAGGTCCAGACCGCCTACCAGGTCGTCGTGCGGGTCCCCGGCGGCCGCGCGCTGTGGGACAGCGGCAAGGTCCACGGGTCCGAGCAGTCCTGGGTGCCGTACGGCGGTCCCGCCCTGGCACCGGGGACGGTCTACCAGTGGAAGGTGCGGACCTGGGACCGCGCCGGCGCGGCCTCCCCCTACTCGGCCGGCGCGTCCTTCGGCACGGGCCTGACGGACGGGGACTGGTCCGGCGCCCAGTGGATCCGCCGTCCCGCCACCGGGAACGACGCGAGCAACGAATGGACGGCGGCCCGCAAGGTCGTCCCGGTGTCGGCGGGCAGCCCCGTGGTCGGCGCCCGGGTGTACGTCGCGGCCTCCGGCGACTGGCAGCTCGACGTCAACGGCGAGACCGTGCAGCGCAGTTCGTCCTACGAGTACGCCGGCGAGGGCTTCTACGACGTCGCCGCCGTCAAGGGCGTCAAGGCGGGCCGCGACCTGGCCGTGGGCGTGCTGACGCACTACTGGTCCTGCAAGTGCCAGGGCCGGGCCAACGGCCCGAACGCCCCCGAGGGCCCCTCCGGGCTGCTGGTCAAGGTGGTGGTCGAGCACGCGGACGGCACCCGTGACGTGGCCGTCTCCGACGGCACCTGGAAGGTGCACCGCTACGAGCCGCAGCGGGTCGACACCCTGACGTACCGCAACGGCGACGCCGGCGACCGGGTGGAGTACTACGACGCCACGGTCGAGCCGACCGGCTGGAACACCCCCGGCTACGACGACTCCGGCTGGGCCGCCGCCACCGTCGTCGGCGCCCACCCGCGGCCGAACCCGGACAACTGCGCGCCGTACGAGGGTGGTTCGTCCCCGTGCGCCTTCACCCACCTGTCGGCGCTGGAGGCCCACCTCACGCAGCGGACCGTCCACCCGGTGTCGCTGCTGCACCTGCCCGACGGCACCGTCCTCGCCGACTTCGGCAAGGTGTACGCCGCGGTGCCCTCGGTACGGCTGCGCGCCGGCACCGCCGGCCGGCAGCTGACGTTCACCACGAGCTACCGCCGCAGCAACTCCACGCTGAGCGCCGCCGTGCGCGCCGGGGACGCCTCGGTGACGCTGGCGAACACGGCGAACGTCCACGCGGGCGACGAGATCGTCGTCGACGCCCCCGCGACGGGGTACGGCGCCGGACACCCCGAGACCCGCACCGTGAACGCGGTGGACGGCACGACGGTGACCCTGGACCGCCCCCTGGGCAAGGACCACGCCGCCGCGAGCTGGGTGGAGAACTCCCGCGCGGGAACCTCGGGCCTGGACACCCAGGGCAGCAACATGCGCTTCTACTACACCGAGAAGGACGGACCCCAGACCGCCCGGGCCTTCACCTACTGGGGCTGGCGCTACCTGCAGATCAGCGACCCGGGCGAGAAGCTGACCACGCGGGACGTCACCGCCGTCGTCCAGAACACCGACGCGGCGCACCCCGCCACGTTCCGCAGCAGCGACGGCACCCTGGACCGGGTCTTCTCCCTGATGCAGCGTTCCGCGCTGCAGTCCGCGCAGAACGTCTTCCTGGACACCCCGACCCGTGAGAAGGGCCAGTTCCTCGGCGACACCGTCGACGAGTCCTTCGCGACGATGGCGGCGTCGGGCGAACGCAGCCTGACCCGCCAGGCCATCGTGTCCTTCATGAACTCCCAGGCGCGCTACTGGCCCAACGGCGCCCTGAACTCCGTCTACCCCAACGGCGACGCCAAGCGGGACATCCCCGACTACACCGAGATGTTCCCCGAGTGGGTGATGCGCTACTACCGCACGACGGGCGACCGCGAACTGCTCGCCCGGGCTCTGCCCGTGATGCGCAACGTCGCCGACTACATCTCCGCGGCGGTGGACGACCGCGGCCTGGTCGCCGACCTGCCCGGCGGCAGCGGCGCCTACCTGCACGGCATCATCGACTGGCCCTCCCCGATGCGGTACGGCTACGTCACCGACGGCAACGTGAACCGCACCGTCGTCAACGCCCTGGGCGTCGGCGCGATGCGGTCGGTCGCCGAGGCCGCCGACGCGCTCGGCGACCACTCCACCCGGGACGTCTACGACGACCGCGCGGAGCAGCTGACGGCGGCGATGCGGGAGCGGTTGCGGGACGGCGGCACCGGCCTGTGGTCGGACGGTCTGTCCTCGGACGGCACCCTGATCGCGCATCAGAGCGAGCACGCGCAGAGCTTCCCGGTCGCCTACGGCGTCGCGGAGCCCGGCGAGTACGCCGCGCTGGGCGCGGAGCTGACCCGCCAGGGGATGCGGCAGGGGCCGATGACGCTGCGGACCCTGCTGGAGGCGCTGCGCGTCGTCGACCGCCCGGACACGCTGGTGCGGATCCTCACCGATCCCTCCGCCGACGGGCCCGCGCAGGTCCTGGCCGAGGGCGGCACCTTCCTGTGGGAGCAGTGGACTCCGGGGTGCGCGAGCAGTGACTGCGCGCCCGGCCAGGTCTCGCAGAGCAGCAGCGAGAGCATGTCGCACGGCTGGGGCGGCGCGGGTGTCGTCGGGGTGCTGGAGAGCGTGCTCGGCCTCACGGTGACCAGCCCGGGCGGCGCGTCGGTGCGGATCGCCCCGGCGGATTCGGGCGTGAGCCACGCCTCGGGCAGCCAGTGGACCGAGCGCGGCACGGTCGGCGTCGACTGGCGGCGGAACCGGCACGGGGTGGACACGACGGTCGAGGTGCCGGTCAACGTGACGGCGACGGTCGCGCTGCCCGTGGTTGCGGGCGGCCGTTACACGGCGGCGGGCAGCCACGCCACGTACCTGGGCGTCCAGGACGGCCGGGCGCTCTACCGGGTCGGATCCGGCCGCACGGTCTTCACGGCCGTGTCGCGCGGCTGACCCCGGTTCCTCCCCGGCGCACGCGACGGCCACGGGCCCCGCGTGCGCCGGGGGCGTCCACGGCGCGGGCCACCGGGCTCAGCCGCCGCGCCGGGCGGGGGCCGGCCCGGCCGGGGCCGGCGGGGCGAGGGCGGCGGCGAGCACGGCCGGCGCCTCGGCGAGGGACGGGCCGTACCAGGTGAGGTGGCGGCCGCTGACCAGGGCCGCGGGTATGTCCGGGAACGCCTCGGGCCCGTCGTCCGCCGTGAACCGGTACGGCTCGTCCGGGAGCACGACGAGGTCCGCCCCGCTGCCGGTGAGCTCGCCGATGGGCACCCGGGGGTAGCGCTCCTGGTGGTTCCCGTAAACGTTCTCGACGCCCAGCCGGGCCAGCAGGTCGCCGGCGAAGGTGTCCCGGCCGAGCACCATCCAGGGGCGGCGCCAGACGGGGACGACGGCCCTGCGGAGGGGGGTGGCGGGCGGCAGCGACGCCCAGGCCTTCTCCGCGGCGTCGAGCCAGGCCGGGCGCGGCAGCCCGCAGGCCTCGACGACCACGCGGTGCAGTTCCCGGAAGGCCTGCGGAAGGCTGCGCACCTCGGTGACCAGCACCGTCAGCCCGGCCGCGCGCAGCGCGTCGAGGTCGGGGGCGCGGTTCTCCTCCTCGTTGGCGATCACCAGGTCTGGAGCGAGCCGGACGATCTCCGCGATGTCGGGGTTCTTCGTTCCCCGGACCCGCGTGACGCGCAGGTCGGCCGGCTGGTTGCACCAGTCGGTCGCGCCGACGAGCAGGGCGGGCGCCGTGGTCGCCACCGCCTCGGTGAGCGAGGGGACGAGGGAGACCACACGCCGTGCGGGGCCGGAGTCGCGACGGGTCATGTGCCCACCGTATCCATCCGCGCCGGGCGGGGAGGGCCGGACGGCGCGGCTCCGGCACGAGGGAGGGGAAGTGCCGGTGCCGCGCCGTCCGGGGCCGGGATGCCGGTCAGCCGACCGGGGCGAGCCGGTCCGTGACGCCGGGGTGGGCGTCGAGCCAGTCGCGGACGCCGTCCTGCTCGTGGCCGTGGCCGGCCTTGTGGACGGCTCCTTCCAGGCCGGTGAGCTCCTTCTCGCTCAGCTTGAAGTCCGCCAGCCACTTCGCGACCTTCGGCTCGTCGCCGGCGAAGCCGTTGCGGGCGAGGGTGTGGATGCCGTCGCCCTTGCCCCAGGCGCCGAGCGGGTCCTTCAGTTTCTTCAGGCTGTGTTCGCTGTAGGCCCAGTGCGGGGACCACAGGGTCACGACGACGGGCTCCTTGGCCTTGATGGAGCGGTCGAGCTGGGCGAGCATGCTCGCCGTCGAGCCCGTGGTGACCTTGTACTCGCCCTCCAGCCCGTACTTCTCCAGCACCGTGTCGTTGAGCATCTTCATCATCCCGGCGCCGGGCTCGATGCCGATGATCCGGCCGCCGAACTGCTTGCCCCTGCCCTTGAGGTCGGCCAGTGAGTCGATGCCCTTGACGTAGGAGGGCACCGTCAGTTCGAGTGAGGTGGGGCCGTACCAGGAGCCGTAGTCGTCCAGCTCGTTCTTGTACTTCTCCCAGTACGACCGGTGCGTGACGGGCAGCCAGGAGTCGGTCTCGAAGTCGACGCGCCCCGCGGACATGCCGGTGTACAGGGCGCCGACGTCGTACTGGGTGACCTTCGGCTCGTACCCGCGCCGCTCCAGCAGTTCCTTCCAGAGGTAGGTGGAGGCGATGCCCTCGTCCCAGGGGATGTAGCCGATGTCGACCCGGCGGCCCTTGCCGACATCGTCGGCCTCGGGGACGGCGGTGCCCTCGTCGCCGCCGGCGAAGACGCCCATTCCGCCGGCGACCAGGGCGAGGGCGACGATGCCGACGACGGCGACGGAGGTCTGCGGGCGGTACTTCCACAGCTGCAGGCCGCGCGGGGAGGCGGCCGCGGCCATGGCGCGCCGGCCCAGCGGGGAGACGCGGGTGCCGAGGGCGCCGGTGACGCGGTCGAGGTACATGGCGAGGATGACCACGGACAGGCCGGCCTCGAAGCCGAGGCCGATGTCGACCTGGCTGATGGCGGTGAACACGGAGGCGCCGAGACCGCCGCCGCCGACCATGCCGGAGATGACGACCATGGACAGTGCCAGCATGATCACCTGGTTGACGCCCGCCATGATCGTGGGGAGCGCGAGCGGCAGTTGCACCCGCATCAGGGTGCTGCGCGGGGCGGTGCCGAAGGCCTCCGCGGCCTCGACGAGCTCCTCGTCGACCTGCCGGATGCCGAGTTCGGTCATGCGCACGCCCGGCGGCAGGGAGAAGACGATGGTGGCGATGATGCCGGGCACCTGGCCGACGCCGAAGAAGAAGATGCCGGGGATCAGGTAGACGAAGGCGGGCATCGTCTGCATGAAGTCCAGCACCGGGCGCAGGGCGGCGGAGACGGTGCGGTTGCGCGCCGACCAGATGCCGAGCGGCACGGCGAGCACGATGGTGATCACGGTGGCGACGAGCACCAGGGACAGGGTGTCCATGGCCTCGTCCCACTGCTGCACGGAGACGACGACGGCCAGGCCCGCGAAGGCGAGCACGCCCGCGGTCAGTCCGCGCAGCCACAGCGCGAGGATCGCGAGGATGCCGGCGAGCAGCAGTGGCGCGGGGGCCCGCAGCACGGCGTCCAGGCCGTCGTACATGCCGGAGACGACGGCGCTGATGACGTCGAAGAGCGGGCCGAAGTGGTCGCGCAGATAGGTGACGGCGCTGTCGGTCCAGTCGCCGAGGGGCAGCCTAGGCACGCGCCGCCTCCTTCCGCGGCCGGCCCGGCACCCTGGGCGCGGCGCCCTTCGCGGGTGCGGGGTCCACGGCCGGGGCCGTGCCGTCGGTGCAGGGCGTCGCCGGGCCGTCGTGGTCGCCGAGCGCGGCCAGCAGCCGGTCCTTGGCGATGACGCCGACCACGTAGCCGGCCTCGTCGCGGACGGCCACGGGGTGCGGGACGCGCGCGCTGACCGGCAGGACGTCGGCGAGCGGGGTGCGCGGAGTGACCGTGTCGCAGCGGCAGTCGCCCGCGTCGGGGCGCTGCGGCGGCTCCATGACGGTGCCGGCGGTCAGCACGCGGGAGCGGTCGACGTCGTGCACGAAGGAGCTGACGTACTCGTCGGCGGGGCGCAGCAGGATGTCCTCGGGGGTGCCGATCTGCACGATGCGCCCGTCGCGCATGACGGCGACGCGGTCGCCCAGGCGCATGGCCTCGTTGAGGTCGTGGGTGATGAAGACGATGGTCTTCTTCAGGCTGCGCTGCAGTTCGAGCAGCTGGTCCTGCATGTCGCGGCGGATCAGCGGGTCCAGGGCGCTGAAGGACTCGTCCATCAGGAGCACGTCGGCGTCGGTCGCGAGCGCGCGGGCCAGGCCAACGCGCTGCTGCATGCCGCCGGAGAGCTCGTCGGGCCAGGAGTCGCCCCAGCCGGACAGGCCGGTGAGTTCCAGGGCGTGCGCGGCACGCTCCTCGCGCTCCTTGCGGGCGACGCCCTGCACCTCCAGGCCGTAGGCGGCGTTCTGGAGCACGCTACGGTGCGGGAAGAGGGCGAAGTGCTGGAAGACCATGCTGATGCCGTGCGAGCGCACGCGGCGCAGTTCGCGGGGGCTGAGTGCGGTGAGGTCGCGGCCGTCGAAGAGCACCCGTCCCGCGGTGGGCGGATTGAGCCCGTTGAGCGTGCGCAGCAGGGTGGACTTGCCCGATCCGGACAGGCCCATGACGACGAAGATCTCGCCCTCGCGGACGTCGAAGCTCGCGTCGATCACCGCGGCGGTCGTACCGCTCGCGCGCAGCTCGTCGCGTCCGGCTCCGGCCTCCAGACGGCGCACGCCGTCCTCGGGGTCGGCACCGAACACCTTGTACAGATGCTCTGCCTGCAGCCTGTACACATACACCTCACGTGTCGTAGGGAGGACGACCGGCTGCCCCCGCACGCTGGTCGTGGAGCGCTCCTGTCCCGCTCCGGGTCGGCGGCTGCCCCGGCCCGAGCGGAGCAAACCGTTCCGTGACGGAGGTCACGGCGGCCGGGGTGTCGGCGGCGTGCGGCATCATCGGCATGTGACTCGACGCCTGATGCTCCTGGACACCGCCAGCCTCTACTTCCGCGCGTACTTCGGCGTGCCCGACTCGGTGCGCGCGCCGGACGGCACGCCGGTCAACGCCGTGCGCGGGCTGCTGGACTTCATCGCCCGCCTGGTCGCCGACCACTCCCCCGACGACCTGGTGGCCTGCATGGACGCGGACTGGCGGCCGCAGTGGCGGGTGGACCTGATCCCCTCGTACAAGGCGCACCGCGTCGCCGAGGAGGTGCCCGGCGGCTCGGACGTCGAGGAGGTCCCGGACACCCTCTCACCCCAGGTCCCGGTGATCGAGGCGGTGCTGGACGCACTGGGCATCGCCCGGGTGGGCGTCGCCGGGTACGAGGCGGACGACGTGATCGGCACCCTGACGGGTCTGGCGCAGGGTCCGGTGGACATCGTCACGGGCGACCGCGACCTGTTCCAGCTGGTGGACGACGCCCGCGGGGTGCGGGTGCTGTACCCGGTCAAGGGCGTCGGCTCGCTCGACGTGGTGGACGAGGCCTGGCTGCGCGCCAAGTACGGTGTGGACGGCCCCGGTTACGCGGACCTGGCGCTGCTGCGCGGGGACCCGAGCGACGGCCTGCCGGGCGTGCCGGGCATCGGGGAGAAGACGGCGGCGAAGCTGCTGGAGGCGTACGGCGACCTGGCGGGGATCATGGCCGCCGCCCACGACCCCGCCTCGAAGGTCACCCCGGCGCAGCGCAAGCGGCTGCAGGAGGCGGGGGATTACGTGGCCGTCGCTCCGAAGGTCGTCCGGGTGGCCTCGGACGTGCCGCTGCCGGAGTTCACCCCGGAGCTGCCGCGTGAGCCGCGCCGGCCCGGGGAACTGGCGGCGCTGGCCGAGCGCTGGGGGCTGGGCGGCTCGCTGCAGCGCCTGCTCAGCGTGCTGGGGCCGGAACGGGCCGGGTGACGGCGAGCACGTCGCGGTCGGGCCGGAGGGTGGGGCCGACGGTCGGGTGGATCTCCTCGTCGCCGGTGTCGAGGTGGAAGCGGCTGCCGAGGGTGGCCGGCACGATCACCGCCTCGACCATGGTGAAGCGCGCCCCGAGGCAGGCCCGGGTGCCCCCGCCGAACGGGAACCAGGTGTGGTCGTTGATCGCCTCTGGAGCCCCGTCCAGCCGGCGCTCGGGGCGGGACTCCTCCGGCTCCGGCCACCTGCGCGGATCGCGGTGGGTGGCCCAGGGGCTGATCCAGACCTGGGTGCCGGGCGGGACGGGCTCCCCGCCGAGGGTGGCGCCCTCCTCGGCGACGGCCAGGTCGAGCCAGACCGTGGGCCGCATGCGCCGGGTCTCCTTCACGACGGCCTCGGTCCGGCGCAGCCGCGCGTAGTCGTCGAGGCCGGGGGTGCGGCCGCCGAGCACCCGGTCCAGTTCCCCGGTCAGCGCCTCGCGCGCCCCCGGGTTGCGGGACAGCAGGTACCAGGCCCAGGTGACGGTGGTGGCGGTGTCGGAACCCATGTGCGGCGGCCCCCCGGGTAGCGTCTGATCGCGTCCGTCCCATCGAAATCGCAGAACGACGGATCGGAACCGGCCTTCGAAGATCTCGTGATCTTTCCGGGACCGGGCTGCGCAGGACGGCACAGATGGGTTAGGCTTGCCTAACTTGATGCGAGGAGTGTGCTCATGGCAGACCGTCCGGTGCGCAGGAAGCCGCAGCTCAACCGCGCGCGGGTGCAGCACGTGGAACGGCTGACCCCGCACATGATCCGCGTGGTGCTCGGCGGCGAGGGTCTCACGGGCTTCCCCGTGGGCGAGTACAGCGACCACTACATCAAGCTGCTCTTCCCGGCCGAGGGCGTGCGCTACCCCGAGCCGTTCGACATCCAGCGGATCCGCGCCGACTTCCCCCGCGACCAGTGGCCGCGCATCCGGACGTACACGGTGCGCCGGTGGAACGCGGAGGCGCGCGAGCTGACCGTCGACTTCGTCCTCCACGGCGACGAGGGCCTGGCCGGCCCGTGGGCCGCGCGCGTCCAGCCCGGCGAGGAGGTGCTCTTCCTCGGCCCCGGCGGTGCCTACGCTCCCGACCCCGCCGCCGACTGGCATCTGTTCGTGGGCGACGAGAGCGCTCTGCCGGCGATCGCCGCCTCCTTGGAGCGGCTGCCCGAGGGCGCTCCGGCCCGGGTGTTCGTCGAGGTCTCCGGCCCGGAGGAGGAGCAGAAGCTCTCCACGCCCGGTGACGCCGAGGTCGTCTGGGTGCACCGCGGCTCCGGCCGGGTGGGAGAGGCCCTGGTCCCGCTCGTGGAAAGCCTGGAGTTCCCGCCGGGCGACGTGCATGCCTTCGTCCACGGGGAGGCGGCCTTCGTGAAGCGGCTCCGTCGTCTGCTGCGGGTCGAACTCGGCGTACCGCGCGAGCGGCTGTCGATCTCGGGCTACTGGCGCACCGGTCACGACGAGGACGGCTGGCAGGCCTCCAAGCCGGAGTGGAACCGCCGCATCGAGGAGGAGCAGGAGACGCCCCCGCGGGCACTCGCCTCCTGAGCTCGGCTGCGTACGCACGAGGCGTGACCCCGCGGCGGGGTCACGCCTCGTCGTCGTTCCGGCCCGGCCCCGGACGGACTCCCGGTACGAGCGGAAGGCGCGGGCCGACAGACGGACCGCGGCCACCGCGACCAGCGGCAGCGCGCCGCCACGGGTGAGCACGCCGCCCCGCTCGAGGCGGTCCACCGCCGCCGAACGGCCCGCGCCCGGCGTCCGGGACGTCGGCGGCGGTGAGCACCTTGGAGCGTCGCGGACATGAACGTGACACGGGGGCGAAATGGACCACCTCTAATTTCTGTCACCCGACAGGAATCCAGCGACAGGGGTCCGCCATGACCACCACCGCACCGTCCGCGCCCTCCGCTCCCCCGCCGCCCCCGCCGGCCTCCGACGACGGCACCCTCGCCGGCTTCGGCTACCGCCAGGAACTGCACCGCAGCATGGGCCGCTACGCCTCCTTCGCCGCGGGCTTCTCCTTCATCTCCGTCCTGACGACCGTCTTCCAGTTCTTCGCCTTCGGCTTCTCCTTCGGCGGCGCCGCCTTCTTCTGGACCTGGCCCGCGGTACTCGCCGGGCAACTGCTGGTCGCCGCCTGCTTCGCCGAACTCGCCGCCCGGTACCCGCTGTCCGGGGCGATCTATCAGTGGTCGACCCGGCTCAGCACACCCACGTGGGGCTGGTTCGCCGGGTGGATCATGGTGATCGGCCAGGTGGTGGTGGTGGCCGCCGCCGCGCTCGCCCTGCAGGTCGTCCTGCCAGCGATCTGGTCGGGTTTCCAGGTCCTCGGCGGCGATCCGGCGCCCACCACCGCGACCGGGGCGGCCAACGCGGCGCTGCTCGGCGTGGTGCTGCTGGCCCTCACGACCGTGGTCAACACCCTCGACAACCGGGTCATGTCGGCCGTCAACCGCGTCGGCGTCACCGCGGAGATCATCGGCGCGGGCCTCATCGTCGTCCTGCTGTTCACGCACGCCGAGCGCGGCCCGGGCGTCACCCTGCACACCGGCGGCCAGGGCGGCGCCGTCGGCGCGCTCCTCGTCGGCTCCTTCACCGCCGCGTACGTCCTCATCGGCTTCGACAGCGCCGGCGAGATGAGCGAGGAGACCCGCGCGCCGCGCCGCACCGCCCCGCGCACCATCCTCAGCGCCCTCGCCGCGGCCGGCGCTCTCGGCGGACTGCTCCTGCTCGGCGGACTGCTCGCCGCCCCGAGCCTCACCGACGGGCGGCTCGCGACGGAGGGCCTGAGCTACGTCCTCACCAGCAGCCTCGGCGCGGGCGTCGGGAAGGCCCTGCTCGCCGACGTCGCCGTCGCCATCGCGGTGGCCACGCTCGCCATCCAGACCGCCGGCACCCGCATGCTCTTCTCCATGGCCCGCGACGGCGTCCTCCCGTTCTCCGCCCGCCTGTCCCGGGTCTCGCCCCGTACCGGCATGCCCGTCGCGCCCGCGCTCGTCGTCGGCGTCGCGGCGGCCGCGCTGTGCCTGCTCAACCTCCTCTCCCCGGACGCCTTCCTGGCCATCGGCACCACCTGCATCGCCATGCTGTACCTGGCCTACGCCATGGTCACCGGCCCGATGCTGCTGCGCCGCCTGCGCGGCGACCGCTTCGGGGCGGGCGGGACGGACGAGCGCGGCCGGCCGCTGTTCTCCCTCGGCCGCTGGGGCCTGCCCGTCAACGCGCTGGCCCTGCTCTACGGGCTGGCCATGACCGTCAACCTCGCCTGGCCGCGGGCCGCGGTCTACGACCCGGCGGGCGGGCACTGGTACTTCCAGTGGTTCACCGTGCTGTTCCTGCTGAGCAGCGTAGGCGCGGGGGTCGCGTGGCGGCTGCTGAGGGCGCGTCCGGAGCGCCCGGCGGAGAACGCCCGCCTCACGGAGACCGTGCCGGAACCGACCTCGTAGTACCGGCAGTTCGACAGCACGACGCCCCTCCCCGTCTCGACCTCGGGGAGGGGCGTGCGGCACCAGTGTGGCACCGGCCTCCGACAACGGCCGGCGCCCGGCGCTGCCACACTGGCCGCATGGCCGTACCCGCACCCGAGCCGTCGCCCCTGCCCGGCCTGTCCCCCGACGGGCAGCCACCGCAGGAGCGCCCCGTCGTCCTCTGCGCCGACTGCCACCGGCCCCTCACCGCGCACGACGCCCGGCTGTGGGGCCGGGGCCGCGGCTGCCGGCGGAAACACGGACTCGACACGGCACCACGGATCGGGCGATTCGACGTCGAGCAGGAGCAGTTGCCGGGGACGTGAGCACCCCGGTGCCCCCGCCGGCCCGACACGGCGCCGGCGACGGCCACCGGCAGGAGCGGCCACAGCGGCCGCACAGAAGGCACTTGCGGTCCTCGGCGGCCGCCCGAGGCCGGCCTTCGACGGTGGACCCGCCCGACCTTCGCCTCGAACAGCCGCAGCCTCTGCACCCGCGTCGACCCGCACGACCCGCACGACGGCTCACCGGGGACCGACCTCCCGGGGGCGCGTCACACCGCCAGCAGGGCCTCGCCCTCGCGGTGCAGGGCGGCCAGGCCGCCGTCCGGGCAGCCGGCGACGCGCAGCGCCGCGTCGGCGGTCGCGGAGGCGAAGGCCGACGCGTCGGGGATCGGGCTGTCGCGCCGGATGAGGATGACGCCCTCGATGAGACCGAAGACGAGGTCGGCGCGGACCGCGAGATCGGCGGCGGGGAGCGCGGCGCCCGGCGCCGTCGCGGCCAGCAGGGCGGCGTAGGCGGCCTTCAGTTCGTCCCGGACGGCGCGGAAAGCGGCGAAGCGCTCGGCGCTGACCTCGGGGAGCAGGTACAGCGCGCCGAGGTTGTGCGGCCCCCCGCACAGCAGGGCGACGTCCGCCCGGCACAGCGCCCACAGCCGGGCCTCGGCGGGGGCGTCCGTGCGGGCGACGAGCGCGTGCGCGAGGTCCAGGGACGGGCGGACGGTGCCCTCCAGGAGGGCGGCGAGGAGGTCCTCCTTGCCGCCGAAGTAGTGGTACATCGACGCCTGCCGCATCCCGGCGCGCTCGGTGACGGCGCGGGTCGTGGTGGCCGCGTAGCCCCGCGTGCTGAACAGTTCGGACGCGGCGGCGAGGAGTTCCTCGCGGGCGGTCAGTCCGCTGTCCGGCCGCGCCTGCGCGCGTGGCCGCCCGACGCGCCGTCCCGTGGTGCTCACTCCCCGATCCTCGCACAGGCGCCCGGCTCCCCGGTTCCGGTCCGGGGCCCCGGGATCACCCGCCGAGCGGGCGTGAGCACCCGGTAACCGCCGGGAAACGCACGGGCAACGGCGCCGAATCCACCGCCCCCTAATTTCTGTCGCACGACAGAAATTGGAGGTGGAACGCCGTGCCGACAGGGACGCCTCACGGAGCCCGGGACCACGCCCGCGCGCAGGAGGGGACGCGGGCGGACGCCATGCCCGTGCTGCCCGCCGCGGACTGGCCGCAGCCGCCGTCCGGTATCGAGCCGCCGGACCTGGTCTGGGCGGAGACCGTGGCGGGGGGCACCTACACGCACAAGGTGCTGGCCCGCGGCACCGAACTGCGGCTCACCGACCTGGCGGGCGACGCCTGCGCCCACCTGCTGCTGTACGTCGCCGACCGCCCCTGGGAGCGGCTCAACACCGCCGACACGGTGAAGGTGCTGTGGAACGCCTACCTCGGCGCGGGTCACCTGCTGCTGTCCGACCAGGGCCGGGTGCTCGCCTCGCTCGTGGCCGACACCGGTGGCCGGCACGACGCCCTCTGCGGCACCTCGACCGCCGTCCGCAACACCGGCCTGTACGGGGACGGTTCGGCGCACGGACCCTCTCCCGCCGGCCGCGAGCTGCTGAAGCTGGCGGCGCTGAAGAACGGCCTGGAGCCGCGCGACCTGCCGCCGTCCGTCTCCTTCTTCCAGGGCGTCCGCGTCGTCGCCGACGGGAAGCTGGAGTTCACCGGCTCCGCGGGCCCCGGGGCGTCCGTCACCCTGCGTGCCGAGCAGCCGCTGACCGTGCTGATCGCGAACGTGCCGCACCCGCTGGACCCGCGGCCGGAGTACGTCTGCACGCCAGTTGAGGTGCTGGCCTGGCGCGCCGCGGCCACCGCGCCCGGGGACCCGTTGTGGGACGCCACCCCCGAGGGCCGCCGCGCCTTCCTCAACACCGCCGACCACCTCACCGCCCGGGGGCTGCAGTGACCAGCGAGACCACCGTCGTCCCCGCCCGCGCGCCCTGGTCCGCGGTGGTCCGCGCCGGGGAGCACCTGACCGTCACCGACCTCGGCGGCAACCAGGCCGTGGACTTCCTGGTGTACGACGCCCACAACACGGCCGTCCGCTACAGCGCGCCGGACACCCTCCAGGCCCAGGGCGGCATCTTCCTGACCACGGGCAGCGTGCTGCTGTCCAACGAGCACACCCCGCTGATGACCGTCGTGGAGGACACCTGCGGCCGCCACGACACCATCGGCGGCGCCTGCTCCAAGGAGTCCAACACCCTGCGCTACGGCCACCACACCTGGTCGCAGCACGCCTGCGTGGAGAACTTCCTCGCCGAGGGCGCGCGGTACGGCCTCGGCAAGCGCGACCTGGTGAGCAACGTCAACTGGTACATGAACGTGCCCGTCGAGCCCGACGGCACCCTCGGCATCGTCGACGGCATCTCCGCCCCCGGGCTCCGGATCGTGCTGCGGGCCGAGACCGACGTCCTCGTCCTGGTCTCCAACTGCCCGCAGGTCAACAACCCCTGCAACGGCTTCGACCCGACCCCGGTCGAGATGACGGTCTCCGGGGGCCGCTCATGACCGGCGCCGTGACCCACGCCGCCTTCGACACCCTCCTCGTCGCCAACCGCGGCGAGATCGCCGTCCGCGTCATCCGCACCGCCCGGCGCATGGGCCTGCGCACGGTCGCCGTCTTCTCCGACCCCGACCGCTCCGCCCCGCACGTACGCCTCGCCGACCACGCCGTGCGGCTCGGCCCGGCCGCGGCCAAGGCCAGCTACCTGGACGTGGACGCCGTCCTGGAGGCCGCACGCGTCACGGGCGCCGGGGCGGTCCACCCCGGCTACGGGTTCCTCTCCGAGGACGCGGACTTCGCGCGCCGCTGCGAGGCCGCCGGCCTGGTCTTCGTCGGGCCGACGCCGGAGCAGCTGGCGCTCTTCGGCACCAAGCACACCGCCCGCGCCGCCGCCGAGGCCGCCGGGGTGCCGCTGCTGCCGGGCACCGGACTGCTGGCGGACCTCGGCTCCGCCCTGGAGGCGGCGCGGGCCCTCGGCTACCCGGTGATGCTCAAGGCCACCGGCGGAGGCGGCGGCATCGGCATGCGGGCCTGCCGCTCCGCCGCCGAACTCACCGAGGCCTGGGAGAGCGTGCGGCGCGTGGCCGCGGCCTCCTTCTCCTCCGCGGGCGTGTTCCTCGAACGCCTGGTGGAGCGGGCCCGCCACGTCGAGGTGCAGGTCTTCGGCGACGGGCGGGGCCGGGTCGTCGACTTCGGCGACCGCGACTGCTCCCTGCAGCGCCGCAACCAGAAGGTCCTGGAGGAGGCCCCCGCACCCGGTCTGCCCGACGCGGTGCGCCTCCGGCTCGCGGACGGCGCCCGCGCCCTGTGCGCCTCCGTCGGCTACCGCTCGGCGGGGACGGTGGAGTACGTGTACGACGCCGCCCGCGACGAGGCGTACTTCCTGGAGGTCAACACCCGCCTGCAGGTGGAGCACCCGGTCACGGAGGAGGTGTACGGCGTCGACCTCGTGGAGTGGATGCTGCGCCTCGCGCAGGGCGACACCGGCGTGGTCACCGAGCCGGGCCCGCCGCGCGGCCACGCCGTGGAGGCCCGCGTCTACGCCGAGGACCCCAGCCGCGGGCACCGGCCCGGCGCGGGCGTGCTGACCGAGGTCGCGTTCCCCGAGGGCGTCCGCGTGGACGCCTGGGTGGAGACCGGGACCGAGGTGACCACCGCGTACGACCCGATGCTCGCCAAGGTCGTCGCGCACGGCACCGACCGCGAGGACGCCCTCGACCGGCTCGCCCGCGCGCTCACCGCGACCCGGGTGGGCGGCATCGAGACCAACCTCGGTCTGCTGCGCGCCGCCGTCGCCGAGCCCGCGCTGCGCGCGGCCGCGCACACCACCGCGACCCTGGAGGGCGTCGCCGACCCGACGCCGCGCGTCGAGGTGCTGCGGCCGGGCACGCTGACCACCGTCCAGGACTGGCCCGGGCGCACCGGGCTCTGGCACGTCGGTGTGCCGCCCTGCGGGCCCATGGACGACCTGTCGTTCCGGCTCGGCAACGAGGCGCTCGGCAACGACGAGGGCGCCCCCGGCCTGGAGTGCACCCTGCTCGGCCCGCGGCTGCGCTTCACGCACGCCACGACCGTCTGCGTCACCGGCGCGCCCGTCGCCGTGACCGTGGACGGACGGCCGGTGCCGCAGTGGGAGCCGGTCACCGTGCCGGCCGGCGGGGAGCTGGACGTACCGGCTCCGCAGGGCCCGGGGCTGCGGACGTACGTGCTGTTCGGCGACGGCGGCCTCGACGTCCCCGCGTACCTGGGCAGCGCGGCCACCTTCACCCTCGGGCGGTTCGGCGGTCACGGCGGCCGGGCGCTGCGCGCCGGGGACGTGCTCCACGGGGGCGGGACCTGCGGCGGCGCGCCCGTGCCCGCGGACCGGCGGCCGGCCTTCACCACCGCGTGGGACGTCGCCGCCGTCGAAGGGCCGCACGCCGCGCCCGAGTTCTTCACCGAGGACGACATCCGCGACTTCTACGCCGCGCGGTGGAAGGTGCACTTCAACTCGGCGCGGACCGGCGTCCGCCTGGTCGGGCCCAAACCGCGCTGGGCCCGCGCCGACGGCGGCGAGGCGGGGCTGCACCCGTCCAACATCCACGACACCCCGTACGCGGTCGGCGCCGTCGACTACACCGGTGACATGCCCGTGCTGCTCGGCCCGGACGGGCCCTCGCTGGGCGGCTTCGTGTGCCCGGCGACCGTCGTCACCGGCCAGCGCTGGAAGCTGGGGCAGCTCCGTCCTGGCGACACCGTACGGTTCGTGCCGGTCACCGAGGACACGGCGGCCGCCCTGCGGCACTCCCCCGCTCGCGCTCCGCGCGCCTCGCGGCCCGTGCTCGGCGACGGCGGCGTCCTCGGACGCCTTACCGAGGGCGAGGGCCGCCCGTCGGTGACGTACCGGCGCAGCGGCGACGACAACCTGCTGATCGAGTACGGGCCGATGCAGCTCGACCTCGCCCTGCGGATGCGCGTCCACGCCCTCGCGGAGCACCTGGCCGCCGCCGGACTGCCGGGGGTCGTCGACCTCACACCGGGCATCCGCTCGCTCCAGGTGCACGTCGACCCGGACGTGCTGTCCACGGCCAAGCTGCTGGACTGCGTGCGCGAGGCGGAGGGCCAGCTGCCGCCCGCCGAGCGGCTGGTGGTGCCCAGCCGCACCGTCCACCTGCCGCTGTCCTGGGACGACCCCGCCACGCGCGAGGCCATCGCCCGCTACATGGCGGGGGTACGGGACGACGCGCCCTGGTGCCCCTGGAACATCGAGTTCATCCGCCGGGTCAACGGGCTGGAGACGGTGGAGGACGTCCGGCGCACCGTCTTCGACGCGGAGTACCTGGTGCTGGGGCTCGGCGACGTCTACCTGGGCGCGCCCGTCGCGACCCCGCTCGACCCGCGGCACCGGCTGGTGACCACGAAGTACAACCCGGCACGGACCTGGACCGCGGAGAACTCCGTCGGCATCGGTGGCGCCTACCTGTGTGTGTACGGCATGGAGGGGCCCGGCGGCTACCAGTTCGTGGGCCGCACCGTCCAGGTCTGGGGGCGGGGCGCGACGGCCGGGCCGCGGCCGTGGCTGCTGCGGTTCTTCGACCGGATCAGGTGGTATCCGGTCGAGGCCGGGGAACTGCTGGAGATGCGGGCCGACATGGCCGCGGGGCGTCTGGAACTGCAGGTGGAGGAGGGTGAGTTCGCCCTTGCCGAACACCAGCGCTTCCTCGACGCCAACGCCGCCTCCATCGCCGCCTTCCGGACCCGCCAGGCGGCCGCGTTCGCCGCCGAGCGGGACGCGTGGGAGGCGGCCGGGGAGTTCGCCCGCGCGGAGGCGGCCGTGTCCCCGGCGGTCGGCGCGGACACGGCCGGTGTCGCGGTGCCCGAGGGCGGCAGCGCGGTCGAGGCGCAGTTCCCGGCGTCGGTGTGGCAGGTCGCGGTCCGTCCGGGTGACCGGGTACGGGCCGGGCAGCGACTGCTGGCGCTGGAGGCGATGAAGATGGAGTCCCTGGTCGAGGCCCCCGTGGACGGCGTCGTGGACGCGGTCCTGGTCACCCCGGGGGACCAGATCGACGCCGGCACCGTGCTGGTCACGCTGCGCCCGGTGTAGCCCGCCCCCGCGGCGCCCGACTCCGGTGTCCGCCCCACCGCCATCCGCCGCACCGCATCCGCCGCACCCACCTCGCCCCGGCCACCCACCCCCCTGATCCCGCCACCGTCCCGGGTAGGGGGTGGCGGGCCGGGAAGACACCCGTAAAGGAGAACCGACACATGCCCACTCCGACCCCCTCCGGCACTCCCGCCCTCGACCGGGTCCGGGCCGCCTACGCGCGCATTGCCGAGGTGGACCGCCCCGAGGTGTGGATCACGCTGCGGCCGCAGGCGGACGTGGAGGCGGAGGCCGCCGCCCTCGACGCCGCGGACCCGCTGCCGCTCGCCGGGACGGTGGTCGCCGTCAAGGGCAACATCGACGTCTCGGGGCTGCCCACCACCGCCGGGTGCCCGGCGTACGCGTACGAACCGGACGCCGACGCACCTGCCGTGGCGCGCCTGCGCGCCGCGGGCGCGGTGGTGATCGGGACGACGAACCTGGACCAGTTCGCGACGGGCCTGGTGGGCACCAGGAGCCCGTACGGGGCAGTGCGCAACGCGCACGACCCGGCACGGGTCAGCGGCGGTTCGAGTTCGGGCTCGGCCGTCGCCGTGGCGCTCGGGATCGTGGACATCGCCCTCGGCACGGACACGGCGGGATCGGGGCGGGTGCCCGCCGCGTTCAACGGGATCGTGGGGATCAAGCCGACCCGGGGGCTGGTGCCGACGCAGGGTGTGGTGCCCGCCTGCGCGAGCCTGGACTGCGTCACGGTGTTCGCCCGCACGCTCCCGGAGGCGGAGCGGGCGCTGGGCGTCGTCGCCGACGTGCCGCAGGCAGCGCCGCCCGCCCGCCGCCCGGGGCCGTGGCGCGTGGCGGTGCCGCCCCTGGAGCAGCTCGGCGAGCTCGACCCGGGATGGGCGGAGGCGTTCTCGTGGACGGCCGGACGCCTGGCGGCCGCGGGCGTGGAGTTGCGCCCCGTGGACCTGACGCCGTTCTCCGCCGCGGCAGCGCTGCTCTACGAGGGCGCGTTCGTGGCGGAGCGCTACACCGCCGTGGGCGGATTCATCGACGAACACACCGGGAGCGCGGACCTGGACCCGACCGTCGCAGGCATCATCACCGCCGCCCGCGACGTCCCCGCGCACCGCCTCCTCGCCGACCGCGAGCGGCTGGCCGAGCTCACGGACCGTGCCATGGCCGCACTCGGCGACGCCGACGCGCTGCTGCTGCCGACGGCCCCCGGGCACCCCACTCTCGCGGAGGTCGCCGCCGACCCGGTCGGGGCCAACGCCCGCCTGGGCCGATTCACCAACTCCGCGAACCTCCTGGACATGTGCGGGGTCGCGGTCCCCGCCGGCGAGGTCGGCGGCCTGCCGTTCGGGGTGATGCTGCTGGGCCGGGCCCGCACCGAGGAGCGCCAGAGCGCCATCGCGGGCCTGCTGCGCCCCACCGTCCCCTTCACGGTCGTCGGGGCCCATCTGTCCGGCCAGCCGCTCAACGGCGAACTGCGCTCCCTGGGCGCCCGGTTGCTCCGTACGACCACGACCGCCGCCGAGTACCGGCTGTACGCCCTGCCGACGACGCCGCCCAAGCCCGGCCTGGTCCGCGTGCCCCCGGACCAGGGCGCGACCGTGGAGTGCGAGGTGTGGGAGCTCCCCGCCGAGGGCCTCGGCCGGCTCCTCGCCGCGCTCCCCCACCCGATGGCCCTCGGCCCCGTCCGTCTCGTGGACGGCACCACCGTCCCGGGCTTCCTGTGCGAGCCGGCCGCGCCGGCGGGCGCCCGGGACATCACGGAGTACGGCGGCTGGCGGGCGTACCTGGCCGCGTGACCGACGCGCGGTGCCCGCCCCTCAGGGCTGCGGGGCGAACAGGGCCCATGCGGCGAGGACCAGGGCCGCCCCGCTCAGCGCGAACCCGACCGCCGCGACGGGGGTGCCACCGGCCAGCGGGAGGCTCGCCGCGGCGCCCGCGGCCGCACCCAGCACCGCGGCCGCCGCGCCCGGCCGCCACCAGCGGCGGCCGGCCGGCGCCCCGGCACCCGGCGGAAGGACGAACGCGTCCCGCAGATCGGCGCGGACGGTCATGTGCTCGTCGAGAAGCACATGGCGCGGCGCCCGCCGGCGCGGCCGGCCCAGCGGCACGGGGCGCGTGCCGTCCGGCAGTTCGGCCACAGCCGGGCGGCGGCCGCCGCCGCGGAGGGTCACCCCTACGGGACCCGGCAGATCGCCGAGGGCCGGATGCCACATCACCCGCTGCCAGAGCACCACCGGTTCCGGAGCACCGGCGTCCGACAGCGCGAGCCAGGTGGTGTCCGGCTGCCAGGCCACGGCGCGCAACCGTGCGCCGTGGAGCACGGTTGCGGTCATCGGCCGACCGGGAGACCGGGTCGCCCGGCGGAAGCGCAGCCCCCGTACGGCCCAGGCACCGCAGAAGAAGGCAGCGATCAGGCCTGCGAAGGCGACCGGTACCAGGAGGTCGTCCTCGGTCGCCGTCTCGCCCGGGTCGGCCGGGAAGCCGCGCGGGTCCGCCTGTCCGGGGGCGTACGCGACGGGGAACCGGTGTCCGCGGGCGTAGCGACCGGTGGCGTAGACCTCGAAGCGCTGTACGTGCGCCCGCCCGGCGCGGTCGGTCCACCGCACGCGGATGTCCTCCGATGCGCCGATGCCGTCCTCGATCACGAGTCCGTCGGCGACGGCGGTGGCCCGGTCACGGGCGTGGGTGTACGCACGGGCGTGGAGGCCGAGCCAGGCACCGAGCAGCAGGAACCCCACCACGGCGGCGGCCGTGCCCAGCAGGGCGACGCGCAGCGCGGGCCCGGGGCGCCTCACGCCGCCACCCCGGTGGGCGCCGCGGACCGCAGCAGCACCCGTACGGCGCCGGGGTCGCCGCCGTCCACCGTGGCGGCCAGCATGTCGCGGAGGTCCAGGACCGTTCCGTCCGGCGCGGTGACCACGGTGTCCATCCAGCGTCCCGCGAGCCGCCAACCGGACCCGCGCAGGACCGCGGACAGGGCCACCGCCATGGATCCGACGAGCACGGCGCGCGCGGCGGAGGGGCGTTCGGCGCGCGGTACCCACCGCAGTCCCGGCTCGATGCGGCGGGCCAGGCGGGGCCAGTCGCCCTCGGCCACGGCGTCCAGCGCGCCCATGACCGCCTCGGCCGCCGAGCCGGCACCCGTCGCCTCGCGGAGCGGGCCACCGTCGTCCGCCGTACCGGGAGCCCGGCGGCCGTCCGGTCCGAGCAGGCGCACCGGGCGCGGCGCTCCCGGCGGATCGCCGGCGCCGTCGTGTCCCCGCAACCCGGCCAGCTCGCGGACGCACCAGCGCTCCAGCGCCTCGGTGCCGTACAGCGTCACCGGCTCCGTCCCGTCCGGCCCCTCGTCGCCGGCGTCCGGCAGCGCGGCCAGCCGCCGCGCGATCGGGGGATGGCTCGCCAGCCCGTACGGGTCGGCGGCCTCGGACGCCAGGCGGGCGGAGCGCCGCGCCACGTGCGGGTCGCGCAGGACGGCATCGAAGGCGGCGTAGAAGTCCTCGGGGTAGCTGTCGTCCTCCGCGAGTTCCGCGAACCACCGCTCGCCGAGCCCGTGGAACGCCTCGTCGAGCAGGCTCGTACGCTCCAGCGCACCGCGGACCGCCACCACACCCGCGATCCGGACGGATACGGCGTCGGCGGCGAGTTCCGTCTCCCAGGCCCGCTGCCCGGAGGCCCGCAGCAGCGGCGCCACCAGGGGCGTCAGCAGGCCGAGCCGGCCGTCGAGCCGCTCCTGCAGGGCCGCCCTCGCCCGCGTCAGCCACACGGTGCGCCGGTCGCCCACCTCCCGCTCGTGCGCCAGTTCGTGGGCGACGACGGCCGTCAGCTGCGCGCTGGTCATCGTCCGCAGCAGGGGGAGCCCGAGCAGCAGCACGTGGCTGCGGACGCCGGAGACCCTCGCCGGTCCCAGCGCCGCGTTCGGCTCCGGGACGATCCTGACCAGAAGGGGCGCACGGAATCCGATCCGCTCGGCGACGTCCTTGACGAGCGCCGTCAACTCGGGCTGATCGCCGGGCCGCACCGCGCGGCCCGGCAGCGGCGCCCGGCCGGCCGTTCGCATCAGGCCGGACAGCACCCAGAGCGCCAGCAGCCCGGCCCCCGGCCACAGGCCCCACGACAGGAACAGCACCAACGCCCCCCACACGAGAGCCCCACCGATCGACGGCGACCACGCGACGGCCGTCATGGCGACGGCGAGCGCCCACTCAGCCGCAGCGGAGGACCGCCGTCGGCCGGGAGACGTACGGGGGTTCATCGCACTCCAGTCGCACCGCGGATACCGGGTGGATTGTGCCACGGCGCGGTGGCCGGGAAGCATGGGCCCCTGGCGTGGGAGTCCGTCCGGCCCGGGCCGGGGGCCCCCCCCCCACCCGGCGCGGCCCGGCCCGCCCCCCCCCCCCGCCGGGCCCCCACCGGGGGGGACCCCGGCTAGCACAACCCCCGCGCCCCCCCCGGGCCCGTGGCCCGCGCCCCCGCCGCCGCCGGGCCCGCCCCCCGCGCCCAGGGTGGGACCGACCGTGCGCC
>NZ_JBHYMQ010000037.1:0-29740 GCF_042742985.1 Streptomyces sp. NPDC058864 | reverse complement strand
GCCGGGCGCGCCGCACCAAGGCGGCGCGCCCGGGCCGTCAGCCCACCGAGGAGTACGCCACGACGCCGCGCAGCAGTCCGTCGACGGCCTTGCGGGCGTTGCGCCGCACCGGGCTGCCCTCGGGGGCGGCGTCGGCGATCTGGCCGAGGACGTCGATGAGTTGCTTCGTCCACCGGACGAAGTCGCCCGCGGGCATGTCGGCGTCGCGCAGCACCGCGTCCAGGCCGTGTCCGGAGGCCCAGCGGTGGGCGGCCCAGGCGAAGCCGAGGTCGGGTTCGCGCTGGCCGACGCCTTCGGCCTGGTTGATGCGGTGCTCCTCCTCCAGGGCGTCGAGGCGCCCCCAGATGCGGATCATCTCGGCGAGCGCCTGTTTGGCGCTGCCCGAGGGCAGCCGCGGCGGCAGGGCGTCGTCCGCCGAGCGGGACTCGTAGACCAGCGCCGAGGCGCAGGCGGCGAGGTCCGCGGGGCCGAGGCCGTCCCAGACGCCGTCGCGCAGGCACTCGCTGGCCAGCAGGTCGAGCTCGCCGTAGAGCCGGGCCAGCCGGCGGCCGTCGGGGGTGACCTGGTCGCCCTCGAGGTAGCCGAGGTCCGTGAGCAGGGCGCAGATGCGGTCGAAGGTGCGGGCGATGGTGTTGGTGCGGCCCTCGATGCGGCGCTCGAGCTGCTTGGTGTCGCGCTGCAGCCGCTGGAAGCGCTCGGCCCAGCGGGCGTGGTCCTCGCGCTCGTCGCAGCCGTGGCAGGGGTGCGAGCGGATCTCGCTGCGCAGCCGGGCGATCTCGGTGTCGTCCGCGGCGGCCGAGCGCTGGCGGCGCTGCCGCTGCGGCGCGATGCCGGCCGTACCGGCCTTGGAGCGCATGGCGGAGGCCAGGTCGCGCCGGGACTGGGGGCTGCGCGGGTTGAAGGACTTGGGGATGCGCATCCGGTCCAGCGCCTCGACCGGCACCGGGAAGTCGATCTGCGCGAGCCGCTTGACCTGCCGCTCGGCGGTGAGCACCAGCGGGCGGGGGCCGTCGTGGTGGAACTGGTCGTGCCGGTTGTGGTGGCCGGGGCTGCGGCCCGCGGGCACGCCCGGGTCGAGGACGAGGGCCAGACCCGCGAACTTGCCGGCCGGGACGTGGATGATGTCGCCCGGGCGGAGCTTCTCCAGGGCGTCGGCGGCGGCCGCCCGGCGCTGGTTGGCGCCCTGCCGGGACAGGTCGGCCTCGCGGTCCTTCAGCTGCCTGCGCAGCGACATGTATTCGTCGAAGTCGCCGAGGTGGCAGGTCATGGAGGCGCGGTAGCCCTCCAGGCCCTCCTCGTTGCGCTGCACCTGGCGGGAGATGCCGACCACCGAGCGGTCGGCCTGGAACTGCGCGAACGAGGTCTCCAGCAGCTCCCGGGAGCGGTGCCGCCCGAACTGGCCGACGAGGTTGACGGCCATGTTGTACGAGGGCTTGAAGGAGGACCGCAGCGGATAGGTGCGCGTGCCGGCCAGACCCGCCAGGTGGACGGGGTCGAAACCGCGCTGCCACAGCACGACCGCGTGGCCCTCGACGTCGATGCCCCGGCGGCCGGCACGGCCGGTGAGCTGCGTGTACTCGCCGGGGGTGACGTCGGCGTGGGTCTCGCCGTTCCACTTGACGAGCTTCTCCAGGACCACGGAGCGGGCGGGCATGTTGATGCCGAGCGCCAGCGTCTCGGTGGCGAAGACGGCCTTGACCAGGCCCTTCACGAAGAGCTCCTCGACGACCTCCTTGAAGGTCGGCAGCATGCCGGCGTGGTGCGCGGCGATGCCCCGCTCCAGCCCCTCCAGCCACTCGAAGTAGCCGAGGACGTGCAGGTCCTCGTCGGGGATGGACTTGGTGCGCTCCTCGACGATGGCGCGGACCTTGGCCCGGTTCTCGTCGTTGTTGAGCCGCAGGCCCGCGTGGAGGCACTGCTGCACCGCCGACTCGCAGCCGGCGCGGCTGAAGATGAACGTGATCGCGGGCAGCAGCCCTTCCGCGTCCAGCCGCTCGATGACCTCGACGCGGCTCGGTGTCCAGATCCTGCGCTGCTGGCGGCGGTCGCGCTCCCGGTCGGCCTCGCGCATCTTGCCGCCGCGCCGGTCGCGGCCGTTGTAGGCGCGCTGGTTCTCCATCCGGGCCAGCCGCGCCAGGTCGGGGTTGACGGCGCGCTGCGTGCCCGGGCCGGCGCCCCGCTCCTCCTCGAACAGGTCGTACATCCGGCGCCCCGCCAGGACGTGCTGCCACAGCGGCACCGGGCGGTGCTCGGAGACGATGACCTGGGTGTCGCCGCGGACGGTGTCCAGCCAGTCGCCGAACTCCTCGGCGTTGGAGACGGTCGCGGAGAGCGAGACCAGGGTCACCGACTGCGGGAGGTGGATGATGACCTCCTCCCAGACCGCGCCGCGGAAGCGGTCGGAGAGGTAGTGCACCTCGTCCATGACCACGTAGCCGAGCCCGTCGAGGGCCTGGGAGCCCGCGTACAGCATGTTGCGGAGCACCTCGGTGGTCATCACCACGATCGGCGCGTCCCCGTTGACGCTGTTGTCGCCGGTCAGCAGGCCGACCCGCTCGGCGCCGTAGCGCTTGACGAGGTCGGTGAACTTCTGGTTCGACAGCGCCTTGATGGGGGTGGTGTAGAAGCACTTGCGGCCCTCGCCGAGGGCCAGGTGGACGGCGAACTCGCCCACGATGGTCTTGCCGGATCCGGTGGGTGCCGCCACCAGCACGCCCTTGCCGGCCTCGAGGGCCTGGCAGGCCTCGATCTGGAAGGGGTCCAGCCCGAAGTCGTACAGCTCGCGGAAGCCCGCGAGTGCGGTGGCCTGCTCGGCGGCGCGGAGCCGGGACGCGGCGTAACGCTCGGCAGGAGACATCTCGTCGTTCATCTTGAAAACGAGACTACCGGGCCGCACTGACAGTCGACATGATCTTTTTGCCGAAGCAAAACCCACGGCGCGGGCGCCCGGGCGTGTCGGGTCCGCCGGCATCCCGGCGCTCCGTCCCCAGCACCCGCGTCCGGGCGGCTCAGATCATGATCGAGATGTACTCCTCCACCAACGGGACCTTGAAGGCGTCCTTCACCCCGGCCAGTCCGCCGGGCACGCCCCGCTCCGGCTTGACGATGTAGCTCCGGGTGGCGCTGGGCCGCCACGGGTCGGAGAAGTCGAGGACCGGGCCGAGCCCGGGGTCGAACTCCTTCTGCCGGCGGTGCGCCGCGACGATGCCCACCCTGCTGAGGTCCTTGGCCGCGCAGGCCGACTTCAGGTCCTGGACGGCGACGGCCATCGTGTTGTGCCCGGTCTCCAGCCCCTGGTCCAGCGCGGCCCCCGGGTAGCGGCGCCGGTACTCCGCGACGAGCTTCCCGACCTCGGGGGAGACACCGGTCAGCGCCGGGGTGGGGGCGACGAGCTGCAGCATCTTCAGCAGCGCCGGCGCCGCGGGGGTCTCCAGCAGCCGCGGGTCGTAGCCGACGGCGCTGCCGAGGAACGGCACGTCGAGGCCGATCGCGGCGGCGGCGCCGACCGCCGAGGCGGTCTGCGGGGGGCTGGTGCTGATCAGGACGGCCTTCACGCCGGCGTCGGCGAGTTCCCCGACCTGCTCGGACAGGTCCTCGCTGGTGGGCCCGACCTCCTTCTCGACGAGGACCATGCCGCGCCTGTCGGCGACGAACCGGGCCCCGCGCCGCGCGTTGCTGCCGTAGTCGCCCTTGAGGTACACGAAGCCGATCTTGTCGTCCGGCCCGAGACCCCGGGTCTCGGCCAGGTACTCGAAGCCGTTGACCATGTCGACGTCGTACGTGGAGTTGATCGTGGTCAGCGCGGCCTGGCCGAGCAGGGCCGAGGAGTAGCCCAGCGAGGTCGTCATCACGTCGTCGAGCATGATGCGGTCGAGCAGGGCGTTGATGATCGTCGAGCCGAGCAGGCCCGGCATCGCGGCGATCTCCGGCTCCATCCTGTTGTACTGGACGACGGCCGTCTCGGCGTCGTAGCCGTGGTCGCGGACGAGCAGCTTGAGCTTGCGGCCGCACACCCCGCCCTTGGCGTTGACCTGGTCGGCGTAGAGCCTCTCCGCCCGCAGCACGGAACGGCCCAGCGGGCCGTACGGGCCGGACAGGTCGGTGAGGATGCCCAGGGTGATGGTGGAGTCCGTCACGCCGGGCCCGGTCCTCACGCCGTGCGCGTCGACCGGGCCGTCGTCCGCGGCGTTGCCGGTGTCCCCGCCGCAGGCCGTGAGGACGCAGGTGAGGGCGGCGGTGAGGACGAGGGTGGACCTGAGGCGCTGTTTCCGGGTCACGGTGTGCTTGCTCCTGGAGGATGGGACCGCGCGGGGCCGCCGCGGGCACGGCCGGCGGCCACCGCCCGGGGCCGGCGGTGCGGGAGCTCCATGGGAAGAGACGGCGGCCGGTTCGGCGAGGGGCGGGGGCGTTTCCGGTCGCGGCTCCCAACCGCCCGGAGGCCCGGCTGTGCGGCGGCACCACCCGCGCTGCCCCGTAGGGCCGTGCGTCCGCCGGTGTGCGGGTTCCGCCCGGATGCCGGTCACGTTTGCGTCACCTGTCTTCCGGGCCCGGCTACCAGCGGGTAGGAATGCCGGTGCGGGTGCCCGTCCGCCCCTGCCCCCGCCCCGCCCTGCCCCGCACCCGGGCCCGGAGAGCCGAGAGGAAGATCGGATGGCCAGCCCCGCGCCGACGCGTCCGGTGTGCGCAGCGGGCCTCGCCCCCGCCCCCGGGCAGGAGCACCACGAGGTGCTGAGAGCCGCCGCGCTGCAGCTCCGCGGCCAGGTGGGGCCGGTGGCCGCGCACATCGTGGAGCGGATCCGGGACCGGCACCCGGCCTACCGGGAGCACGCGCTGGCCCCGTCGGGGTTGCTGGAGGAGACCGAGGGCTCGGTGGCCGCCGTCCTCGACTCGCTCGCCGATCCGGGGCGTTCCGCGGTGTCCGCCGAGTACCTGTCGTGGGTGGGGGAACGCCGGGCCTGGCAGGGCTTCCCCATGGAGCCGATGATGGGCGCCTGCCGTACGGCCGGCGACGCGCTGTGGCTCGCGCTGTTCCGGGCCGGGGAGGGCCAGGGTCCCGAGGGGACGCAGCTGATCGCCCGCGCGGCCGCGGAGGTCTGGGACCTGTTCGAGCGGGACAGCCGGCTGATGGCCGATGCCTATCTGCGGGCCCGCGGCGAGGTGACGTTTCACCGGCAGCGCGGCCGCAGGGCGCTGGAGGGGCTGCTCGCCGGGCGGGTGGACGCCCCTGGCCTCGCGGAGGCCGCGGATGCCCTGGGTCTGCCCGAGTGCGGGCGTTTCGTGGTCGCCGTCGTCCGCGGCGCCCCCGGGGCCCCGCTGCCCGTACGGCCGCGGAGCGGGGTGCCCGCGCGGGTGCGGGTGCACCGGGCGTCGCTCCCGGACGGCGGCGAGGTGCTGCTCGCCGAACTGGGTGAGCTGACGCCCGGCGACTTCGCGGCCGGGCTGGATGTGCCCGCCGGGACGCGCGCGGGGCTGAGCCCGCAGGTGGAGCGGCTGGCCGCGGTCGGGCACGCCCGGGAGCTGGCCGAACTCGCGTTGCGCACCTGCACCCGGGACGGGGAGGTGGCCGTCCTCGACCGCCGCTTCCCGGCCGGGCTGCTCGCCCGCCGCCCGGACGTCGCGGCCGAGGTCGCCGCCGGAGTGCTGGGCGGCCTGCGGGAGGTGCAGGCCGCAGAGAGCGCCGTGCTCATGGAGACCCTGGGCGCGTGGCTGGACGCCGGCGGCTGCGTCGAGAAGGCCGCGGCCGCCCTGTTCTGCCACGCCAACACGGTGCGCCGGCGGCTGCGGCGGCTGGAGGAACTCACCGGCCGGTCCGTGTCGCGGCCGCGCGACGTGGTCCACCTGGCGCTCGCCCTGGACGCCGAGCGGATCTCCGCGGCGCGCGGCCCCGGAGCGCCCCGGTGACGGCGCGTCCGCCGACGCGGGACGAGGCGGCCCGCGAGCTGCTGCGGACGGCGGCGCTGCGCATGAAGGAACGCGTCGGCGAACTGTCGGAACGGGTGATGGCCCGGCTGCACACCGAGGTCCCCGGCTTTGTGGACCACGTCGACGACCCCGACTGCTCCCTCGACGGCTTCGCCAGGATGATCACCATGCACCTGGACCGGCTCGCCGACCCGGATCGGGACGCCGACGTGGCCCGGTATCTGCGCGAGGCCGGTCGGCGCCAGGCCGCGCAGGGCATGCCTCCGGAGCTGCTGACCCATGTGTTCGCCGTGGGCGGCGCGGTCGTGTGGCAAGGGCTCGTCGACACCGTCGCCGCGCACCAGCCCGGCGGCATCCCCCTCATGGTGCACATCGCCCCGCGGATGTGGGGGTTCCGCGAACGCACGGCCGCGATCGTGGCCGACGCCTACCGCGAGACCCTGGGCGAGGGCGTGGCCGGCGGCGGCCGGCAGGCAGCCCGGGTGCTCGGTGCGCTGCTCGGCGGACGCACCGACAGCCCCGGTGTGCGCGCCGCGGCCCAGGCCCTGGGCGTGCCGGGCGACGGCCGTTTCGTCGTCGCGGTGACCAGCGTGCGGGCCTCGGCCTCCGGCACGCCGGGCGACGACGCCTTCCCCGTGGGCGCCGGAAGCCGGGTGCTTCGGGTGCCCCGCGGCACGGGCGAGGTCCTGGTCGTCCTGCTCGGCGACCGCTCCCCGGACGCCCTCGCCGCGCTCCTGGGCGCGGTCCCCGGGCTGCGGGCGGGTGTCAGTCCGGTCGTACGCGGCCTGGCCGAGCTGCAGCGGGCCCTGAGGCTGGCCGAACTCGCCCTGCCCACGTGCGCCTCCGACGGCGAGGTCGCGCTGTGGGAGGAGCGGATGCCGACGGTCGTGGCCGCCGCGGACCGGCGGCTCGCCGGCGAGCTGGCCGAACACGTCCTCGGCCCGCTGCGGGAACTGCCCGCCGGGGAACGCGCGTACCTGCTGGACACGTTGGCCACCTGGATGGAGTGCGACGGCTCCCCGCGCGCCGCCGCCGAACGCGTGGGCTGCCACCGCAACACGGTCCTCAACCGCCTGCGCCGCCTCGAACTCCTCACCGGCCGCCGCCTGACGCACCCCCGGGAACTCGTCGACCTCACCCTCGCCGTCGAGGCCCTCCGCCGCGCGCCCGCCCTCTGATCCCCCTCGGCGTGCCCGCGGCCGCGCTGCGCACCGGGGGCGTCTCCCGGCCGTGGCCGGGGGAAGCTACTTCGACGGCACGGCCCGCCGCGGCACCAGCAGGCGCAGCGCCCGCGGGACGGTCCGCGCGGTCAGGGGGAGGGGGCCGAGGGGCTCGCCGTCGGCGTAGCCCGTGATGCCGTCGGCGGCGAGGGTGACCGACGCGGCGCGGTGCACGGTCACCACGGGGTGGCCGAGGTGGGTGCCGCGGTAGACGCGGGGGAAGACGCGCAGCAGCGTGCTGCGGCTGCACGGCCCGACGACGCAGACGTCGAAGCGTCCGTCGTCCAGTTCGGCGCCGGCGCAGATCCGCATGCCGCCGCCGTACGAGGTGCCGTTGCCGACGGCGACGAGGGTGGCCTCGAGCTCCGTCTCGGCGCCGTCGTCGAGGGTCATCCGGTACGGGATGGGGCGCAGGGCGGCCAGTTCCGCCAGCATCGCCACGTCGTAGCGGAGCCGCCCGCTGGGCCGGCGCATCCGGTTGCCGCGGTCGTTGACCCGGGAGTCGAAACCGGAGGCGAGGACCGTGCCGAACCACCGGTCGCCGGCGCGGCCGAGGTCGATCTCACGGACGGACTCCTCCTTCAGGGCCCGCTCGATGTCCTGCGCGGCGGCCGCGGGCTCGCGTATCGCCAGTCCGGTCGCCCGCGCGAAGTCGTTGCCCGTGCCGACGGCGACGACACCCAGCGGTGTGCCGGTGCCGGCGACGGCCTGCAGCGCCAGCGACACCATGCCGTCGCCGCCTACCGCGACCAGCGCCCCGGTGCCGTCCGCGACGGCCTCGCGGGCCCGCGCGAGGGCGTCCGCCGCGTCGGTGCCGACGACGGTGCGCACGCCGAAGCCCGCGCGGCGCAGTGCGTCGGCGGCCGGTCCCGCGGCCCGGGCGCCCCGGCCGCGGCCCGCGGTGGGATTGGCGACGATGGTGATCTCGCTGGTCACGCGCGGACCCTACCGCGCGGTAGCCGAGCCGTCGAGATCACCGGCACCCCTTCCTCCGGAGGCGCGGCGGCTGCCGGCGGACGCCTGCGCCCTATGGCGACGGGGCCCCGCCCGGATTCCGGGCGGGGCCCCGTCGGGGGTTCCGCGGCGTCAGGTCGCGTCGTCGAAGTCGCCGGAGCGGCGCCCGTCATCGACGGGGCCGGGCTGTTCGGGCACCGAGGCCGAGACGCGCTCGCCGGGGTCGATCGACTCCGGGGTGAGGTCGAGCACGGAGGCCTCGTCGTCGGAGAGTTCGGCGTCGGGGTTGCGCCAGCGCCGGCGCCGGTCGTTCATCAGGGAGAAGGCGACCGCGCCGAAGTAGAGGACGACGATCGGGCCGGACAGGGCGATCATGCTGACCGGGTCGGTGGTCGGCGTCGCGACGGCGCCGAAGACGAACACGCCCATGACCACGGCGCGCCACCAGCCCGCCATGCGCCGGCCGGTGACCATGCCGACCAGGTTGAGCATCACCAGCAGCAGCGGGAGTTCGAAGGCGAGGCCGAAGACCAGCACCATGCGGATGGTGAAGTCCAGCACACCGTCCAGCTTCAGCAGGTTGGACGAGCCCTCGGGCGTGAAGCTGATCAGCACCTTGATGCTGACCGGCATGATCTTGTAGGCGAGGAAGGCGCCGCCCAGGAAGAGCGGGAGCGCCGCGCCCACGAACGCGTAGGTGTACTTGCGCTCGTGCCGGTGCAGGCCGGGGGCGATGAAGGCCCACAGCTGGTACAGCCAGACCGGGCTGGCGCCGATGACGCCGGCCATGAAGCAGACCTGCATCGTGAGCGCGAACGGCGCCGTCAGCGAGTCGAACGTGACGATGGCACAGTTGCCGCCGCTGCTGACGACCCCGGGGCCGCACTTGGGTACCGGGGAGGCCAGGAACTCCAGGAGCTGCTGGCTGTAGAAGGCGGCCACGATCGCCACCAGGACGATCGCGAGCACGCTCTTGGCGAGCCGGTTGCGCAGCTCGCGCAGGTGCTCCACGAGCGGCATGCGCCCCTCGGGGTCCTTCGACGACGGCTTACTGCGGGCAGACTTGAGCAACCCAGGTCCTCATCTCACGCGGTGGCCGGCGTCCCCGCCGGCGGCCCGTACCTGTGCCGTCGTGTCAGCTCTGCGTCTGGCGGGGCTGCTGGGTCTCGGAGACCGGGCGGGCGCTGTTGACGTCACCGGGCGCGGCCTGGATGGTCTTCGGCGCGGCCTGGGCGTCGGCGGGCGCGTCGGCCTGGGCCTGGGCCTGCGGGGCGGCCGCGTCGTCCGACTTCATCGCCTTCGCCTCGCTCTTCAGGATGCGCATCGACTTCCCAAGGCCGCGGGCCATGTCCGGGAGACGCTTGGCCCCGAACAGCAGCAGAACGACGACAAGGATGAGGATGATCTCAGGGGCGCCGAGCCTGCCGAACATAAGCTTTACCTTCTCACCGAGGCGGCATGGGTTCTTGAGCAGCGGGCTCCGGTCCGTGGACACGGTGTCCGCTCTGCCAGCGATCGTAACGTGCGGGGGTAAACGCCTGGCAATCCCCCGGCGTCCTTGCCGTTGCCGCCCCCGCCGCTCTCATTCGGGGCAACCTCAGCAGCGTACCTTCCTGGACGAGGAAGGACGAGGGTGCTCCGACAGCGCTTACCCGGCGTTTCCGGGCGCCGCCGACGGGACGCCGCGGACGGGACGGCGCGGACGGGACGGCGCCCCGGCGGGGCCGGTCGTCAGCGGGACAGTTCGCCGGCGCCGCGCGCCAGCGGCTCCGCGGCGCGCCGCAGGTCCTCGGAGGCCCGCAGCAGGCGGTCGCTGCTGCGCCCCACCTGCCGGGCGAGGCCGCGCACCTCGGCGTACACGCGGAGGGCGAGGACGCCGAGCACGAGCAGGCCGGCGGTCGCGAGGCCGACGTACAGGTAGAGCCACCACATGGCAGCCGAGCGTAGCGGCTCAGCCGGTGTGCAGCCGCATCGTGCGCACGCCGCCGTCGGTGAGCAGCTCCACGATGCGGTCGCCCGCCGGCTTGCGGACGGAGGAGCCGCAGTCGGGGCAGGTGAAGGAGTAGAAGGTGGTGCGGTGGCTGCCGCCGATGGCCAGCCGCAGGGCGTCGGCCGACAGCTCGAAGCTGGTGCGGCACTCCGGGCAGGAGGCCCTGAAGATCACCTCGGGCGGGGGCGCGGCGGGATCACCGGGATGCCCGACGGCACCGAGGCTGTCGAGGGTGTCGAGGTCGTCCATGCGGGCGGTCCCCTCACTCCCCGTAGGCAGCGAGGGCCTGGGCGGCGGCGTCGCGCGCGCTGCCCGCGAGGTCGGCCGGGGACACGATGCGGCCGTCACGGCCGAGCCGCAGCGCGAGACGGCGCAGTGAGCCCGGGTCGGGGGTGCGCAGGGTGATCCGCAGCCCGCCGTCGGGGAGTTCCTCGGCGAGGTCGTGCGGGTAGTACTCGGCCACCCAGCGGCCGCCGGGCCCGACCTCGATGACGACCTCCGGGTCGTCGCCGGCCGGCTGCACCAGCCCCTGGGACAGGTCGCGGGGCTCGACCCGCGGCGGGTCGCTGGGCTGGTCCAGCAGCCGGATCTCGGCGACCCGGTCGAGCCGGAAGGTGCGCCGGTCCTCCGACAGGTAGCACCAGCCCTCGAAGTAGGTGTGGCCGACCGCGAACAGGCGGATCGGGTCGACCTCGCGCTCGGTGAGCTCGTCGCGGGACGGCGAGTAGTAGCGGATCCACAGCCGGCGCCGCTCCGCGATGGCGCGGTCGACATCGGCGAAGACGCTGCCCTCGGACTCGAAGGTGACCGACAGCCGCGAGGAGGCGCCGGCGGCCTCACCGGCCGCGCCCTCGATCTTGGCGGTGGCGCGCAGCAGCGCCTGCCGGTCGCTCTCCCGCAGCCCCGGCAGGTTGGCGACGGCGCGGGCGGCGACCAGCAGCGCGGCGGCCTCGTCGGCGGCCAGCCGCAGCGGCTGCGCGACGTCGTCCACGTTGTGCCACCAGATCCGCTCGCCGTCGGTGTCGATGTCGAGCAGGTCGCCGCCCCGGAAGCTCGTGCCGCACAGCGGCAGCACGTTCAGGTCGCCGATCAGCTCGGCCTCGGTGACACCGAACGCGCGGGCCACGTCGCTCACGCGGGCACCGGGGCGCTCGCGCAGGTAGGTGACCAGGGACAGCATCCTGCGCGTCTGGTCGATCGCGTTGGCCATCTCTCCGTACTCCCCCGCTCAGCCCTTGGCGACGGCGCGCAGCCGGTCCACGACGTCGGCCCGCAGCTCGTCGGGCCCCAGTACGACCACGTCCGGGCCGAACTCCACCAGCCAGGCGTCCAGTCCGTGCCCGTACGGGATCTCCAGCTCGTCCCAGTCGGCGTCGACCGGGAGTGTCTCCACGGCGCGGGCCCGCAGCGGGTACCCCGAGTCGCGGCGCAGCCGGATCCTGGCGGTCGCGGTGGCGCCCTCGCCGGCCCAGCTGGCCACGGCGGCACGGACGTCGACGTGGTCGGGCACCTCGGTGGTGAAGGTGCCGCCGCGGGTACGGACCCGCCCGGTGATCCGGGAGAGCCGGAAGACGCGCACGGCGGCCCGGTCGCGGTCCCAGCCGGCCAGGTACCAGTGGCCGCGCCAGCACTCCAGCGCCCACGGCTCGACCTGGCGCGGCTCGGGGCGCACGGCGTTGGCCTTGCGGTAGTCGAAGGCGACGGGGCGGCGCTCCCGGGTGGCCACCATCAGCGGCTCGAACGCCGGCTCGGGGGTGGGGATGCGGGGCTCCAGGGCACTGTGCCCGGCCGGCTCCCGTACGCCCTCGTCATCGTCGCCCTCGTCGTGGAAGGGCACGCCCGCGGCCCGCAGCTTCTGCAGGGCGCCGCTGGCGGCCTCGGCGAAGCGCGCCTGCTGCCAGACCTTGGCGGCCAGGCTCAGCGCGGCGGCCTCCTCGGCGTCCAGGGCGATCTCGGGAAGGCGGTTGCGGTCGCGGCGGGCGAGGTAGCCGATCTCCCCGTCGAGGCTCTCCACCGTCTCGATGACCATGCCGAGCTCGCGCAGGTCGTCCTTGTCGCGCTCGAACATGCGGTTGAACGCCTCGTCGGAGCCGATCTCGTGGTACGCCTCGATGGACGCCCGCAGCTCCCGCTTGCTGACCGGGCGCCGCGTGTTCATCAGGCACAGCGCCAGGTTCATCAGCCGCTCGGCCTTGGCAATCGCCACTCGACGCAACCTTCTTCCTTCTTCAGCTCTCCCCCGAGACCCTATCGCGGCCGGGCCGCACGGCTGAAGCGAAGGCCGGTTCCGGCGACCGCCCCCTTCCGTCCTCCCCGGAGCCCCGCACGACGGAGCCCCCGCCGGGCCGGCAAAGCCGGTCGGCGGGGGCTCCGGGTCGTGGCCGGGCCGGACGGGCCGGTCAGACGGACAGCAGGTCCACCACGAAGATCAGCGTCTCGCCCGGCTTGATCAGCGGGCTCGGGCTCTGGTTGCCGTAGGCCAGGTGCGCGGGGATGGTCAGCTCGCGACGGCCACCGACCTTCATGCCCTGCACGCCCTGGTCCCAGCCCTTGATGACCCGGCCGCCGCCCAGCGGGAAGGTGAAGGGCGAGTTGCGGTTCCAGCTGGCGTCGAACTCCTCGCCGGTGCTGAAGGCGACGCCGACGTAGTGGACGGTGACGTTCTGGCCCGCCTTCGCCTCGGCGCCCTCGCCCTCCCAGATGTCCCTGATCACCAGTTCGGCCGGCGGCTCGCCGCCGGGGAAGTCGATCTCGGGCTTCTCGATGCTCACGTACGTGCTCCTAAAGAGGTGCGGACAACCTGCCTAGTCTTACATCACCGCGAGGATGTCGAGGCTGAACACCAGCGTGGACTTGGCCGGGATGCCCGGCTGGGCCTTGTCGCCGTAGCCGAGGTCCGGCGGCACCACGAGCATCACGCGGCTGCCGACCTTCTTGCCCACCAGGCCCTCCTGCCAGCCCTTGATCAGCTGCTGCAGCGGGAACTGGGCCAACTGGCCGTTCTTGTAGCTGGAGTCGAACTCCTTGCCGCCGTCCCACACCACGCCCTTGTACTGCAGCAGCAGGGTGTCGGTGGGCTTGACCGCCGCGCCGTCGCCCTCCAGCACGTAGTTGGCGACCAGCTTGGTCGGCGCGGCCTCCTTGGGCACCTCGATGGAGGGCGCCTTGCCGTCGGTGTTGGTGCCGACCTTGGGCAGCTTGGCGTCGTTCTGCGGGACGGCCTTGCCCTGGGCGGAGCTCTTGCCGCTGAAGGTGTCCACCACGTCGACGACGAACACCAGCGTGTCGGTGCCCTTGATACCGGCGTCCGGCTGGCCCTGCTCGCCGTAACCGAGGTTCGGCGGGATCGCCAGCTCGACCCGGTCGCCGACCTTCTTGCCCACCAGGGCCTTGTCCCAGCCCGGGATGACCCGGCCGACGCCGATCGGGAAGATGGCCGGCGTGCCCCGGTCCCAGGAGTTGTCGAAGACCTTGGCCGTGTCCCAGATCTGGCCGAGGTAGTTCGCCTGGAGGTAGTCGCCCTCGGCGACGGTGGTCCCGTTGCCCTGGATGAGCGTCTTGACGGCCAGGTCCTTGCTGGGCTGGCCCGGACCCTTGGCGACCGTCGGCTTCTCGCCGAACTTCGTACCGGCCGTGACGTCCGGCAGCGGACCATCGACGATCTTCACCGGCGCGGACGAGGACGCGGAACCCGACGGGCTGGCGCTGGTCGCGGACTTGCCGGACTTGTCGTCACCGCAGCCGGCGAGGGTGAGCAGGCCGGCGGGAACGGCGAAGAGAAGAGAGCGTCGGCGCACGGGGATCCCCATCAGGTCGATCTTGCGTTGTCGGGCGTGCGCGCCACTCTACGACGTGGGCGGGGCCCCGTACGAACACGCACGGGGCCCCGCGTCGTCCACGCCACCGCCGCTACATGCCGGCGATGAGCTTCTCCACCCGGTCGTCCACCGACCGGAAGGGGTCCTTGCACAGCACGGTGCGCTGCGCCTGGTCGTTGAGCTTCAGGTGCACCCAGTCGACGGTGAAGTCGCGCCGCTGCTCCTGCGCGCGGCGGATGAAATCGCCGCGCAGCCGTGCCCGCGTCGTCTGCGGCGGCACGGACTTGGCCTCGAAGATCTTCAGGTCGTTGCAGATCCGCTTGGCCTGGCCGCGCTTCTCCAGCAGGTAGTACAACCCGCGGCGGCGGTGGATGTCGTGGTACGCGAGGTCTATCTGCGCGATGCGCGGGTGCGACATCGTGATGTTGTCGCGCGCCCGGTAACGCTCGATCAGGCGGTACTTCATCACCCAGTCGATCTCGGTACCGATCTTGTCCAGGTCACCGCTGGAGATCGACTCCAGCGTCCGGCCCCACAGTTCGAGGACCTGCTCGATGACACCGCTGCGGATGCCCCGCCGGTCGCAGAAGTCCACCGCCTTGGAGTAGTACTCCTCCTGGATCTCCAGGGCCGAGGCCTCCCGGCCCGAGGCGAGACGGACCTTGCGCTGACCCGTTATGTCGTGCGACACCTCACGGATCGCCCGGATCGGGTTCTCCAGCGTCAGGTCCCGCATCACGGTGCCCGCCTCGATCATGCGCAGCACCAGGTCGGTCGCGCCGACCTTCAGCAGCATGGTCGTCTCGGACATGTTGGAGTCACCCACGATGACGTGCAGCCGCCGGTAGCGCTCGGCGTCCGCGTGCGGCTCGTCCCGGGTGTTGATGATGGGCCGGGAACGGGTCGTGGCGGAACTGACTCCCTCCCAGATGTGCTCCGCGCGCTGGCTGACGCAGTAGACCGCGCCCCGCGGGGTCTGCAGCACCTTGCCCGCACCGCACAGCAGCTGCCGGGTCACCAGGAACGGGATCAGGATGTCCGCCAGGCGGGAGAACTCCCCGTGCCGGGCGACCAGGTAGTTCTCGTGGCACCCGTAGGAGTTCCCGGCGGAATCGGTGTTGTTCTTGAAGAGGTAGACGTCACCCGCGATGCCCTCCTCGTGCAGGCGCCGTTCGGCGTCCACCAGGAGACCCTCGAGGATGCGCTCCCCCGCCTTGTCGTGGGTGACGAGTTCCGTCACGTTGTCGCACTCGGGAGTGGCGTACTCCGGGTGCGAACCCACGTCGAGGTAGAGACGGGCGCCATTGCGGAGGAAGACGTTGCTGCTACGACCCCATGACACGACACGGCGGAAGAGGTACCGCGCCACCTCGTCCGGGGACAGACGCCGCTGTCCCCGGAACGTGCACGTGACGCCGTACTCGTTCTCCAGCCCGAAAATGCGGCGGTCCATGATGAGACCTTACGCCTGATGCGTGGACCTCAAACCGGGTTCGACCGCGGCGATTCGATCTTTTTCCGTCCCGGTTGCCGGTTGCGGGGGCGTGAGGTAACGCCCACTGGCCAGCAGGACGGCCAGCGCCACCACGCCACCGGCCCCCGCCACACCGAAGGCCGCCGCCGCCCCACCGTACTGCGCGGCAGGCCCCGCGGCCGCCGTGCCGACCGCCGCGCCCACCCCGAACGTGGTGACGATCCATGAGAACGCCTCGGTCACCGTGCCCACCGGAGCATGCCGGTCGACCACCACGAACGCGCAGGCCAGCGCGGGCGCGAGGAACAGCCCCGCCAGCACCGCCAGGCCCGACATCGCCGCGACCCCCGGCACCAGCGCCAGCGGCAGGTAGCACACGGCCAGTCCCGCCATCAGCAGCCGCAGCCGGCGCTCCGGGACCCCGGCCCACTGCCGCGCCCCGTACACCACCCCGCCCGCCAGGGCCCCGGCGCCGATCCCCGACAGCACATAGCTGGAGACCATCCCGCCGCCGTGGTCGTCCGCGTACGCCACCGCCGCCACCGCGATCGAGCCCAGCGCCAGCCCCACGAAGAAGAACGAGCCGACCAGCGCCCGCATGCCCGGCGCCCGCAGCGGCCCCAGCCAGTCCGGGGTCCGCGGCTGCGTCCGCCACGCCCGCGACGGCGGGGAGGTGACCACGCTCAGCGCCCCCGCCACACCCACCGCGGCGATCCACAGCAGCGCCGCCGTCTCCGAGAACGCCGCCACCAGCAGCGTCACCAGCAGCGGCCCGACCGCGAACATGACCTCCTGCGCGGCCGCGTCCAGGGCGTAGGCGGCGTGGATCCGGTCCTCGCGCTTGAGCACGCTCGGCCACAGCGCCCGCAGCCCGCCCTCCAGGGGCGGCGTGAAGAAGCCCGCCACCAGCATCGCCGCGTACGCCGCCGGCAGCGGACGCGGCCCGCAGAACGCGAAGAGGACCATGCCCGCGGCCGAGGCCACCGCCGCCGGGAACATCACCCGCGGCTGCCCCAGGCGGTCCACCGCCCGGCCCAGCAGCGGCTGCCCCACGGCGTTGGCGAGGCCGTAGACGGCCGACAGCGCCCCCGCGAGGGCGAAGTCGCCGCCCTGCGCCCGGGTGAGCAGCACGATGCCCAGGGCCGCCGTAGCGTTCGGCAGCCGGCCGACCAGGGTGCCGGTCAGCAGCCGCAGCGCGTGCCGGGCCCGCAGCAGGTCCGCGTAGCCGGTCCCCATGTCCGCCCCCTTCGCAGGTTGTACGTATAACGTCGTGAGTCATACGTACCATGAGCCCAACCCACCGGTCCACCCGCACGACCCCCGCACCACCACCCGCCGACCACCCGAAAGAGGCCCCACGGTGACCGACACAGCGCGCCCGACCTCACGCGACGTCGCACGCGCCGCCGGCGTCTCCCAGGCCACCGTCTCCCTCGTCCTCGGCGACAAATGGCGCGGCCGCGTCTCCGAACGCACCGCCGACACCGTCCGCACCGCCGCCCGCGACCTCGGCTACCGCCCCAACCTCGCCGCCCGCAACCTCCGCCTCGGCCGCACCCGCACCGCGCTCCTGGTCGTCCCCACCATCACCAACGAGTACTTCGCCCGCGTCTACACCGGCGCCGCCCGCGTCGCCGACGACCACGGCTTCGGCGTCGTCCTCTACCCCTCCCCCGAAGGCGTCGGCCCCGCCCGCGACCCCTTCGGCTCCGCCCGCGCCGCCCTCGACGGCATCATCGCCTCCTCCATGGCCGCCGACGCCCTCGCCGCCATCGGCGACGGCGGACTCCCCCTCGTCATGCTCGACGCCGACCCCGCCGAAGCCGGCCCCGCCGCCACCGTCAACCTCGCCATCGCCGACGGCATGCGCCAGATCACCCGGCACGTCCTCGACCTCGGCCACCACCCCGGCGACATCGCCCACCTCGCAGCCGACATCGACACCTGGACCTTCCGCGAACGCGCCCAGGCCCTCGCCGACGCCCTCGGCACCACCCCACCCACCGAACGCTCCCCCCTCACCTACGAGGACGCCCGCCGCGCCACCGAACGCCTCCTCGCCCGCCCCGGCCCGCCCCCCACCGCCCTGATCTGCGACGACGACGTCCTCGCCGTCGGCGCCTGCAAGGCCCTGCGCCGCCACGGACTCCGCGTCCCCCACGACGTCACCGTCACCGGCTACGACGACTCCGCCCTCGCCACCGCCGTCGAACCCGAACTCACCACCGTCAGCCTCCCCGCCGACGCCGTCGGCGCCCACGGCATGACCGCACTCCTCCACACCCTCACCGACCACCCCGGCACCGCCAGCGGCACCCGCAGCGCCACGAACACCGGCACCGAACTCCCCGTCCGGCTCGTCGTACGCGGCTCCACCGCCCCGCCACGCCACCCCTGAGACGACCGACGCCCCGGCCGCCGAAAAGGCGACCGGGGCGTCGGGAACGAGCCTCAGCCCGTCACACCTCTCACACGTCCTCGTCGAGCTCCGGAAGGTCGTCGTCCCCCTCCGCCGGAGCCGCAGACGGAGCGGACTTCTCCGCCTTCTCCACCGAAGACGCCGCCCCCTCCCCCTCCAGCAGCCGCGACAGCTGCCGGCCCAGGATCCGCTTGAACTTGCGCTGCTGCGGCCGCGTACGGTCCAGCACCGCGACCTCCAGCTGCTCCGCCGTCAGCTGCCGGTCACTGCCGTTGCTGTCCCGGCTCAGCGACTCCACCGCCAGCTTCAGCGCCTCCGCCAGCGTCATACCGTCACGGTGCCGCTGGTCCAGGTAACTGCCGATCTGATCGGAGTTGCCACCCACCGCCACCGCACCGTGCTCGTCCACGATCGAACCGTCATGCGGCAACCGGTAGATCTGGTCCTCCGAGGAGTCCGCACCCACCTCCGCGACGATCAGCTCCACCTCGTAGGGCTTCTCCCCCACGCTCGAGAAGATCGTGCCCAGCGTCTGCGCGTACACGTTCGCCAGACCACGCGCGGTCACGTCGTCCCGGTCGTAGGTGTAACCCCGCAGATCGGCATAACGCACCCCACCGATCCGCAGGTTCTCGAACTCGTTGTACTTGCCCACCGCCGCGAAAGCGATCCGGTCGTAGATCTCACTGACCTTGTGCAGCGCGCGGGACGGGTTCTCGGCGATGAAGACGATGCCGTCGGTGTACTGCAGCACGACGACGCTGCGCCCGCGCGCGATGCCCTTGCGGGCGAACTCCGCACGGTCGGCCATGGCCTGCTGGGGTGAGACATAGAACGGCGTCGACACCGGCTATCCGTCCCTTTCTGTCAGTAGCGAGTGCATCTCGGACGACCAGGTCAGAGCAGCGCGGCCCGCGGGCCGTCCGGCAGCTCCAGCCGCCGCTCGTGGACGGCCCGGACGATCTCCGACGACTCGGCCTCGGTCAGCTTGCGGAAGCCCTCGTCGGTGATGACCGTGACGATCGGGTAGATCCGCCGCCCCAGATCCGGGCCACCGGTCGCCGAGTCGTCGTCCGCCGCGTCGTACAACGCCTGGACCACCAGCGTCGTCGTCTGCGACTCCGTGAGGTCCGGCTTGTACAGCTTCTTCATCGAACCCCGCGCGAACACCGAACCCGAACCCGTCGCCGCGAAACCGTGCTCCTCGGAACGGCCGCCCGTCACGTCGTACGAGAAGATCCGCCCCTTCTCGCGATCCGTGTCGTAGCCGGCGAACAGCGGCACCACCGCCAGCCCCTGCAGCGCCATCCCCAGGTTCCCCCGGATCATGGTCGACAGGCGGTTCGCCTTGCCCTCCAGCGAGAGCGTGGCGCCCTCGATCTTCTCGTAGTGCTCCAGCTCCAGCTGGAACAGCTTCACCATCTCCACCGCCAGGCCCGCCGTGCCCGCGATGCCGACCGCCGAGTACTCGTCGGCCGGGAAGACCTTTTCGATGTCCCGCTGCGCGATGACGTTGCCCATCGTGGCCCGCCGGTCACCGGCGAGCACCACACCCCCGGGGAAGGCCGCCGCCACGATCGTCGTACCGTGCGGCAGCTCGACGGCCCCCTTCACGGCAGGCAGGGTCCGGTTGCCCGGGAGCATCTCCGGCGAATGCGCCCCCAGGAAGTCCACGAACGAGGACGAGCCAGGCGTCAGGAAGGCAGCTGGTAGACGCCCGTTGCTACGAGTGTTGGCTTCCACACGTTTCCTTCCACGTAGGCGGCCGCCCGCCGTATGACGTCGGGCCGATCCTTGAACTGCCCCAGCGCGGCGTTGCAGCTGAAGCACAGTACGCCACGGACCCTACCCGTCCCGTGGTCGTGATCCACATGTTCGGCCGGGGCGTCCAAACAAATGCAGCAAATACCGAACTGCTCACCGACCATGGCGTCCCGCTCGGCCGTGGTGATGCCGTACTTGCGTTTGAAGTAGGCGGCGCGGTTGCGTTCCGCGCGACATGTCCTGCAGTAGCTGGCGAAGCCGTCCGACGACGTGGCATTGCGCTCCCACTCGCCGTGCGGCTTTACCTCACCGCACTGCGGGCAGCGCTTGTGTCCCTGCGGGACGCGCACCTTGACACGAACCGCCTTGCCCTTGGCCTCCTGACGTTGACGGTAGAACTCCGCAGAGCACTCCCGGCAGCTCGTCTGGAGGCCATCGGACCTCGACCTATTGGCAGCGAATGCGAGAGACGGCAGCACGCGCTGACACGTAGAGCATTTCTTCATCCCGAATTGCAGAGATGTCCGAATTGCCCTACTGTCCGCCCTTTTGTACGAATGATCGCACGAAATCCTCGGCGTTCTCCTCGAGGACGTCATCGATCTCGTCCAGCACGGAGTCCACGTCGTCCGACAGCTTCTCCTGCCGCTCCTTGAGGTCGGAGGCGGCCTGCGCGTCCTGCGCGGTCTCCTCGACCTCCTCGGTCGAACGCGTGGCCTTCTGCTGCCCGCCGCCGGTGTCCTTGGTAGCCATGTGTCCCTCACCCCGCTCGGTGTCCATGTCCTACAAGATCAGACCCTACAAGGAGGGTCTGACTTCGGCCCCCGGTATTGCCCAACGTCCGGGGGCCACCCCGATGATTCCCGGTTCGGACGGATTTCAGCCCTGCTCAGCCGCCCGACAGGATCCGCACCAGCTCCTCGGCCGTGCGGCAGCGGTCCAGCAGCTCCTTGACGTGGTTGCGGGTGCCCCGCAGCGGCTCCAGCGTGGGGACGCGCTGCAGGGAGTCCCGGCCGGGGAGGTCGAAGATCACGGAGTCCCAGGAGGCCGCCGCGACGTCGTCCGCGTACTGCTCCAGGCAGCGGCCGCGGAAGTAGGCGCGGGTGTCCTCCGGGGGCTTGCTCATGGCCCGTACGACCTCGTCCTCGGTCACCAGCCGCTGGATGCGACCGCGGGCCTCCAGGCGGTTGTACAGGCCCTTCTCGGGGCGTACGTCGGCGTACTGGAGGTCGACGAGGTGGAGCCGGGCGGCGTCCCAGTCCAGGGAGTCGCGGCGCCGGTAGCCCTCGAGGAGTTCGCGCTTGGCGATCCAGTCGAGTTCGCGGGCGAGGCTCATGGGGTCGCCCTCGAGCCGGTTGAGCACGTCCTCCCAGCGTCCGAGGACGTCCTTGGTCTGGTCGTCGGCGTCGGTGCCGAAGCGGTCCTCGACGTACTTGCGGGCCAGCTCGCAGTACTCCATCTGGAGCTGGACGGCGGTCAGCGTGCGGCCGCTGCGCAGCGTGATGAGCCGTCGCAGTGTGGGGTCGTGGCTGACCTGGTGGAGGGTGCGTACGGGCTGGTCGACGGCGAGGTCGACGTTGATGAAGCCGTCCTCGATCATCGAGAGCACGAGGGCGGTGGTGCCGAGCTTGAGGTAGGTGGAGATCTCGGAGAGGTTGGCGTCGCCGATGATCACGTGCAGCCGGCGGTACTTCTCGGCGTCGGCGTGCGGCTCGTCGCGGGTGTTGATGATGGGCCGTTTGAGGGTGGTCTCGAGTCCGACCTCGACCTCGAAGTAGTCGGCGCGCTGGCTGATCTGGAAGCCGTGCTCGTGGCCGTCCTGGCCGATTCCGACGCGGCCGGCGCCGGTGACGACCTGGCGGCAGACGAAGAAGGGCGTGAGGTGGCGCACGATGTCCGAGAAGGGGGTCTCCCGCTTCATCAGGTAGTTCTCGTGGGTGCCGTAGGACGCGCCCTTGTTGTCGGTGTTGTTCTTGTACAGGTGGATCGGCTGTGCGCCGGGGAGCTGGGCGGCGCGCTCGGCGGCCTCGGCCATAATGCGCTCGCCGGCCTTGTCCCACAGGACGGCGTCGCGGGGGTTGGTGACCTCCGGGGCGCTGTACTCGGGGTGGGCGTGGTCGACGTAGAGCCGGGCTCCGTTGGTGAGGATGACATTGGCCAGGCCGATGTCCTCGTCGGTGAGCTGGCTGGTGTCCGCGGCCTCTCGGGCGAGGTCGAAGCCGCGGGCGTCCCGCAGTGGGTTCTCCTCCTCGAAGTCCCAGCGGGCGCGGCGCGCCCGGTGCATCGCCGCCGCGTAGGCGTTGACGACCTGGGACGAGGTGAGCATGGCATTGGCGTTCGGGTGGCCCGGGACGGAGATCCCGTACTCCGTCTCGATGCCCATTACTCGCCGTACGGTCATGCGGCCCTCCTTGCCCGGCTGCGGCCCGTGGTGGGCCGGTCGCTCAAGTACCGCTTCGCGATGGGACCTCTTGCGGTACCGCTGAGCCTAGAACGCGATGGCGGTGGTGGGGAGATCATTACGCGCTTTCCTGGGTGGTGCCGGGGTGAAATGCTCCGGCTGCGGGTGCCCCTGCGTGGGCACCCGCAGCCGGGGGTGGTCGCGTGTTACAGGTACTGGCCCGTGTTGGCGACGGTGTCGATGGAGCGACCGGTGTCGGCTCCCTGCTTCCCGGTGACGAGGGTGCGGATGAAGACGATCCGCTCGCCCTTCTTGCCGGAGATGCGGGCCCAGTCGTCCGGGTTGGTGGTGTTGGGCAGGTCCTCGTTCTCCTTGAACTCGTCCACGCAGGCGGCGAGCAGGTGGGAGACGCGCAGACCGCGCTGGTTGTGGTCGAGGAAGGCCTTGATGGCCATCTTCTTGGCCCGGTCCACGATGTTCTGGATCATGGCGCCGGAGTTGAAGTCCTTGAAGTAGAGGACTTCCTTGTCACCGTTGGCGTAGGTGACCTCCAGGAAGCGGTTCTCCTCGGATTCGGAGTACATCCGCTCGACCACGGACTGGATCATGGCCTCGACGGTGGCCTCGGGCGACCCTCCGTGTTCGGAGAGGTCCTCGCCGTGCAGCGGGAGGGTGGTCACGAGGTACTTGGAGAAGATGTCCTTGGCCGCTTCGGCGTCCGGCCGCTCGATCTTGATCTTCACGTCCAGGCGGCCGGGCCGCAGGATCGCGGGGTCGATCATGTCCTCGCGGTTGGAGGCGCCGATGACGATGACGTTCTCCAGGCCCTCGACGCCGTCGATCTCGGCGAGCAGCTGGGGGACGATGGTGTTCTCCACGTCCGAGCTGACGCCGGAGCCGCGGGTCCGGAAGAGGGATTCCATCTCGTCGAAGAAGACGATGACGGGGGTGCCCTCGCCGGCCTTCTCGCGTGCGCGCTGGAAGACCAGGCGGATCTGCCGCTCGGTCTCGCCGACGTACTTGTTGAGCAGCTCGGGGCCCTTGATGTTGAGGAAGTAGCTCTTGCCCTGGGGCTGTCCGGTGACCTCGGCGACCTTCTTCGCAAGGGAGTTGGCGACGGCCTTGGCGATGAGCGTCTTGCCGCAGCCGGGGGGGCCGTAGAGGAGCACGCCCTTGGGCGGGCGGAGCTCGTACTCCTTGAACAGCTCGGCGTGCAGGTAGGGCAGTTCGACGGCGTCGCGGATCTGCTCGATCTGGTTGCTGAGCCCGCCGATCTGGCGGTAGTCGATGTCGGGGACCTCTTCGAGGACGAGTTCCTCGACCTCGCTCTTGGGGACCCGCTCGTAGACGTATCCGGAGCGCGGTTCGAGCAGCAGGGCGTCGCCGGCGCGGAGGGTGCCGTCCAGCAGCGGCTCGGCGAGCCGCACCACCCGCTCCTCGTCCGTGTGCCCGATGACCAGGGCCCGCTCGCCGTCCTCGAGGATCTCCTTGAGGGTGACGATGTCTCCGATGCGCTCGAACTCCATGGCCTCGACCACGTTGAGCGCTTCGTTGAGCATGACTTCCTGGCCGCGCCGGAGGTCGTCCAGCTCGACGGACGGGCTGACGTTCACCCGCAGCTTGCGGCCGCCGGTGAAGATGTCGGACGTTCCGTCCTCGTTCGCCTGAAGGAACACACCGAATCCGGCAGGGGGCTGTGCGAGGCGGTCCACCTCTTCCTTGAGGGCCACGATCTGGTCGCGGGCCTCGCGGAGGGTGTTCGCCAGCCGCTCGTTCTGAGCGGACACGCCTGCCAGGTTGGTCTGCAGCTCGACGATCCGCTCCTCGAGAATCCTCGTGTGCCGCGGAGAGTCGGCGAGCTTACGTCGCAGGACGGCGATCTCCTGCTCAAGAAAGGCGACCTGGCTCATGGGGTCTTCCGATCCACGAGCGGGTCGGCCGCCACGGTTGATGTCGTCGTCGTGGGCCGCCACGGTCCTCACCTCCTCCAAGGGGAGCTGGACGCTTCCAGACCCTACCTGGGCCAGTAGGGGTTGAAACCCCTAGATCACAAAGACGTCCTGGGTGTGTCCGATCTTCACCCTTGCGCACGTCCTCCCGCCAGGGAGATACCCAGCCATCACCATCCGAAAGCGGCCGGTTGTATCGTCGGTTCGGTCAACGCCCGTCAAGGGCTGTCCCTTCCCGAACGATGAACGGCAGGCGAGGTACCGGTGAGCAAAGAAGTCGTCGAGGCGCTTGAGGTCTGGATCGATCAGGACCTGTGCACCGGGGACGGCATCTGTGTGCAGTACGCGCCCGAGGTCTTCGAGCTGGACATCGACGGGCTCGCCTACGTGAAGGGCGATGACGCCGAGCTCCGTCAGGAACCCGGGGCTGCGGTCCCGGTTCCCCTGCCGTTGTTGACCGATGTGGTGGATTCGGCCAGGGACTGCCCTGGCGACTGCATTCATGTGCGTCGGGTTTCGGACAGTGTAGAGCTGTACGGACCCGACGCGGAGTGATCTGTCACACGCCGCTTGCGAGCGGTCCGGGGATCTCGTAGTAGGTCCCGGACCGCCATTCCCAGCTGTAGTCGCGCTGCTGGTCGGGGCAGCACCTGGGCACGTCGTCGGTGGAGTAGCCGAGGACGGTGGCCCGTACGGTGCGGCCGTCGATCCGCAGTCCCTTGAAGCTGCGCTGCTCCTTGGGGTCGACGAGCGTCTCGACGATGCGGGGGGCGCCGCCGGCGGCCGGATCCGTGGACAGCACGTACAGGCCACTGGGCGGGGTGCCGGTCTCGGAGTGGCAGCGGGCGACGGCGACGGTCTCGGGGCGGCCGTCCCCGTCGAGGTCCGCGGAGGCCCGGTCGACGACGTCCACGGGGGCGCCGGCGCATTCCAGGGGGAAGTGGGCGGCCCGGGGGTCCGGGGGTGCCACGGCGGCGGGTGCGGGCTTGCCGGATTCCGCCTTGGCGGCGGGCTTGCCCGTGGAGGCGCCGGCGGGCTGTACGAGGGCGGCGCTGCCTATGACGGCGGCGATCACCGCGGCGGTCGTGATCCAGTGCACCGAGCGGGCTCGGGTGTGCGGGAGGGCCGGCCCTGCGGTTGGCTGCACGCGCCTGTCTCCTGTGGAGTTGGTCGAGCGGGGTGGCCAGCATCGTGCCACAGGTCACAGGCAGTTGGTACGACCGGGGCCCGTGTTTCGGGAGATGTCCGCGGGGTGTGGCGAAGCGCCGCCGCCGGTGTGTCCGGCGACGGCGCTTCGGGGTCGGGTGGTTACGCTCCGCCGGTGGCCGGCTTGCCGCCGCCCGGGCTGGTGTAGTCCTCGCCGTACGCGCCGGGCGCGGGGCGCCTGCGCCGTACGGGGGGCTCGACGCCGTCGGCGAGACGGCGGGCGGTGAGCAGGAAGCCGGTGTGCCCGATCATGCGGTGGTCGGGGCGCACGGCCAGTCCCTCGATGTGCCAGGTGCGGACCATCGTCTCCCAGGCGGACGGCTCGTTGAACGTGCCGTGCTCGCGGATCGCCTCGACGGTGCGGGCGAGCTGGGTGGTGGTGGCCACGTAGGCGCAGAGGATGCCGCCGGGGACGAGTGACTTGGAGACGGCCTCCAGGCACTCCCAGGGGGCGAGCATGTCGAGGATGACCCGGTCGACCTCGGTGTCGCTGAGGTTGTCCTGCAGGTCGCCGACGGTGAGCTGCCATGCGGGGTGCGGGCCGCCGAAGTACCGTTCGACGTTCTGGGTGGCGATCTCGGCGAAGTCGGCGCGGCGCTCGTAGGAGTGCAGCATCCCCTGGTCGCCGACGGCGCGCAGCAGGAACATGCTGAGCGAGCCGGAGCCGACGCCCGCTTCCACGACGCGTGCGCCGGGGAAGATGTCGGCCATCGACAGGATCTGGCCCGCGTCCTTGGGGTAGACCACGGCGGCGCCGCGGGGCATGGACAGGACGTAGTCGGGGAGCAGGGGGCGCAGCGCGAGGTAGGCGACGTTTCCCGTGGTACGGACCACACTGCCCTCGGGGGCGCCGATCAGCTCGTCGTGGGGGAAGGAACCCTTGTGGGTGTGGAAGTTCTTCCCGGCCTCGAGCGTGAACGTGTAGTGGCGTCCCTTGGGATCGGTGAGCTGGACCTGGTCCCCGACCTTGAAGGGCCCGCGTCGGCGGGCGGCACCGGTCGGTTCGGACATGCCGACAAGCCTACCGTTCATTTTTTGTGGCTCGGTTCGCCTCCGGGGCGCTCAAGACGGTGTCGACGGTCGACCGTGCTCGGTCACTCGTTCCTCGCGACCTCCGCGCTCCCCCGGCTATCGCCGGGAGGTGCCCCCATCCACTTTCGACACCGTCCGCGCCCCTTCGGCTCACTCGCCGAGGTAGCGCTTCCATGTGCTGCGCCGGAGCAAATCGCAGGGGCAGCCGGCTGCTCCGTTCCCGGGGAGCCCGGGTCCATCGCGCCCGGACGGTGCACTCGCGTGCCCGGCGAGTGAGCCGAAGGGGCGCGCGCCTGTCGAAAGGGAGAGCACGCGGAGGCTCCGAGGGACGAGGAGCCGAGCATGGTCGACCGTCGACAGGCGCAAAGGGCGCCCCGGAGGCGAACCGAGCCCTAGGAAGAGGGCCGGGCCATGGCGGCGAGGAAGGCTTTTTCGACGTCGGCGGTGGACAGGACGCCGTAGACCTCGCCGGAGTTCTCGACGACGAGGTACTCGGTGGCGGGGGTGGCACGGAGGGTGTCGAGGAGGTCCTCGCCGGCGAGTTCCGCGGAGACCTTCATGCCGGGCTTGAGGTCCTGGGCGAGGCCGGAGACGGCGACCCAGGGGCGGCGGTGTTCGGGGACGCCGACGATGGCGGCCTCGCGGACGACGCCGGTGGGGGTGCCCTGGCCGTCGACGACGACGAGGGCGCGGGCGCCGGCCTCGTTGGCCCGGCGCAGGGCCTCGGACAGGGGGGTGTCGGAGGCGACGGGGAGGGCGCGCCGGGTGAGTGTGCGGGCCTGGAGTTCGGGGAGGTGTTCGCGCAGCCGTGCCATGCGCAGGCTGTTGCCCGCGCCGGTCCAGATGATGGCGGCGAGGATGGCGGCGAGCAGGGCGTCGGTGAGGGAGTCGAAGCCGGTGGCGCCGTCGCCGCCGTCGCTCATGCCGCCGGCGTAGGACAGCAGGGGCAGGCCGACGAGGACGGCGATGGCGAGGGCGCGGCCGGTCCAGGCGGCGGCGATGGTGCCGGTCATGGCCTTGCCGCTGATCTTCCAGATGACGGCGCGGAGCATCCGGCCGCCGTCGAGGGGGAGGCCGGGCAGCAGGTTGAAGATCGCCACGAGCAGGTTGCTGATCATGAGTCCGGCGAGCAGGACGCCGGGGACGGTGTCGGGGTCGACGCCGTACATGCCGAGGTAGAAGACCCCGGCGAGGACGAGGGAGAGCAGGGGGCCGACGAAGGCGAGGACGAATTCGCGGCCGGGGGTCTCGGACTCCTTCTCGATCTCGGAGACGCCGCCGAAGAATTGGAGCTGGATGCGGCGCACGGGCAGCTCGAAGCGGAGGGCGGCCACGGTGTGGGCGAGCTCGTGGACGAGCACGGAGGCGTAGAAGGCGACCGCGAAGAAGAGCGAGACGAGGTAGCGGGCGCCGCCGAGCTCGGGCAGGACGCGGTCGAGCTGGCCGCCGAACACCCACGTGATGAGGGCGGCGACGAGGAACCAGCTGGGCGCGACGTAGACGGGCACGCCGAAGAAGCGGCCCATGAGGATGCCGCCGCCGGGTCCCGGGGGACGTTTGGCGGGCCCGTCGCCGGGTCCGGGAGTCCTCTCGCCGCCCGGCGGCGGCTGCTGGCTCTCGCTCACTGGTTCCCCTCGTGTCGCTGACGCTCCGACGTCGATGGTATTGCCCGGTTGCGGGGACCCGACACCGGCTGTCGGTGCCACCCCGTAGGGTCCTGCCATGGGCACCAGCACCGAAGCCGTTCCTCCGAGGCCGCCGTCCTCCCTGTCGCCGTCCCGCGCCGCGGACTTCATGCGCTGCCCGCTGCTGTACCGGCTGCGGGTGATCGACAGGCTGCCGGAGAAGCCGAGCCCGGCGGCGACGCGGGGCACGGTGGTGCACGCGGTGCTGGAGCGTCTCTTCGACGTGCCGGCGGTGGAGCGGACGGCGGACCGGGCGCGGGCGATGGTGCCGGGGCAGTGGCAGCGGCTGCTGGAGGAGCGCCCGGAGCTGTCGGAGTTGTTCGCCGCGGAGGACGGCCAGGGTCTGGCGGAGTGGCTGGAGGAGGCGGCCCGGCTGGTGGAGCGGTGGTTCTCGCTGGAGGACCCGACGCGGCTGGAGCCCGCCGAGCGTGAGCTGTACGTGGAGACGGAGCTGGAGTCGGGGCTGACGCTGCGCGGTTACATCGACCGGCTGGACGTCGCGGCGGCCTCGGGCGATCTGCGGGTGGTGGACTACAAGACCGGCAAGGCGCCGCGACCGGAGTACGCGGACGAGGCGCTGTTCCAGATGAAGTTCTACGCGCTGGTGCTGTGGCGGCTGCGGGGTGTGGTGCCGCGCCGGCTGCAGCTGGTCTACCTGGGCAGTGGTGAGGTGCTGACGTACGACCCGTCGGAGGGTGAGCTGCGGGCGGTGGGCCGGAAGCTGGAGGCGCTGTGGGAGGCGATCACGCGGGCCACGGAGTCGGGTGACTGGCGGCCGCGGCCGGGCCGGCTGTGCGACTGGTGCGACCACCGGGCGGTGTGCCCTTCTTTCGGGGGGACTCCCCCGCCGTATCCGCTGCCCGTCGTGGGGAAGAATGGGGAGTCCTGAGGGCGAAGGAGATCTCGTGGCTATTCGCGTCCTGTTGGTGGACGACCAGCCGCTGCTGCGCACGGGCTTCCGGATGATCCTGGAGGCCGAGGGCGACCTGGCGGTGGTCGGTGAGGCGGGGGACGGCCAGCAGGCCCTGGAGCAGGTGCGGGCGTTGCAGCCCGATGTGGTGCTCATGGACATCCGCATGCCGCGGATGGACGGGGTGGAGGCGACGCGGCAGATCACCGGGCCCGGCCGGGACGGTCCGGCGAAGGTGCTGGTGCTGACCACCTTCGACCTCGACGAGTACGTGGTGGAGGCGCTGCGCGCGGGCGCGAGCGGTTTCCTGCTGAAGGACGCCCCCGCGCACGAGCTGGTGCAGGCGATCCGGGTGGTGGCGGCGGGTGAGGCGATGCTGGCGCCGAGCATCACGCGGCGGTTGCTGGACAAGTACGCGGGGCGGTTGCCGTCGGGCGAGGAGCCGGTGCCGCAGGCGTTGCACACCCTGACCGACCGGGAGGTCGAGGTGCTGAAGCTGGTGGCGCGGGGCCTGTCGAACGCGGAGATCGCCGCGGAGCTGTTCGTGAGCGAGACGACGGTGAAGACCCATGTGGGCCATGTGCTGACGAAGCTGGCGCTGCGGGACCGTGTGCAGGCGGCGGTGTACGCGTACGAGAGCGGGCTGGTGCGCCCGGGGGCGCAGTAGCGGTCCGCCCGGGCGCGGGGACCTCAGGAGGTGGAGGCGCCCCGCTGGATCTCCCAGAAGCGGAAGACGGTGGAGGGGTCGAGGGTCCACTCCAGGCCGTTGATGTTGTCCTTGGAGACGACGTACTGCTTGCCCTGCCACAGCGGGATGATCGGCACGTCGTCGGCGACGAGGTTCTGGAGGTCCTCGAAGTCGGTGGTGGTGGCGGCGCGGCCGGCTTCGGCAGCGGTGCGAGGGAGCAGTTCGCCGGTGATCTTCTTGTTGACGTAGTTGTTGGACAGCACGTTGCCGTCGCCGAAGAACGGGGCGGTGAAGTTGTCGGGGTCGGG
>NZ_JBHYMQ010000036.1:0-76296 GCF_042742985.1 Streptomyces sp. NPDC058864 | reverse complement strand
GAGCGCTGAGGACGTGCGCCGGCGCGCCACCGACCCAGGCACACGATGCGAGACCCGCACTGACCGACCGGGGCCACGGGCGGGCGGGCGGGAAACCGCCCGCCGCAGGCGCAACGGACCCGCACATAAGCAACCCACCCGCACGGGAAAGGGCCGGGCCCCCGAGGGAAGCGATTCCCTGGGGGCCCGGCCCTATGGCGCTGCGGTCGCGCCAGCGACTAGTTGTCGTCCTCGTCGATCAAAAACCCACGCATCGGCGTCGGCGCCTGCTGCAGCGGCGCCGGCCCCTGCGGCCGCACCGGTGCCATCGGCTGCGTCATGGCCGGCGACATCTGCTGCTGGCCACCGTACGTCGGGTTCTGCCCGCCGACGCCGCCCATGCCCTGGTTGCCGTAGCTCTGGCCGCCACCCATGGTGCCGGCACCGGCCGTGGCCATGCCGCCCATGGTGCCGCCGCCCATGGTCCCGCCGCCCATCGTGCCGCCCATGCCACCGGAACCGGAGGAGAGGGAGGCGGCCGCGGGGGTGCGCGGCGGGGCGAGGGAGTCGTCGGCCTGGTTCTCCAGCTGACGCAGCTGGCTCTCCAGGTACGACTTCAGGCGGGTGCGGTACTCGCGCTCGAAGCCGCGCAGGTCCTCGACCTTGCGCTCCAGCGTGGCGCGGGCGGACTCCAGGGAGCCCATGGCCACGCGGTGCTTCTCCTGCGCGTCCCGCTCAAGGGCGTCGGCCTTGGCGCGGGCGTCGCGCTCCAGGCCCTCGGCGCGGCTGCGGGCCTCGCCGACGATCTTGTTCGCCTCGGCGCGTGCCTCGGCGATCGCCTGGTCGGCCGTCTGCTGGGCGAGCGAGAGCACACGGGCGGCGCTGTCGCCACCGGGGCCCTGCTGCTGCATCGGGTGACCGGGACCGCCCATGGGGTGCTGGCCCATCGGACCGGGGCCCATGGGACCGCCCTGCATGGGCTGACCCATCGGCTGGCCCATTTGCTGGCCCATCTGCCCCTGGCCCATCTGCCCCTGACCCATCGGACCCTGGCCCATCGGACCGGGGCCCATGGGGCCGCCCTGCATCGGACCCTGGCCCATCGGACCGGGGCCCTGCTGAGCGCTGGGCCCGGCGGGCAGGGCAAGGCCACTGCCGGGTCCCTGGGGACCGGGGCCACCCATCTGCTGGGGCGGCACCGGCTGCGGTCCGGATATGGCGGCGGGCACGGGAGCCCCGGGACCGCGGCCGTCCTGCGGCTCGGGCTTGCGCATGCCCTGCTGCTGGTTCTGGGCGGCGGCACGGGTCGCAGCGGCCAGCTTGGCCCGCAGGTCCTCGTTCTCGCGGAGCAGTCGGGTGAGTTCCGCCTCGACCTCGTCGAGGAAGGCGTCCACCTCGTCCTCGTCATAGCCTTCTCGGAGGCGGACGGTCGTGAACTGCTTGTTCCGCACGTCCTCGGGGGTCAGTGGCATCTCTTCACCTCAACGTGATCGTCGACATATCGGGAGCCCGCATCGGTCATCCTCGCAAGCCCCCTACGACGGTGAGCAGGATGTACACGATGATCATCAATACGAAGAAGGACAGGTCGAGCGCCACGCCCCCGAGACGTAGCGGCGGGATGAACCGCCGCAGAAGCTTGAGTGGCGGATCGGTGACAGTGTAGGTGGCCTCCAGGACGACCACCATGGGCCTCCCAGGCTGCCACGATCGGGCGAACTGGAAAACATAGTCCATCACCAACCGGAAGATCAGGACAAGCAGGAAGCACATGAGCGCGATCCACAGCACCTGGAGTGCGATGTCCATCGCGCTTCCCTCTCCCCTGCTCGTTCATGGGCCTCACGGCCGGTTTCGTACGGTTGCGTATCTCAGCTCTGATTGAAGAACCCGCCTTCGGCGATGCGGGCCTTGTCCTCCGCCGTGACATCGACGTTAGCAGGCGACAGGAGAAACACCTTCTGCGTCACCCGCTCGATGCTGCCGTGCAGCCCGAAGACCAGCCCGGCGGCAAAGTCGACAAGTCGCTTCGCGTCGGTGTCGTCCATCTCCGTCAGATTCATGATCACCGGCGTGCCCTCACGGAAGTGTTCCCCGATCGTACGGGCTTCGTTGTACGTCCGGGGGTGGAGTGTCGTGATCCGGTACGGCTCTCGTTCCGACACGACCTTAGGCATGATCACCGGTGCGTTCTTCTCCAGGCTATGGCGTTCTTGTGTGATGGATGCCACTGGGGCGATCCGGGGTTCCCGGGGGGCCGGGGCATGCACGATGCGTGCCGGTTCCTCCGGTTGTGTCTGATGTGGTGGCTGGTGGGACTGGTGCGGTCGGCGGGAGCGCTCCGGCTCGGGTTCCGGTTCGAACTCGTCGTCGGGATCGAAGCCCGGGCCGTCGTACCCGTCGTCCTCCACGAGGCCGAGGTAGACCGCCATCTTGCGCATCGCGCCGGCCATGCTCTGCGTCCTCTCAGCGGGGAAAGACCATATTTTTTGTGTGGTCGGACTTGTTTGGTGACGTTACCCGAGCCCGGTCCGGACTCCGAGTACCGCGCTACCGATGCGTACGTGTGTCGCACCGGCGGCGATGGCCCCTTCGAGGTCCGCGCTCATCCCTGCCGAGACCATGTTTGCAGCCGGATGGGCCGCGCGCAGGCAGGATGCGATTTCCGCCAGCCGATCGAAGGCGGCGCGGGGTTGACCCGCGTACGGCCCCGCCAGCGGTGCGACCGTCATCAGCCCGTCAAGGCGCAGCCCCGGGGCGGCGGCGACGGCCTCGGCGATCCCTTCGACGGCATCAGGTGCGATTCCGCCGCGGGAGCCCCGCGTTCCGGACTCGGCGTCCAGCGCGACCTGCACCAGGCAGCCCAGTTCGCGGTCCGCCCGCTCCGACTTCATGACGGCCGCGGAGAGCGCGTCGACCAGCCGGAGGCGGTCGACGGAGTGCACGACGTCCGCGTAGCGCACCACCGAGCGCACCTTGTTCGTCTGCAGCTGCCCCACGAAGTGCCAGGTCAGCAGCAGGTCGGCGCAGGCCTCGGCCTTGGGGGCGGCGTCCTGGTCGCGGTTCTCCGCCACCTCGCGGACGCCGAGACCGGACAGGATCCGCACGTCGCTCGCCGGGTAGGTCTTGGTGACCACGATCAAGGTCACCTCGTCCCGCGCCCGGCCGGCCGCCGCGCAGGCGGCGTCGATGCGCCGCTCGACCGCGGCCAGGTTCCCCGCCAGCTCGGCCCTTCGCTCTTGTGTACGGTCAGTCACTCGGTCCGTCCAGCCAGACATATCCCGCGAGCCGTCCGGTGGTCCGCTCGCGGCGGTACGAGAAGTGATCCCCGGACTCCATCGTACAAATATGGGATTTCTCACCCATCGGCACACCCAGTCGGGCGAGTTGGGCATGCACTCCGGTGGCGATGTCCAGGGAGGGGGTGCCCCAGCTGGTGGTGGCGCGGGCCTCGGGGACGGCGGCGGACACCTCGTCGCGCATCGCCTCGGGCACCTCGTAGCAGGAACCGCAGACCGAGGGCCCGGTCATCGCGGTGATCCGCTCCGCGCGGGCGCCGAGGCCGACCATGGCCTCGACCGCGGCGGGGACGACCCCGGCCAGCAGACCCGGGCGGCCTGCGTGGGCCGCGGCCACCACCCCGGCGTGCGCGTCGGCCATCAGAACGGGGACGCAGTCGGCGGTCAGCACCGCGAGGGCGAGCCCGGGCCGGGTGGTGACGACGGCGTCCACCTCCGGGACCCGGCCGTCGGCCCAGGGGGCGGCGACGACGGCGACGTCGTTGCCGTGCACCTGGTTCATCCACACCACGCGGGCGGGGTCGATGCCCAGTCCGCGGGCGGCGGCGTCGCGGTTGGCGAGGACGGCGGCGGGGTCGTCACCGACCGCGCCGCCGAGGTTGAGGCTGTCGTACGGAGCGGCGCTCACCCCGCCCCACCTGTCGGTGAAGGCGAAGTGGGCGCCGCCCGGACGTGCGTTGTTCAGCGTTATCACGTGCGGCTGTGCTTACTTCAGGAAGTCGGGTACGTCGAGTTCCTCGGCGGCGGTGTCCTGGTACGGACGCGCCGGGGGAACCTGCGGGGCGATCGGCTGGGCCGGGACCTCGGCGACCGGCTCCGCCTTCGGCTCCTCCTCACGCTGGGTGACGCTGCCCAGGCCGCTGAAGGCCGGGCGGGCCGGCTCGGCCGGCGGGGTGGCCTGACGGGCCGGGGCCGGGGAGGAGTTCTCCTCGCGGGAGGGGGACGAGTAGGAGCCGAGCACCTTGTCGCGGTTGCGGGTCGGCGGCTGCCCGCCGTCGAAGCCGGCCGCGATGACGGTGACCCGGACCTCGTCGCCCAGGGCGTCGTCGATGACCGCACCGAAGATGATGTTGGCCTCGGGGTGGGCCGCCTCGCTGACCAGCTGGGCCGACTCGTTGATCTCGAACAGACCGAGGTCCGAGCCGCCGGAGATGGAGAGCAGCACGCCCCGGGCGCCGTCGATGGACGCCTCCAGCAGAGGCGAGGAAATGGCCATCTCGGCGGCGGCGACCGCGCGGTCGTCCCCGCGGGCCGAGCCGATGCCCATGAGGGCCGAACCCGCCTCGGACATCACGGACTTCACGTCGGCGAAGTCGAGGTTGATCAGGCCGGGGGTGGTGATCAGGTCGGTGATGCCCTGGACACCGGAGAGCAGCACCTGGTCCGCGGAGCGGAAGGCGTCCAGCACGCTCACCTGGCGGTCCGAGATGGACAGCAGCCGGTCGTTGGGGATCACGATGAGGGTGTCGACCTCGTCGCGCAGCCCGGCGATGCCGTCCTCGGCCTGGTTGGCCCGGCGGCGTCCCTCGAAGGTGAAGGGGCGGGTCACCACACCGATGGTGAGGGCACCCAGCGAGCGGGCGATGTTGGCCACGACGGGCGCGCCGCCGGTGCCGGTGCCGCCACCCTCGCCCGCGGTGACGAAGACCATGTCGGCGCCCTTGAGCACCTCTTCGATCTCCTCGCGGTGGTCCTCTGCGGCCTTGCGGCCGACGTCGGGGTTGGCGCCGGCACCGAGTCCACGAGTGAGCTCCCGGCCGACGTCCAGCTTGACGTCGGCGTCGCTCATGAGCAGGGCCTGTGCATCGGTGTTGATCGCGATGAACTCGACGCCCTTGAGACCGACCTCGATCATCCTGTTGATGGCGTTCACGCCACCGCCGCCGATGCCGACGACCTTGATGACTGCGAGGTAGTTCTGCGGTGCTGCCACGTCGAAGGCCTCTCGCCTCGAGTTACGTATACCTGTGGGGACGGTCGGGAAGGCCGGCCGATCCGAACCCTAACCCTGAGGTTTAGGGTTACCAGTATGTCTGTCCCGCACTGTCGTTGGGACAGGACACTAAATCGACAAGCGGTTCGCGTTCAACGAACACGCCGAACCTCCCGCTTTTCTTTTGACCCTATGTGATCACGCCAGAGCCGGACCAACCAGGGTGTCGAACAGAAGGCTGGGACGTCAACCGTCCGACGCGGCAGGGGATGTTGGGGCACTCACGTCGAAGAACTCGGCATCCCGCTCGACTTTCATCAGCGCCGTGAGGGCAACCGCTTTCTCCGCCCCTTGATCCGCGCTCCCCCACATCACCGCACGCCCGCGGGTCAGTTCGACCTTAATGTCGTCATATGAGCGCACATCGATGAGCTGTGCGTCCCGGTATGCGACCTTCGGCAGGTCCGCGGCGACCTGAACCGCGGCCGCCAATAGACGCTTTGTACCGAAAAGTCGATAGCTCGCGGAGCCGCGGTCGGGCCGCAATTCGATGATGGGCACACCCTTCAGGGGAGTGTCCCGCTCGTCGAACCGGAAGCCGTCCGCGTCGACTTCGATGAAGTACCCGTCACCTTTCACCAGGGCGGCGGGAGTTCGCTCCGTCACTTTCAGCGTGATCGTGTGCGGCCACGAACGCTCCACTTCCACCGCGGAGATGCGCGGCAGCCGCGCCTTCAGCCGGCGGGCGATCACGTCCGTGTCCACGGAAACCAGCGGCCCGTTGAGCGGGACCTGCGCGGCGTCGCGCACCTCGTCGGGGTAGAGCACCTCGGTGCCCGTGACGCGGACGTGCGTCGCGCGCAGCCAGGCGGAGCCGTACAGCAGCCAGGTGCCGGTGCCGCCCAGCACGGTGGCCGCGGCGAGCGCCGTCAGGACGATGACGCGCCGGCTCCGCCGCGGCGGGCGCTCGGTCCCACCGTCCTGCTCGCCGGCCGCCTCGACGGTCGTCGGTACGGCCACGTTCGCCTCCGGGGTCGTCGCAACTGCCTTCCGCTTCCGGGCAGGCTAGTCGTCGTGCTGGGTGCCCGGGCGGCCGCGCGCCGCCGGGCGGGCCGGGCCACCTCCCCCGTGACCCCAACGGAGCACGGGCCACCCCCGGCGCGGTCCGCAGGGGGTGGCGGCGGTGCCCGGCCGGCACCGGGGTTCAGCCGCGGCGGGCGGCGATCGCCTCGTGGACCATGCCGACGAGCAGTTCGTCGGCGTGCGGACGGCCGAACTCGGCCGCGGCCCGCGACATTTCATACAGTCGGTGCGGATCGGTCAGGACCGGCAGCACATTGCCGAGCACCCACTCCGCGCTCAGGTCCGCGTCGTCAACAATGACGCCGCCGCCCGCCTTGACGACCGGCTGCGCGTTCAGCCGCTGCTCTCCGTTGCCGATCGGCAGCGGGACGTACGCGGCCGGCAGGCCCACGGCGGAGAGCTCGGCGACGGTCATGGCGCCGGCCCGGCAGAGCATCATGTCGGCGGCCGCGTAGGCGAGGTCCATCCGGTCCAGGTAGGGGACCGGGATGTACTGCGGCATGCCGGGCATGTTGTCGGCGTGCGGAAGCTCGTTCTTCGGGCCGACCGCGTGCAGGATCTGGACGCCGGACTGCTGCAGGCGCGGGGCGACGGAGGCGATGACCTCGTTGAGCCGCCGGGCGCCCTGGGAGCCTCCGGAGACCAGCAGCGTCGGCAGGCTCGGGTCGAGGCCGAAGGCGGCACGCGCCTCCGCGCGGACCGCGGCGCGGTCGAGGGTCGCGATGGACCGGCGCAGCGGGATGCCGACGTAGCGGGAGTGCCGGAGCTTGCTGTCCGGGGTGCTCACGGCCACGTAGCTGGTGTAGCGGGAGCCGATCTTGTTGGCGAGGCCCGGACGCGCGTTGGCCTCGTGCACCACGATCGGCACGCCGAGCCGCTTGGCGGCCAGGTAACCGGGCAGGGCGACGTAGCCGCCGAAACCGACGAGCGCGTCGGCCTTGGTGCGCTCGAGGATCTGCTCGGCGGCCTTGATGGTGCCGCGCAGCCGCCCTGGGACGGTGATCAGCTCGGGGGTGGGCTTGCGCGGCAGCGGAACGGCGGGGATGAGCGCCAGCTCGTAGCCGCGTTCCGGCACCAGCCGGGTCTCCAGACCCCGCTCGGTCCCGAGTGCCGTGATCCCCACGGTCGGGTCCTGCCTGCGCAGGGCGTCGGCGAGCGCGAGCGCGGGCTCGATGTGGCCGGCGGTCCCCCCACCGGCGAGTACGACATGCACCGAAATTCACCGCTCTCCGGACGGCCGCCGTCTGACGAACCGCCTCATCGTCCGTGTCATTGCCCCCGGCCAGTAGCCGGGCCCCCGCGCGTTGAGCGCCGCTCGCGCGCCGGGCTCGCTCCTCGCGAAGGAGATGAGCAGCCCGATCGCGAACATGGTCGGCAGGAGGGCCGAGCCCCCGTAGGAGAACAGCGGGAGCGGGACACCGGCGATCGGCAGCAGGCCGAGCACCGCACCGATGTTGACCACGAACTGCGCCGTGATCCACGTCGTCACGCCTCCCGCGGCAAACCTGACGAAGGCGTCCTCCGTTCGACCGGCCACGCGGATACCCGCATAGCCTAGAGCCGCGAAGAGGACGAGTACCGACAGCGTGCCCGTCAGCCCCAGTTCCTCCCCGGTCACGGCGAAGATGAAGTCGGTGTGCGGTTCGGGCAGTTGGCCCCATTTCTCCACGCTCGCACCGAGTCCGGAACCGAACCATCCGCCCGAGGCGAGGGCGTAGATCCCGTGCACTGCCTGCCAGCAGCCGCCACCGGGAGTGACGTCGGTGGCGCCGATGCAGGCCAGCCGCTCCATGCGGTTGCCGCTGGTCTTGATCAGCAGGAAGCCGATCACCCCCGCGACGCCCAGCACCCCCGCGAAGAGCCGGGTGGGGGCGCCGGCGATCCACAGCAGGCCGAACAGGATCGCGGTGAGGATGATCGCGGTGCCCATGTCACCGCCGAGCATGATCAGGCCCAGCAGCAGGAAGGCCACCGGCACCAGCGGGATCAGCAGGTGCTTCCACTGGACGAGGAGCTTCAGGTCCTCCTTGCGGGCCAGCAGGTCCGCGCCCCACAGGACGAGCGCGAGCTTGCCGAACTCACTGGGCTGCAGCTGGAACGGGCCACCGAGGTAGAGCCAGTTCTGGTTGCCGTTGACGGACTGCCCTATCCCCGGCACCTGGACCAGGGCCATGAGGAACACCGAGCCGACGAGCAGCGGGTAGGACAGCCCGCGGTGCAGCCGTACCGGCACCCGCGAGGCCGCCACGAGCAGGCCGGTGCCGAGCACGGCGGCGAACAGCTGCTTGCGGAAGTAGTACGTGGACGGCAGCCCGTACTCCAGTGCCTTGATCTGCGAGGCGGAGAAGACCATCACCAGGCCGAGCACGGTGATCAGCAGGCTGCTGCCGAGGATGACGTAGTACGCGGTCAGCGGGCGGTCCCAGGCCCGCATGGCGCGGTCCAGGACGACCCTGGCGCCGCGCAGCGCGCTGCCGCGCGATGCCTTCCCACCGGTCGCGCGGGCCCCGCGAGCGGCCGCCCCGGGACGGGACGGAGCCGCCCGCGGAGGGCGGGCGGGCGCCTTCAGGGCGTTGCGGGAACGAGAACCGGAGGCGTCGCCGTGGTCGGCTGCCGTCATGTCCCCTCCTAGGTCGCGGTGCGGGCCGGAGCGGGTCCGGCTACTGCCCGGCGCCGGGCGCCCGCAGATCCCGTACGGCCTCCGCGAAGGCGTTTCCGCGAGCCTTGTAGTTCGCGAACATGTCCATCGAGGCGCAGGCCGGCGCCAGGAGCACCGTGTCCCCCGGGTGGGCGAGGTCCCGCGCGGCGTGGACGGCCGCCGCCATCGCCCCAGTGTCGGTGCGGTCGAGCTCGACGACCGGGACCTCGGGGGCGTGTCGCGCGAGCGCTTCACGGATGAGGGCGCGGTCGGCCCCCATCAACACGGCGCCGCGCAGCCGCTTGGCCGCGGCCGTGACCAGCTCGTCGAACGTGGCGCCCTTGGCGAGGCCGCCGCCGATCCAGACGATGTGCTCGTACGCGGCGAGGGAGGCCTCCGCGGCGTGGGTGTTGGTGGCCTTGGAGTCGTCGACGTAGTCCACGTCGTCGATCCGGTCCACGTGGGCGATGCGGTGGGCGTCCGGCCGGAAGGCGCGCAGGCCGTCCCGGACGGCGGCCGGCGCGACGCCGAACGCGCGGGCGAGGGCGGCCGCCGCCAGGGCGTTGGCGATGTTGTGCGGCGCCGGCGGGTGCACGTCGGAGACCTCGGCCAGCTCCTGGGCGTTCTTGTGCCGCTCGGGCGCGAAGGCCCGGTCGACCAGGATGCCGTCGACGACCCCGAGCTCCGAGGGGCGGGGGCTGCCGAGGCCGAAGCCGATCGCGCGGCAGCCCTCCTCGACGTCGGCCTCGCGCACCAGTGCCTCGGTGGCCGGGTCGGCGAGGTTGTAGACGCAGGCGACCTTGTTGCCCTCGTAGATACGGCCCTTGTCGGCGGCGTAGGCGGCCATGGAGCCGTGCCAGTCGAGGTGGTCGGGGGCGAGGTTGAGGACCGCGGCCGAGTGCGGACGGACCGAGGGGGCCCAGTGCAGCTGGTAGCTGGACAGCTCCACGGCGAGGACGTCGTACTCCTCGCCGGACAGGACGACCTCCAGGACCGGCGTGCCGATGTTGCCGACCGCCGCGGTACGCAGGCCCGCCGCGGTCAGGATCGAGGCGAGCATCTGCACGGTGGTCGTCTTGCCGTTGGTGCCGGTGACCGCGAGCCAGGGCGCCGCCCCGGGGCCGCGCAGCCGCCACGCCAGCTCCACGTCGCCCCAGACGGGCACGCCCGCGGCCGCGGCGGCCGTGAAGAGCGGGCTGGCGGGCGGCCAGCCGGGCGAGGTGACGATCAGTTCGGTGCCCTCGGGCAGGGTCCGGCCGTCCCCGAGCCGGACGGTGACGCCCAGTGCCTCCAGTTCGGCGGCCTGCGCCCGGGCCGGCTCGTCGTCGCCGTCGTTGACGACCGTGACGCGGGCCCCCAGGGCGTGCAGCGCCCTGGCGGCGGGCACGCCCGAGACGCCCAGGCCGGCGACGGTGACCCGGCGGCCCGGCAGGCCGAGCCGCCCGGCCGCCTCGACGGCGGCCGGCGGAGGTCCGTCCTGACGGGGGCCGGGTTCCTGCCCGGGGGCCGGGGTCACTGCGCGGCCACCCAGCCCGCGTAGAAGAGACCGAGGCCGACGGCCATGCACATGCCCTGGATGATCCAGAAGCGGACCACGACCAGGACCTCGCTCCAGCCCTTGAGCTCGAAGTGGTGCTGCAGCGGCGCCATGCGGAAGACGCGCTTGCCGGTCAGGCGGAAGGAGCCGACCTGGATGACCACGGAGAGGGTGATCAGGACGAAGAGGCCGCCCAGGATCGCCAGCAGCAGTTCGGTGCGGGAGCAGATGGCCAGACCGGCCAGGGCGCCGCCGAGCGCGAGGGAGCCGGTGTCACCCATGAAGATCTTGGCCGGCGAGGTGTTCCACCACAGGAAGCCGAAGCAGGCGCCCATGAGCGCGGCGGCCACGACCGCGAGATCGAGCGGATGCGGTACGTCGTAACAGCCGGGTCCCGCGGTGATGACGTTGGAGCAGGACTGGCCGTACTGCCAGACGCCGATGACGGTGTAGGAGGCGAAGACCATCACCGAGGCGCCGGTGGCCAGGCCGTCCAGGCCGTCGGTGAGGTTCACGCCGTTCGACATCGCGAGGATCATGAACAGCGCCCAGATCACGAAGATCACCGGGCCCAGCGACCAGCCGAAGTCCTGGGTGAAGGACAGCCGGGTGGAGGCCGGGGTGACACCGCGGGAGTCGGCGAACTGCAACGACAGCACCGCGAAGGTGATGCCGACGATCAGCTGGCCCGCCATCTTCGCCTTGGCCCGCAGACCGAGGCTGCGCTGCTTCACGATCTTGATGTAGTCGTCCAGGAAACCGACCACGCCCAGGCCCGTGAAGAGGAAGAGCACCAGCACGCCGGAGATCGTCGGGCGCTCCGAGGTGATGACCTTGGTGAGCGCGTACGCGACGAGCGTGGCCAGGATGAAGGCGATGCCGCCCATGGTGGGCGTACCGCGCTTGCTGTGGTGCTCCTTCGGGCCGTCGTCGCGGATGAACTGCCCGTAGCCCTTGCGGGCCAGCAGCTTGATCAGCATCGGGGTGCCGATGAGGGACAGGAACAGCCCGAGCACGCCCGAGACCAGGATCTGGTTCATTACTGAGCGCCCCCGCCCTCGACGCCGTCGAGCAGCGCGAGTGCGACCCGCTCCAGGCCGACCGCCCTCGATGCCTTCACCAGCACGACGTCCCCCGGACGCAGTTCACTGCGCAACAGGTCGATCGCCGCCTCAGCGTCGGACACGTGCACCGACTCCTCACCCCACGAACCCTCGTTGTAGGCGCCCATTTGCACCCAGGCGGCCGCCTGGCCGCCGACTGCCACGAGCTTGCTGACGTTGAGCCGGACGGCGAGCCGTCCGACAGCGTCGTGCTCCGCGAGGGCCTCCCCGCCGAGCTCCGCCATCTCGCCCAGCACCGCCCACGTGCGTCCCCCGCGTGCCTCGGCGGCACGCCCCATGGCCGCGAGCGCGCGCAGGGCGGCTCGCATGGATTCGGGGTTCGCGTTGTAGGCGTCGTTCACGACCGTCACGCCGTCCGGCCGTTCGACGACCTCCATGCGCCAGCGGGACAGCGTCCCCGCCTCGGAGAGCGCGGTGGCGATCTCGTCGACGGGCATGCCGAGTTCACGGGCTACGGCGGCCGCGGCAAGCGCGTTCGACACGTGGTGCTCACCGTACAGGCGCAAGGTCACTTCGCTGCACCCGGTAGGTGTTGTGAGCGTGAAGACCGCCTGACCTCGGTCGTTGAGGCGGACGTTCTCGGCGCGGACGTCGGCGTCGGCGGACTCGCCGAACAGCACGACGCGCGCGTTGGTGCGGGATGACATGGCGCGTACGAGGGGATCGTCCGCATTCAGCACCGCCACGCCGCCGTCGGCGGCGTCCGGCAGCGCCTCGACGAGCTCGCCCTTGGCCTGGGCGATCTGCTCGCGGCCGCCGAACTCGCCGATGTGGGCGGTGCCGACGTTGAGGACGACGCCGATCCGCGGCGGGGTCAGCTCGGTGAGGTAGCGGATGTGGCCGATGCCGCGGGCGCCCATCTCCAGCACCAGGTGCCGGGTGGAGGCGTCGGCGCGCAGCGCGGTCAGCGGCAGGCCGATCTCGTTGTTGAGGGAGCCGGGCGTCCAGACGGTCGGAGCCAGCCGCTTGAGCACCTGCGCGATGAGGTCCTTGGTGCTGGTCTTGCCCGCCGATCCGGTCAGCGCCACGAGGGTCGCGCCGAGCCGTTCGATGACGTGCGCGGCCAGTGCGCCGAGGGCGAGCTGGACGTCGTCCACGACGATCGCGGGCACGCCGACCGGCCGGGCGGCCAGCACGGCCACCGCCCCGGCCGCGACGGCCTGCTCCGCGTAGTCGTGACCGTCCACGCGCTCGCCCTGGAAGGCCACGAACAGGCCGCCCGGCGCCACCTTGCGGGAGTCGATCTCCACGGACCCGGTGACGGGCACCGCAGGGTCCGGTATGTCGTGCGTGCTCCCGCCGACCGCGTGTGCGACCTCGGCGAGGGTGAGTGGGATCACAGCTGGTCCTGGTCCTTCTCCTGTGCTGGTGTGGCGGCGGCCCGTTCGATGGCCGCGCGCAGCACTTCTCGGTCGTCGAAGGGGCGTACCACTCCGGCGATGTCCTGGCCCTGCTCATGGCCCTTGCCGGCCACCAGTACGGTGTCGTCCGGCCGGGCCAGGGCGACGGCGGTCGCGATGGCCGCCGCCCGGTCGGGTTCGACGACGACATGACCCCGCTCGTGCGCGGGGACCCCGGCCGCTCCCGCCAGCATCGCGGTGAGGATCGCGAGCGGGTCCTCGGAGCGGGGGTTGTCGGAGGTCAGCACGGCCGTGTCGGCCAGCCGTGCCGCTGCGGCGCCCATCGGCCCGCGTTTGGTCTCGTCGCGGTCCCCGCCGCAGCCGAGGACGATGTGCAGGCTGCCCTTGGTGACCTTGCGCAGGGCCCGCAGCACCGACTCCACGGCGTCGGTCTTGTGGGCGTAGTCGACGACCGCGAGGTACGGCTGCCCCGCGTCGACCCGCTCCAGCCGGCCCGGGACGCCCGGGACGGCCGCGACGCCCTGGGCGGCCTTCTGCGGGTCGATCCCGGCCACCGCCAGGGCGGTGATCGCGGCGAGCGCGTTGGCGACGTTGAAGGGCCCGGGAATGGGCGAGGAGGCCTCGATCCGCACGCCGTCCGGGCCCACCACGGTGAAGGTGGAGCGCAGCGGCCCGGTCACGACGTGCTCGGCGCGCCAGTCGGCGTCCGGGTGGCCCTCGGCGGAGAAGGTGGTCACCGGGACCCGGGACTCGCGCACCAGGCGGCGGCCGTACTCGTCGTCGACGTTGACCACCCCGGCCTTGCTGCGGCGCGGGGTGAACAGCTGCGCCTTGGCCTGGAAGTAGTCCTCCATGCCCGAGTGGAACTCCATGTGCTCGGGGCTGAGGTTGTTGAAGACGGCGACGTCGAAGACCGCGCCGTCCACCCGGCCCAGCACCAGGGCGTGGCTGGAGACCTCCATGACCAGGGCCTCGATCCCGCGCTCGCGCATCACCGCGAAGAGCGCCTGCAGGTCCGTGGCCTCGGGGGTGGTGCGCTCGCTCTTGAGCCGCTCGTCGCCGATCCGCGACTCGACCGTGCCGATCAGGCCGGTCCGGTCCCCGTGGACGGCGCGCAGGCCGCCCTCGATGAGGTAGGCGGTGGTGGTCTTGCCGGAGGTGCCGGTGATCCCGATCTGCAGCAGGGCCTCACCCGGGCGGCCGTAGATCTCGGCGGCCAGGTCGCCCATCCTGGACCGGGGGTCCTCGACCGTCAGCACCGGCAGGCCGGTCGCGGCGGCGCGCCCGGCGCCCGCCGGGTCGGTGAGGACCGCCGCGGCCCCCAGTTCGGCCGCCTGAGGGGCGAAGTCGGCCCCGTGGAAGCGGGCGCCGGGCAGCGCGGCGTACAGGTCGCCGGGGCGGACGGCCCGCGAGTCGTGCGTGATCCCGGTGACCGGGGCGGCACCGGGTGCGGGGGGCTCCACGCCCAGCCGCGCGGCCAGTTCCGCGGGCGGTACGGGCCGGACCCGGGTGGGGCGGGGTGCGCCCGGCTGCCTCTGTTCGGAGTTGGGGGACTGATCAGCGAGTGACACGGCCGTGAGAGTACCCGCCGGGCCGGGCTCCGGGCCAAAAGCCCCTCGCCGGGCTTCCGGCCTGCCGCTTCCTCCGGTACGGTCCGCGTGCGCGGGGCTACCGCCCGTACCTGCCGCTGTGGGGTCGTGTCCGTTCACGGCCGCCGTTCCTTCCTCCCCTGCTCGCCGGTCACGGCTTCGAGGGGTCCCACTCGACCGGCAGGTTCGGGGCCTTGATTCCGCTCGGCGCCACCTGCAGGGACTTCAGGGCGAACTCCATGACCCGCTTGAACACCGGGCCGCAGATCTGACCACCGAAATAACTGCCGCGGGTCGGGTTCTGGATCACGCACGACACGGTCAGCCGCGGGTCGTCGGCGGGGGCGAACCCCATGAACGAGGCCGTGTAGCCACTGTAGGTGCCCGTTTCCGGGTCCACCCGGTTGGCCGTGCCGGTCTTGCCCGCGACGCGGTACCCCGCGATCCGGGCCTTGGTGCCGGTGCCCTGCTCGTCGCCGACCACGGACTCCAGCATGGTGGAGAGCGTCCTGGCGGTCTTCGCGCTGACCACCCGGGTCCGTGCCGGATCCGGGGACGGTACGAAGCGGCCGTCCGGGCCGGTCGTGCCGCGCACCAGGCTGGGCTCGACCCGTACCCCTCCGTTGGCGATCGTCGAGTAGACCGAGGTGGCCTGCAGCGCGTTGAGCGACAGGCCCTGCCCGAAGGGGATGGTGTACTGCTGGGACGCGTTCCACTGGTCCGGCCTCGCCAGGATGCCGGGCGTCTCGCCGGGGAAACCGACTCCCGTGGGCCGCCCGATGCCGAATTTCCTCAGATATGAGTAGAGGACGCGGTTGGCCTGCTTCTGGTTCTTGCCAAGCTGCTCGGCGGCCAGGATCGTGCCGATGTTGCTGGACTTGGCGAGGACGCCGTTCAGGGTCAGGTGCCAGGTGCCGTGGTCCACGTCGTCGTGGAAGACCCGGTCGGCGCGCGGCAGGGTGCCGGGCACCGTGACGTGGGTTTCGGGGGCGGCCACGCCCTCGTCGAGGACCGCGGCCATGGACATCAGCTTGCTGACACTGCCGGGCTCGTACGCGTCCTGCAGGGCGGCGTTGCCGAGGGCGGTGGGGTCGGCCCGGGTCAGGTCGTTGGGGTCAAAGCCGGGGGCGTTGGCCATGGCCAGCACCTGCCCGGTGCGGGTGTCCTGGACGATCACGTAGCCGCGGTCGGCGTCGGACGCCCGCACCTGCCGGGTGATCGCCCGCTGGGCGGCCCACTGGATGTCCCGGTCCAGCGTCAGCTCCACGTTGGTGCCGGGTTCCGCGGCGCGCTCCTGCACACTGGCGGTCGGCACCCGCCGGCCGCCGGACTGGGCGTAGGTGACGGTGCCGTCCTTGCCCGCGAGCGCCTTCTGCAGGCGGCTCTCCAGGCCGCCGCCGCCCGCGCCGGCGGCGTTCACCCAGCCGATCACGCCCGCCGCGAGGTCACCCGCGGGGTAGACACGCTTGGCGTGCCGGAGCCGGAAGACCCCGGCGAGGTAGTTGACGCCGTCGCCCTTGTCGGCCCGGTCGGCGAGCGCGCCCTGCAGGTCCTTGATCTGGTTCCAGACCTGCGGCGACTGCTGCCGGGCGATGATCTCGTTGCGGGACCCGGGGTAGTTGGCGAGCTGCCTCGCGATCTTCTTCTCGTCCCCGTCGACGATCGGCGCGAGCAGTTCGGCCGCGCGCGCCGGGGCGTCCTCGGCCTTCGCGTACTTGGGGGTGAAGAGCATCGGGTCGGCCGTGATGTCGTACGCGTCGACGGTGGTGGCCAGGTCGACCCCGTTCCGGTCGGTGATCGTCCCGCGCTCGGCGGCGAGGGTCACCTTGACGTTCCGGTTGACCTCGGCCTTGGCGGCGTACGTCGCGGCGTCCACGGCCTGCACCTGAAAGAGCCGGATGACGAAGGTCAGCATCACCAGGGTCAGCGCGAAGCTGACCAGCCGCAGGCGCGGACGCGGCCGCCCCAGACGCAGCAGCGGGGAACCGGACGGGGCGACCGGGCGCGAGGGCCTGCGTCGCGGCGGTACGGAGGCGCGGCCGGCCCGGTCCCGGGCGGCGGCGTCGCGTCCGCGTCCGCCGGCCGGCCTGCGGGCGCCGGGGGTACGGCTGTGGGCCACGCTGGAGGTGCCCACGCCCTCCTGGCGCGGGGTGGGCCTGCGGGCGCGCGGGTCGCGGCCCGTCACGCGGGCGGCGCGGGCGGCGTCCTCGCGCGGCCGGGCGCCGCGTGCGGCGGGCTGGCGTGCCCCCGCCTGCTGACCGGGCGTGGTCCTCCGCCGGGGCTCCCCGGCCTCGCCGCCGCGTGCGCGGGCTCCGTCGTCGCCTTCGCGTCCCCGGGGCACCTGCCGGCGCCGGGGGGCGGCCCCGCCGCCGTCACCGCGCTCGCCGCGCCCCGGGGCGCCGCGCTCCGGACGGCCGGCGCCTTTGTCCCGGTCGGCCCGGTCGGCCCGGTCACGCCGCTCGCCCCGCTCCCCCCGGTCGCGTGGCGGCTCCCCGTCACGGGTCACCACGCTCCGGCACCTTCCCGGCCGGCCGGACGGGCGGATCGGGGCGGGCGGAGGGCACGGGGCCCCGGAGCTGCGGTCACGGGGTCTCCTTCGGACTCGTGCTGGGCTTGGCGGACGGCGTCGGGCCCAGGGAGGCGGCCGCGGAACCGCTGGGCGCGATGGTGGCGGGCGCCGTGCTCGGGCTGGGCGCCGGAACGTACGGCGCGGCACCGGGACTGCCGAGGACGGTGCCGTCGGGGGCGAGGAAGGCCGGGTTGCCGCCGGGGACCATGCCCAGCTCGCGGGCCTGCTCGTCCAGCGCGTCCGGCGCCGAGTAGCGGTCGACCTCCTGCTGCAGCGCCTGCTCCTCGTCGGTGTACTGGGTGGTCTTCTTCTGCAGCTCGCTGAGCTTGAAGGAGTCCCGGTTCACCGCCGAGTTGAGCAGCAGCAGGGTGATCAGACCGCCGCCCAGCAGCAGCACGATCAGCAGGACGAAGGGCGAGCGCGCCGCCGAGGTCCGCCTCACGTCAGGGCCTCGCGGATCCGCTGGGCGCCGCGCAGACGGGCCGGGGCGGCCCGGCGGTTGGCGGCGATCTCGTCCTCCGTGGGCAGTTCGGCGCCGCGGGTGAGCAGCTTGAGCCGCGGCTGGTACTGCTCCGGCACCACGGGCAGCCCGGGCGGCGCCGTGGTGGCCGCGCCGGCCGCGAGGACGCCCTTGACCAGGCGGTCCTCCAGGGAGTGGTAGGAGAGGACGACGATCCGGCCGCCCACGGCGAGCGCCGCCACGGCCGCCGGGATCGCCCGCTCCAGCACCGTCAGCTCTCCGTTGACCTCGATGCGCAGCGCCTGGAAGGTGCGCTTGGCCGGGTTGCCGCCGGTCCGCTTGGCGGCCTGCGGCAGCGCCTCGCGGATCAGCTCGACCAGCCGGGCGCTGGTGGTGAAGGGCTCGCGCTCACGCTCGCGGACGACCGCCTCCACGATCTTGCGGGCGAACTTCTCCTCGCCGTATTCGCGCAGCACCCGCACCAGCTCGCCCGGCGGATAGGTGTTGAGGACCTCGGCGGCGCTGATGCCGGCGGTCTGGTTCATGCGCATGTCCAGTGGCGCGTCCTGGGCGTAGGCGAAGCCGCGGTCGGCCTCGTCCAGCTGCATGGAGGAGACGCCGAGGTCGAACAGGACGCCCTGCACCTTGGGGACGCCGAGACGCTCCAGGACCTCGGGGATCTCGTCGTAGACCGCGTGCACGAGGGTGGCCCGGTCCCCGTACGGTGCGAGCCGCTCACCGGCGAGCTTGAGCGCGGCGGGGTCGCGGTCGACGGCGACCAGCCGGACCTCGGGGAACCGCCGCAGCAGTGCCTCGCTGTGCCCGCCGAGGCCGAGGGTGGCGTCCACGACCACGGCGCCCGGCGTGCCGACGGCGGGGGCCAGCATGTCCAGGCAGCGGTCGAGCATGACCGGGACGTGGCGTGGCTCGGACGGGGTGGTGCTCATGAAGCCCTTCTCATCTGCTCGCGGGGACGTACCACTGGGTCCCCGCCCGCTCGTGGGCGGCCATCTGGCACCGGGGAAGGAGTGCCAGCGGACCGGGGAGCGGGAGGAGGCCGAGCGTCACGTACTCGTACGTGAGCCATCAGGCTACGGGCGTGGTCACAGTAAGCCGGGAGGCACCTCCTGGGACAACGCCGAAAAGGCGTCTTCCTGACCCGCCAGATAGTCCTCCCAGGCCACCGCGTCCCACACCTCGACCCGGGTGTTGGCGCCGATCACCGCGCAGTCGCGGCGCAGTCCGGCGTAGTCGCGCAGGGGCTGCGGGAGGGTGACCCGGCCCTGTTTGTCGGGAACCTCGTCGTGGGCGCCGGCGAAGAGCACGCGCATGTAGTCGCGCGCCGCCTTGGAGGTGAGGGGGGCCCGGCGGAGCTCCTCGGTGAGGGCCCGGAAGCCCTCGACCGGCCATACGTACAGGCAGCGCTCCTGGCCCTTGGTGATGACCAGACCGTCCGCGAACTGCTCGCGGAACTTCGCGGGCAGGACCAGCCGGCTCTTGTCGTCCAGCCGTGGCGCGTACGTCCCGAGGAACATCCGCACCTCCCGCACCAGGTTGGTCGACCCACTTCGCGCCACTTTACTCCACCGGCCCCCACGGTCAACGAAAAGCCTGCCCTGGCGCAGGCGCCCTCGTGGGCCCCGGCGTCCGAATCACCCGCACGGGCGAGCGCGCGCGACGCCTGTGGGTTACCTCACAGTGCACCGGTTTGACCGAGATTTGCCGGAGCTCACAGCAGGTCGGATGAGACCGCGCCCTCTACGGTCGTGTCATGTCGATAAACGCGCATCAGTCCGCGGTTCCCGCCGGCACCGGCACGGCGTCCGTCACCGACCGGCTGGTCGAGGCGAACCGGCGCTACGCGGAGCAGTTCCGCGACCCCGGCATGGACGCCCGCCCCGTGCTCCAGGTGGCCGTGGTCGCCTGCATGGACGCCCGCCTCGACCTGCACAAGGCGCTGGGCCTGGAGCTCGGCGACTGCCACACCATCCGCAATGCCGGCGGCGTGGTCACCGACGACACCATCCGCTCGCTGACCATCAGCCAGCGCGCCCTCGGCACCCGCTCGGTCGTGCTGATCCACCACACCGGCTGCGGCCTGGAGTCGCTGACCGAGGAGTTCCGCACGGAGCTGGAGGAGGAGGTGGGCCAGCGTCCGACGTGGGCGGTGGAGTCCTTCCGCGACGTCGACCAGGACGTGCGTCAGTCGATGCAGCGGGTCCGGACGTCCCCCTTCCTGACCCACACGGACGATGTGCGGGGATTTGTGTTCGACGTCCACTCCGGCCTGCTGCGCGAAATCACAAACGAGTAACGGAAGCGGAGTGACGCGGAGCATAGTTGAAGGAGAGAATGCTTCGTGTAACGGGGAGGGCCGGTCCAGGGATGACCGTGTCCCCAGGAACGGGCCGAGGAGAACCGGGTGACGACCTATGACGCGCGAGCGAGCCTCAGTGATCTGACTGCCACGGCGGACCGCGTACGCCGGTCGGTGGAGAACGTGATCGAGGGCAAGCCCGAGGTCGTACGGACTGCGCTGACGGTGCTGCTCGCCGAGGGACACCTGCTGATCGAGGATGTCCCCGGCGTCGGCAAGACGATGCTTTCCAAGGCGCTGGCCCGGTCGATCGACTGCTCGGTGCGGCGCATCCAGTTCACGCCGGACCTGCTGCCGTCGGACATCACCGGGGTCAGCGTCTTCGACCAGCAGCGCCGCGACTTCGAGTTCAAGCCGGGCGCGATCTTCGCCCAGATCGTCGTCGGCGACGAGATCAACCGCGCGTCGCCCAAGACGCAGTCGGCGCTGCTGGAGTCGATGGAGGAGCGGCAGGTCACCATCGACGGCAGCACCTACCCGCTGCCGAGCCCCTTCATGGTCATCGCCACCCAGAACCCGGTGGAGATGGAGGGCACCTATCCGCTGCCCGAGGCGCAGCGGGACCGCTTCATGGCCAGGGTCTCCATCGGCTACCCGAGCATGGAGGCCGAGCTGGAGATGCTCGACGTGCACGCGGGCGTCAGCCCGCTGGACGACCTGCAGCCGGTCGCCCACGCCCACGAGATCGTCAAACTGGTCGAAGCGGTACGGACGGTGCACGTGTCCGCGGCCGTGCGGCACTACGCGGTGAGCCTGGTCTCGGCCACCCGGGACCACGCGGACCTGAGGCTCGGCGCCTCCCCGCGCGCGACCCTGCACCTGGTGCGCGCGGCACGCGCGGCGGCGGCCCTGGACGGCCGGGACTACGTGCTCCCCGACGACGTCCAGTCGCTGGCGGCGGCCGTGCTGGCGCACCGTCTGCTGCCGACCGCGCAGGCCCAGTTGAACCGGCGCACGCCGGAGCAGGTCGTGGCGGAGATCGTGCAGCGCACGCCGGTCCCGGACCCGTACGGCAGCCGGTGAGCCGGACGACGGGCGGGGGCGCTGGAGGTGCCGCGTGACCGAGCGTGAAAGCGGCTTCCGGGCCGCACTGGGCGGCCTCACCACACGGGGCCGCTCGTTCCTCGCCGCGGGGATCGCGGCGGCCGTCTGCGCCTATGTCCTGGGGCAGCCGGACCTGCTGAAGGTCGGCCTGCTGCTGGCCGTGCTGCCGCTGGTCTGCGTGGCGGTCCTGTACCGCACCCGCTACCGCGTCGCGGGCAGCCGCCGGCTGTCGCCCTCGCGCGTGCCGGCGATGTCGGAGGCGCGGGTGCACCTGAGGGTGGACAACGTGTCGCGGCTCCCCACCGGGCTGCTGATGCTCCAGGACCGGGTGCCCTACGTGCTGGGGCCCCGGCCCCGCTTCATCCTGGACCGGGTGGAGCCCGGCGGGCACCGCGAGGTGTCCTACCGGGTCCGCTCCGACCTGCGCGGGCGCTACCCGCTGGGGCCGCTGCAGCTGCGGCTGACCGACCCCTTCGGCATGTGCGAGCTGACCCGCTCCTTCAGCGCGTACGACACGCTGACCGTGGTGCCCCGGGTGGAGCCGCTGCCGCCGGTCAAGCTCAAGGGCGACTCCTCCGGTTACGGGGAGAGCCGCACCCGGGCGCTGGCCCTGGCCGGTGAGGACGACGTGATCCCGCGCGGCTACCGGCACGGCGACGACCTGCGCCGGGTGCACTGGCGCTCGACCGCCAAGTACGGCGAACTCATGGTGCGGCGCGAAGAACAGCCGCACCGCGCCCGGTGCACGGTGCTGCTGGACACCCGGGCCGTGGCGTACTTCGGCGCCGGACCCGACTCGGCCTTCGAGTGGGCGGTGTCCGGGGCGGCGTCGGTGGCGATGCACATGCTGGAGCGCGGCTACTCCGTACGGCTGCTCACCGACACCGGCAGCACGGTGCCCGGGGCCGAGGGCTTCGGCGGCACCGACTCCTCGGACGCGGCCGGCGCCATGCTGGACACCCTGGCCGTGGTCGACCACTCGGACGGCGCCGGGCTCTCCCGTGCGCTCGACGTGCTGCGTACGGGCAGCGAGGGCCTGCTGGTGGCCTTCTTCGGGGACCTCGACGAGGAGCAGGCCGCGATGGCGGGACGCATGCGGCAGCGGGCGGGGGCGGCCGTCGCCTTCGTCCTGGACAGTGCGGCCTGGGGGGCCCTGGACGAGGACGGGGCTGCCCGGCCGCAGGTCGTGCGGCCGGGCGTCGACGGGGACGCGGCCGAGGACGCCTCGGCACGGGCCGTGCGGATGCTGCACGAGGCGGGCTGGACGGTGCTCCCGGCCGCCGCGGGCGACGGGCTGCCCGAACTGTGGCAGCGCGCCGACCGGCACCGGTCGCGCGAGGAGGCGGGGACGCGATGATGAGCGGACGGGGACGGCTCGCGCTCTGCGCGGCGGCGGCGACACTGATGACCACCTGCTCGCTGCTGCCGCTGGCGACGCCGAACTCGTGGATCCTCCAGGCCGTCTTCCTGGTGCTGCTGCAGACCGGCGTGGGCGCGCTCACCCGGCGGGTGCCGCTGGCCCGGCCGCTGACGGTGCTGGCCCAGGCGGTGACCTCACTGCTGGTGCTGACCTTGATGTTCGCCAGCGAGCAGGCCCTGTTCGGGTTCCTGCCCGGGCCCGCCGCCTACACCCAGTTCGGCAACCTGCTGACGGCCGCGATGCAGGACGTGACCCAGTTCGCCATCCCGGCGCCGGTCACCCCGGGCATCCGGCTGCTGCTGCTCGGCGGGGTGCTGCTGATCGGACTGGCCGTGGACGCGCTGGCGGTGACGTACGGCAGCGCGGCCCCGGCCGGGCTGCCGCTGCTCGCCCTGTACTCGATCGCTGCGGGGCTGGCCGGGGGCGACGGCACCCGCTGGCCGTACTTCCTGCTGGCCGCCGTCGGCTACCTGCTGCTCCTGCTGGCCGAGGGCCGCGACCGGATCTCCCGCTGGGGGCGGGTCTTCGGCGGCGTCGGATCCGGGGCGCGCGCCGGCTACGGAGGGCCGACCGGGGCGGTGGCACCGGTGCGGACCGGGCGCCGCGTCGGGGCGATGGCGCTCGGCATCACCCTGGTGGCCTCGTGGGCGCTGCCCGCCACGGGCGCGGGGCTGCTGCCGACCGGGGGCTCCGGCACCGGCAACGGGCGCGGCGGCGGCACGATCTCCGCGGTCAATCCCGTGGTCGCGCTCCAGGACAACCTGAACCAGTCCGACGACCGGGTGGTGCTCCGCTACCGGACGAACGCCGTCTCCAACGCCGACATGTACCTGCGGATCGTGGCGCTCGACCGCTTCACCGGCGACAAGTGGGAGCCCGCCCAGCGCTCCCTCACCGGCGTGCCCAAGGTGCTGCCCGGCCCGCAGGGGCTCGGCCCCGACGTGAAGGCCACGGAGGTCGCCACCTCGGTCGCGGCGGACAAGAGCTACGTCCAGATGTGGCTGCCGCTGCCGTACCCGGCCACCCAGGTGAAGGTGGACGGGCGCTGGCGCTACGAGCCCACCGGCCGCACCGTCATCGGCGACCGGGGGCAGACCACCTCCGACACCCAGTACCAGGTCAGCAGCCTGGAACTGGAGCCGACCGCTCAGCAGCTGGCGAGCGCGCCGCCGGCCGACGCCGAGCTGCGGGACGAGTACACCAAGGTGCCGGATTCGCTGCCCAAGGTGGTGGCGCAGACGGCACTGGACGTCACCAAGGACGCCGGCAACGACTACGAGCGGGCCCTCGCGCTGCAGCGGTGGTTCACCTCGGGCGCCTTCTCGTACGACACCTCGGTGCGCTCCGGCACCGGCGTGCAGGCGATCACCCGCTTCCTGCGCAACAAGGAAGGGTTCTGCATCCACTTCGCCTTCACCATGGCGGCGATGGCGCGGACCCTCGGCATCCCGGCGCGGGTGGCGGTCGGCTTCACGCCCGGCACCGCCGAGTCGGACGGCGCGTACGCGGTGGGGCTGAAGGACGCGCACGCCTGGCCCGAGCTGTACTTCGAGGGTGTCGGCTGGACGCGGTTCGAGCCCACGCCCACCCGTGGCACCCTGCCGGGCTACACCCAGGAGGCGACCACCCCCGACACCGGGCCCGCGGCGCCGGACACCCCGGAGCAGTCGGCGGGGGCCGGGGCGAGCACCGGCCCGACCGTCTCCCCGGCCTGCGTGGGCAAGGACGCCCAGCTCGGCAACTGCGACCCCCTGGGGCAGGCCTCGGGCGCCGGCGGGGATGACGAGAGTCTGTGGCCGGGGGTCCTCCTCGACTGGGCGCTGCTCTTCCTCCTCTGGGCCTTGGTGCCGCTGGTGGTGCTCGTCCTGCTGCTGCCGCTGCTCTGGCGGCGCAGGCAGCGCTTCCAGCGGCTGCGCGGCGGACACGACGCTGCGGCCCTGGCCGCGTGGCTGGAGCTGACCGGGCGCGCCCCTGGCGTGGCGGTGGACGGCGGGGACGGGCAGGACGGGGCCCCGCGGGCGCCGACCCCCGGCGAGCTGGACGCCATGGGCGCCCAGGACGGTGCCCGGACCCTGGCAGCCTGGCTCGAGCTGATCGACACCGCCTGGGACTACGGTCTGCGGCCCGACGAGTCCGAGACCCCGCGCAGGGTCGCGGGGCGCCTCGTCCGCGACGGCGGCCTGGAGGGGCCCTCGGCCGAGGCCGCGCAGCGTCTGGCGACCGTGGTGGAGCAGGCCCTGTTCTCGCCCCGCCCGCCGACCACAACGGGCTCGGCGAAGGACGTCCAGCTGGTGCGGGAGGGACTGCGCAGGAACGCGGACACCATGACGCGGATCCGTGCCGTACTGCTCCCCCGCTCCACGGTGCGGGTCGTATGGCGGTCCGCGGAGCGCTGGTCGGCGGCCTCTGCCCGTGTCTCGGCCCGGCTGCGCGGTGTGGGCGACGCCGTGATGCGGCCGCTGCGGCAGCGCCGGACCTCCTGAGGGACCCGGGGGCCGGCCGCCGGGTGGCCGGCCCCGTTCCGAGCGCGTACCCGGGAGACACCGGCCCTGCGCGGTGCGCATCCGGTCCGCCGCACGCCGCATCACCTGACCCGGATCGCGCTGCCCCGCACGGCGACGGCCGGGCGGCATGACGAAGGGGCGGGGTTCCGACCGGAACCCCGCCCCTTCGTCTTCGTCCGTGTGTCAGTGGCCCTGTTCGTCCCGGCGCCGCTGCCAGCGCTCTTCGATACGGTCCATCATCTTGCGCCGCGGCTGGTTGCGGCGGCCGCGTCCGGCGGCACCCTGCTGGGGGTGCTCCGCGGGCGCGGCCGCCGCACCCGGTTTGGCGGCACGACGCCAGCCGGTGACGGCGAGAACGGCACAGCCGAGCATCACGAGGAAGCCCACGACGCTGATCCAGGGCTGCTGGGCGATCATGCCGCTCATGAGCAGCCCGATGCCCACCAGGAAGCCCGCCACAGCCAGGTAGACGCGCCGCCTGGTGTAGGTGCGCAGCCCGCTTCCCTCAAGCGCCGACGCGAACTTGGGATCTTCGGCGTACAGCGCTCGCTCCATCTGCTCGAGCATGCGCTGCTCGTGCTCCGAGAGCGGCACGGAGTCCTCCTCCTCGTCGGTCGCGGGGGGAGCGACCAGTACGACCCTTCCAGGATAGGCAGGGAATCGCCCCCGTGAAACCCGCCCCACTACGCCAATCCGACGGGGGGTGTTTTCCCCGTCGAACGCCACGTCATGCCAGCATACGGCCCTGAACCGGGAATCGGGGGGCGTGTGACGGACTCCTCCCGCTGGGTGACCGGAAGCGGCAGGGGCAACCGCCCCCCGCCGCGGGTCAGCCGCGCTCGGCCAGCACGTGCAGCTGGGTCGCCACGGCGTGGAAGGCGGGCTGCTCCGCGGCGGCCAGTTCCAGCCTCAGCAGGGCGTCCATCGCGCCCGGTTCGGTGTCCACCAGGACACCGGGGACCAGGTCGGCGAAGACGCGGACGCCGTGCACCGAGCCGACCCGCAGCCCGGCGTCGGTGACCAGGGCGGTGAGCTCGTCGGCGGTGAAGCGCCGGGGCATCGGATCGCCCTCGCCCCAGCGGCCGTCGGGGTCGTCCAGGGTGTGCCGGGCCTCGCCGAAGTGACCGGCGAGCGCCCGGGCGAGCACCGCACCGTGGCGGCTGGCGGCGAGCAGGCTGAGGGCGCCGGAGGCGCGCAGGGTGCCCGCGGCGTTGCGCACGCCCTCGGCCGGGTCGTCCACGTACTCCAGGACGCCGTGGCAGAGCACGACGTCGTGGCTGCCGGCCGGCACGACGTCGAGCAGCCCGTGGGCATCGCCCTGCACCCCGCGGACACGATCGGTCACGCCTGCCTCCGCCGCACGGCGTTCGAGGGCGAAGAGGGCGTCGGGGCTGGGGTCGACCACGGTCACCCGGTGGCCCAGACTGGCCACGGGCACCGCGAAGTTGCCGGTGCCGCCACCGGTGTCGAGCACGTCGAGGACGTCCCGTCCGGCGGCCTTGGCCTGCCGGTCCAGCGCGTCGCGCAGGACCTCCCAGACCACGGCGGTACGCAGGGCTGCGCGGGGCCGCAGCGGTTCGGCCCCTCCTGGACGGGACATGCGGACGGCTCCTCGCGGACGGGCGGGGCTGGGGACCGGTCGGCCCAGCCTGGGACCCACTCTAGTGGGCTGCCGCCCGGCGGCCGATCAAGCGGGACGGCCGGTCTGCGGCCGGTCCAGCACGGGTTGCAGCGCCAGCATGCGCTCCACGAGCCGCAGGAACATCTCCGTCGCGCGGAGGAGGTCGTCGGCCTCGCGGGCGCTGACCGCGCCCTGGATGCCGGCCTCGGCGCGCGCCCGCTGACCGGCGCCCGCCTCGAACAGGGCGCTCCACTCGGCCAGTTCGGGCGCGACCTCGGGCAGCACCTCCCAGGCGCTGCGTATCCGCTGCCGGCGCCGCCTGGTCGGTTCGGGGCGGCCGCGTACGGCGAGGACGGCGGCAGCGGTGCGCAGGGCGGCCAAGTGGGCAGTGGCGAAGCGGTCGTTGGGGATCTCCAGGACGGCGGCCTCGTCGAGCCCCCGCCGGGCCTGGACGAGCAGGTCGAGGGCGGCCGCGGGGGCGGTGGCCCTGCGCAGCACGGGGTGGACGTCGGCGGCACTGCCGCCGGCGACGGCGCCGCTGCGGACTGACGCGGTCATCACATACCTCCTGTCTTCGCATGACGTGTCCGACACTTCCCTGCCTTCACCACTCATCGTGAAGCACACCTCTGACAATCAGGCTGACCTGCGCAAACGCCCGCCGCGACCGGACAACGTCCCTGGATTCACGGTCCCGTGGGCCCGTAGGGTAGGGTTTTTGCACTGACTGGTCAGTTCAAAGAAAGGGGCGGCCGCGTGATCACCGCGGAGGGGTTCGGGCTCAAGGGGCCCCGGGGCCGGGTGTTCCGGGACGTCACCTTCACCGCGCCGGCGGGCAGTCTGATAGCCGTCGAGGGCGCCTCCGGCTCGGGCCGGACCTGCCTGCTGCTGTCGCTGACCGGGCGCATGCGCGCCACGGAGGGCCGGGCCGAGGTGGCCGGGCTCCGGCTGCCCGGGCAGCTCGCCGCGGTCCGCCGGGTCGCCGCACTCGGCCCGGTCGCCGGGGTCTCGGAACTCGACCCCGCCCTCACCGTCGGCGAGCACCTTCGGGAACGCGTGCTGCTGCAGAGGCGGTTCGGCGGCCCGCTGCGCGAACTGCTGCGGCGGCCCGGCGGAACCGGCGGGGCGCGCGTCGACGAGGCGCTGGCGACGGCCGGGCTGGACCTGTCGGCGCTGCCCAAGGCCGAACGCACCGCCGCCCGGGACCTGGAACGGCTCGAGGCCCTGCGCCTGGGCACCGCCCTCGCGCTGCTGGCCCGCCCCGAAGTGCTGGCGGTGGACGACACCGACCACAAACTGGCCCCGGCCGAACGCGAACGGGCCTGGGCCATGCTGCGCGGCGTCGCCGCGAACGGCACGACCGTGCTGGCCGTGTGCACCGAGGCGCCGCAGGGCGCCGTGGTGGTGCGTACCCAGCCGCCCGCCGCGGACGGCGAGGCGACCGGGGGAGCCGCCGCGGAGAGCGGCGCCGGGCACGGCACCGGGCACGACGAGGACACCACCGACGAGGAGGGGGCGGCCGATGCGCACGCCGCGGCTGGCAGCGCTTGAGCTGAGGAAGTTCGGCAGGGGGCGGCTGCCACGCGCGGCCATGGTGTCGCTGCTGCTCCTGCCGCTGCTCTACGGCGCCCTGTACCTGTGGTCGTTCTGGGACCCCTACGGGCGGCTGGACAAGATCCCCGTCGCCCTGGTGAACGCCGACGAGGGCACCACCGTGGACGGGCGGCGGCTCGCCGCGGGTGACTCCATCGTGGACGGCCTGCGCGACAGCGACACCTTCGACTGGCACGAGACCGACGCCGCCGGGGCCGCCAAGGGTGTCGAGGACGGCGCCTACTACCTGTCGCTCACCATCCCGCGGGACTTCAGCGCGCGCGTCGCGTCGAGTTCAGGCGACCGGCCGCGCACCGGCGCGCTCCAGGTGCGCACCAACGACGCCAACAACTACATCGTCGGGCAGATCTCCCGAACGGTCTTCTCCGAGGTGCGGTCCGCCGCCTCCACCAAGGCTTCGAGAAACTTCTACGACCGGATCTTCGTGGCCTTCTCCGACCTCCACGACGAGACGGTCAAGGCCGCCGACGGGGCCGACGACGTCACCAAGGGCGCGGGCACCGCCCGTACCGGCTCCAAGCGGCTCGGCGACGGCATCTCCACAGCCGAGGACGGGGCACGGCAGCTCGCCGGCGGCCTGCACACGGCCAAGGAGGGCAGCGGTTCGCTCGCCGGCGGGCTGGGGGCGCTCGACACCGGCGCGGGCCAGGTCGCCGCGGGAACCCAGGCACTGGCCGACAAGGTCAACGGCGCTTCGGACGAACTGACCTTCGTCAGGCAGCACGTCAAGGAGATCAACGCGGTGGCGCGGGTCGTCGCCCGGGGTGCGCAGGCCGCCCGCGACGGCATCGACGATCTACCGCGGCAGTCGGCGCGGGCGGCCCGGGACGCGGAGGCGGCCTCCTCCGCGATCCACGACGTCTTCACCGAGCAGTGCCCCCTGGGCGCGGTCACCCCGCAGTGCCGGACGTTGAAGCAGGGCGTCGACGCCGCCGCCGACGTGGCGGCCGTAGCCCGCCGTCTCGACACCTATGTGCAGGGGCACTCAGCCGCCCTCGACGAGCTCGGCGACGACCTCGGCACGCTGCACTCGGCGGCCGTGGAGCTGTCCGACCCGGCGCTCGCCACGAAGCTGCAGAACGCCGTCGACGGCGTCAACCGGCTCAACGAAGGCGCCCACACGGTGGCCAAGGGCCTGCGGACGGCCTCGGCCGGCGCGGGGGCCCTGGACGCCGGGCTCCGCGAACTGGCCTCGGGGGCCGACACCCTGGCGGGCGGGATGTACCGGCTGTCGGACGGCAGCAACCGGCTCACGACCGGCCTGACCCGGCTCACCGACGGCAGCGGGCAGCTCGCCGTCGGACTGCACGACGGCGCGTCCCGGATCCCCGACTACGACGGCGAGGAGCGCGCCGGCCGCACCGAGGTGATGGCCGACCCGGTCCGGCTCGCCGCGCAGTCGCTGCACAAGGCGCCCAACTACGGGACGGGCTTCGCCCCCTACTTCATCCCGCTGTCGCTGTGGGTCGGCGCAATGGTCGCGTACATGCTGCTGCCGCCGCTCAGCAGGCGCGCCATGGCCGCGGGCGCCCCCGCCCTGCGGATCGCACTCGCCGGATGGCTGCCGGTGGTGGCCATCGGGGTTCTGCAGACGCTGGCCCTGATGGCGGTGCTGCACTGGGCGATCGGCCTGCAGATGGTGCGGGCGGCCGGGACGGTCGGTTTCCTGGTGCTGGTGACCGCCTGCTTCGCCGCCATCGTGCAGTGGCTCAACGCCCGCTTCGGACCGGCGGGGCGCGTGCTGGTCCTGGCGCTGCTCATGCTGCAGCTCACCTCGGCGGGCGGCACCTACCCGGTTCAGACCAGCCCGGACTTCTTCAACGCGATCCACCCCTTCCTGCCGATGACCTACGTCGTCGAGGGGCTGCGTCACCTCGTCTCGGGCGGCGGGCTCGGCCCGGTGTGGCGGGCGGTCCTCGTGCTGCTCGCCTTCACCGCGGGCGCGCTGGCGCTCACCGCGGTGTCGGCCCGCCGCAAGCAGGTGTGGACGGTGGACCGGCTGCATCCGGAGCTGTCCCTGTGAGGGCGCGCCGCCGAGGGCGCCCGGACCGTAGAGAATCGTCGTCATGAACAGTGCACGACGGCAGGCCACCCGGCAGAGGCTCTTCCAGGCCGCGGTCACGCTCATCGCCGAGCAGGGCTTCTCCGCCACCACGGTCGACCAGATCGCCGAGCGCGCCGGGGTGGCCAAGGGCACCGTCTATTACAACTTCGCCAGCAAGAACGAGCTCTTCGAGGAGCTGCTGCGGCACGGCGTCGGCCTGCTGACGGCCTCCCTGCGGGAGGCGGGCGCCGGCGTCACCGCGCGCGGCGGCGGTCACGTGGACGCCATCGACGCGATGATCCGGGCCGGGCTCGCCTTCATCGCCGAGTACCCGTCCTTCACGCAGCTGTACGTGGCCGAGCTGTGGCGGACCAACCGCGCCTGGCAGGACACGCTCATGGTGCTGCGCAAGGAGGCGGTCGCCGTCGTGGAGCAGACGCTGCGCGACGCGGTGGCGGCGGGCGAGCTCTCCGAGGAGATCGACGTGCCGCTCACGGCGGCCGCGCTTTTCGGGATGGTGCTCGTCGCGGCGCTGGACTGGCTGTCCTTCCAGCCCGAGCGGTCGATCGACGACGTGCACGCGGCCCTGTCACGGCTGCTGCAGGGACGGGTCGCGGGGCACGCCCGCGCCTGAGCCCCGCACGGCGGCGCGCGCCCCGGCGCGGCCCGATCCCCCGTCGGGCCGTTCCGGGACGGCGCTCCCCCGCGCACCCCCGTTCCGGCCGGGCGCCGCGCCGTTCCGCCGCCCCGTGTCGGCGGTGCCGGTGCCGTGCCCTTCCGTTGCCTCCACCTTGGCGTCCCGGCCGGTCCGCGCTCATCCGTGCGGGTACTCAACCGGGGATCTGAGTACAGGTACTCATTACCGAGTCGTATCGCTCAATGGCAGCGGTGGTTTTCCAGGGGTTCGGTAGCATCACGGCCCATGTCGGTACTTCCGCTCGTGTTCACCAGCGGCTGGGCGAGCGGGATCAACGCCTACGCCGTGATCTTCCTCCTGGGCCTGATGGGCGTCACGGGCGTCAGCGACGAGGTGCCGCCGGCGCTGGAGCGCACCGACGTGCTGGTCGCCGCGGGGATCCTGTTCCTCTGTGAGGCGGTCGCGGACAAGATCCCCTACGTGGACACCACGTGGGACGCCGTGCACACGGCTGTCCGGCCGGTCGCCGGCGGCGTGGTGGCGGCCCTGCTGGCCGGTCAGGACGGCTCCCTGCCGCAGCTGGCGGCGGGCGCGGTCGGCGGGACGACGGCGCTGCTGAGCCATCTGGTGAAGGCCGGGCTGCGGCTGGGCGTCAACACCTCGCCGGAGCCCGCGAGCAACATCGTGATCAGCCTGGCCGAGGACGTCGGCGTCGCCGCGATCATCGTCTTCGCGCTCTTCCACCCGGTGGCCGCGGCGTGCATCGCGGCGGTGCTGCTGGTGCTGGGCATCGTCCTGGTGTTCTTCATACTGTCGCGGATCCGCCGTGCCTGGCAGCGCTGGAAGGCCCGCAGGGAACGACGCAAGGCCGGTCGCGGCGTTGTCGGTGGCTGGGGTTAGAGTCCCCCTCATGGCACGGATTGCGGTGATCGGCGCGGGGATGGGCGCCATGGCGGCCGCCGCCCGGCTCGCCACCGGCGGGCACCGGGTGGCGGTCTACGAACGCGCCGGGACCCACGGGGGCGCGGTGCGGCGGCTGGAGCGCGCGGGGTTCGGGTTCGACACCGGCCCCGGCCTGCTGCACCTGCCCGCGGTCTACCGCGACCTGTTCCTCAAGACCGGCAGGGAGAGCCTGGAGGACAGCGTCACCCTCGGCCAGGTCGACCCGGCGAGCCACCACCTCTTCGCCGACGGCACGTCCGTGTCACTGCCCAACGCGTCGCGCGGCGGGGTCGTCGCCGCCCTGGACGCGGCACTCGGCAGCGGGGCGGGCGAGCGCTGGAGCGAACTGCTGGTGCGGGCCCGGGAGGTCTGGGACGCCACACGCCGGCCCCTGCTGGAGGACGCGCTCGCGGGCGATCCGTCCGCGCTCGGCCGCGATCCGTATCCGGCGCCTCCCGTGCGCCGCGGACTGTTCCGGCGCGGCGCGCCCACCCTGGCCGACGTCGCCCGGCGTGAGCTGGAGGATCCGCGGCTCGCCGCGCTGCTCGGCTCGTACGCCCTGGCGTACGGCTTCGACCCGCGCAACGCGCCCGCGAGCGCCGCCGTGCTGCCGTACCTGGAGCAGACCTTCGGCAGCTGGTACGTGCGCGGCGGCATGCGGGCGCTGGCCGACGCCGTGCACGCGCGGTGCGTTGCCCGGAGGGTGGAGTTCCACTTCGGGACCGGGGTGGCGGGGATCGTGGAGAAGGACGGCCGCGCGGCCGGTCTCGAACTCGACGACGGCACAAGGGTGGAGGCCGACACCGTGGTCGCCGGCGTCGCCCCGTGGCTGCTGCCCCCGCTGCTCTCGCGCGGCGCCGGGGAAGCCCGGCAGGCCGACCGGTTGTGGGAAGGCACCGGCCCCGGTCCCCGCTGCGAGGGCCCCGGGCGCCTCACGGTCTGCCTGGCGCTGCGCGGGGCCCGGCCCTCGGATGCCGTGCACCGTACGGTCGTCCACTCGGCGGACCCGGAGGCCGAGGCGGCCGCCCTGGCGCGCGGGGAGTTCTACGACCGCCCGACGGTCACCGTGCTGCGCCCCGACGACGAGACCCTGCGGCCCGACGGTGCCTCGGAGTCGGTCACGCTCGGCGTCACGGTCCCGCCCCACGGCCCCTCCGGAGTGGACTGGCGGGCGCCGGGTCCGGCCGAGCGCGCCGCGGACGCGGCGCAGGCGGCCGCGGCGGCGGTGCTGCCCGGTCTGACGGACCGCCTGCTGTGGCGGGCCGTGCACACACCCGCCGACACCGAGGAGGAGACCGGCACTCCGGGCGGCCGGCTCCCCCGCCCGGCCCTGGCCGGCGCGGAAGGGGCGCATCTGCACCCCGGCAACCGGCTGCTCGTCCCCGGCCTGTACCTGGTGGGCGGCTGGTCCCACCCCGGTGGCGGCCTCGCCCACACCGGTATGTCGGGTGCCATCGCCGCCGACCTCATAGCGGGCGGTCCGGGCGGCAGTCGCTGAGGGAGCCTCCGGCTCCCGGGCGCCGGTCGTGCCCTCTGCGGTGACCGGGCTGCCGGGCCGCGTCCTGGGGGCCGCGGGCCTCGACCGCCCCCGGCACCCGGCACGGAGTTCACCCTCGACGCGTGGCCGCAGGAGCTGCCGGAGGCGACGGCCCGTCGCCGCCTCGGACGTGGAGATCCTCGGCGACGCCGGGCTGCCGGACTTCCGGGCCGGAGCGGGCCGGCTTCGGCCGACGGGCCCGCCCTGGGAGCTAGTTGTAGCGGTAGGGGTCGTACTGGTCGTACTGTCCCTGGCCCTGCTGCCCCTGCTGCTGGCCCTGCTGGTCGTAGGTGTTCTGCTGCTGCGGGACGTAGGGCTGCTGCTCTCCGCCCTGCTGCGGCACCCACACACCGCCCGCCGGGGTGTCGTAGCCGTACTGCTGCTGAGGAACGCCCTGGCCCTGGGTCTGGCCCTGGTACGGGTCCTGGTAGCCGCCCGCGTAGTTGCCGTAGGCCGTCTGCTGCTGCTCCCAGCCGCCGGTCTGCTGCTGCTGTCCGTAGGCGTCGTACGAGGCGGCGGCGGGCTGCTGTTGCTGCTGGCCGCCGTTCCAGTCGCCGTAGCCGGTGGTGGCGTCGTAGTTCTGGTAACCGGCACCGGCGTAGGGGTCCTGGGCGTAGTTCGGCTGCCCGTTGTTGTTGTACATCGGGTACTCGCCGCTGTCCTCGTGCATGGGCATGGGCTGGTAGACCTGCGTGGAGTCCATCCCGGCGGGTGCCGCGGCGGCCTGGCCGGCGGTGGCGTAGCTGTCGTAGGACTGCCCGACGCCCGCGCCGGCGGGGGCTTCGTTGCCGGGCTCCTCGTACGGCGTCGACAGGGCTTCGGCCGGAGCCTCCTCGCGGTCCGCGCCCCGCCCGCGGCGGCCGGCGGCACGGCGCGGGAGCGGCGGCGCCTCCTCGTCGTCCTCGTCGTCGGCGCCTTCCTTGGGCGACCGCAGCGCCCAGCCCTCGACGAAGCCGCGGCGGTAGGAGAGCGTGACGAAGGTCTGGCCGGCGCCGAAGGCGAGCGCACCCACCACGATGACGAGGACCGAGGGCAGGTAGACGCCCAGGACGACACCGAGGAACCCCGCGAAGGCCAGCAGCCGCCACCTCAACCGCGCCTTGTACTGCAGGAGCACTTCACCGAGCAGCCACAGCGCGACCACCCCGAAGGCGATGTAGAGCACTGTGTAGGCCATGAGCGCACTTCCTCACCGTTCACCGTCGTCGGCCCACAGGGGCAGCGGGTCCGCCCTCACGACCTCTGGTGCAGTCCCAGATTCTCGTAGATTTCCAACGACGCCGTGGAGTGATTAAGGGTAATGAAGTGCAGCCCCGGGATGTCCTCGGCCATCAGCCGCCCGCACATCTCCGTCGCGTACTCGACCCCGATCGCCCGCACCGCGGCCGGATCGTCCTTGACCGCGAGGATACGGTCCGCGAGCTCCTGCGGGAAAGGCGCGTTGCCGAGCTGGGCGAAGCGCTCGATCTGCCGCACGTTCGTGACCGGCATGATCTCGGGGATGATCGGGGTCTCGCAGCCCGCCTTCCCGACCCGGTCACGCAGCCGCAGGTAGTCCTCGGCGTTGAAGAACATCTGGGTGATGGCGTAGTCCGCGCCCGACCGGCACTTCTCGATGAAGTGACGCGTATCACTCTCCCAGTCGGTCGAGCGGGGGTGCATCTCGGTGAAGGCGGCGACGCCCACGCAGAAGTCGCCCGACTCCTTGATGAGACGCACCAGTTCGTAGGCGTAGTCGACACCCTCCGGGTGCCGCAGCCACTCCCCCATGGGGTCGCCGGGCGGGTCGCCGCGCAGCGCGAGCATGTTGCGGATGCCCGCGTCCGCGTACTGGCCGATGATGTTGCGCAGCTCGGCGACGGAGTGGTTCACCGCCGTCAGATGGGCCACCGGGGTCAGGGTGGTGTCGGAGGCGATGCGCTCGGTCGCCCGGACGGTGCCGGAGCGGGACGTGCCGCCCGCGCCGTAGGTGACGGAGACGAAGGTGGGACCCACGGCCTCGATGCGGCGGATGGCGTTCCACAGCGTCCGCTCGCCCTTCTCGGTCCTCGGCGCCATGAACTCGAAGGAGTACGAGCGCTCGCCGGAGGCCAGCAGCTCACGAATGGTGACCGCGTGATCGGTCCTGGTGGAGGCGGTTCCGAGGGCCATGCGCCTCAGGCTATCGGCGCGACCTGGACCGTCCCAACAGGCGACGCCCAAATGTTCACCCCTTGGACATCCCGCGCTCGCAACGCGAGACGACTGCGCACCGCACAGCCCGGCAGCCGGCCCCCGTACGACCGGCGCGGGCCCCCGCCCGGACCTCGCTCAGCCGTCGTACGAGCGCACCCGCTTGGCCAGCTCGGCCGCCGCGGCACCCGGGTCGTCCGCCTCCGTCACGGCCCGTACGACCACGATCCGGCGGGCCCCGGCGTCGAGCACCTGCTCCACGTTGGACAGGTCGATCCCGCCGATCGCGAACCACGGCCGGTCCGTGCCCAGGCCCGCCGCGTAGCGGACCAGGCCGAGGCCGGGCGCGGGCCGGCCGGGCTTGGTCGGGGTGGGCCACACCGGCCCGGTGCAGAAGTAGTCCGCACCGGGCTCCTCGGCGGCCGCGGCCGCCTCGGCCTCGGAGTGGCAGGAGCGCCCGATGACCACCTCGACGCCGAGGATCGCGCGGGCGGCCGGCACGGGCAGGTCGCCCTGGCCCAGGTGCAGGACGTCCGCCCCGGCGGCGTGCGCCACGTCGGCGCGGTCGTTCACCGCGAGCAGCCTGCCGTGCCGTCCGCACTCCTCCGAGAGGACCGCGAGGTACTCCAGCTCCTCGCGGGCCTCCAGGCCCTTGTCGCGCAGCTGGATCACGTCCACCCCGGAGGCCAGCACGGCGTCCGCGAACGCCGCGAACTCCGCCAGGCCGCCGTGGCGCTTGCGCGCGTCCGTGCACAGGTAGAGCCGGGCGTCGGCGAGCTGGGCGCGGGCGCTGCCGCTCGTGCGGGTGCTCGTGCTGCTGCTCGTGCTCGTACCGGTGCTCATGCGGGCGGTCCCCCTGGGATGGCTGCGGCGGTGGCGGGTCGTACGGTCAGACGGCGAGCGCCTGCGCGCGGCGCTTCACTTCGGTGCCGCGGTTCTCACGCAGCGCCTGGACGGGGGTGCCGGGCAGGCTCTCGTCCGGGGTGAACAGCCACTCCAGGGCCTCTGCGTCACTGAACCCGTCGTCCTTGAGGACGGTGAGGGTGCCCGTGAGGCCCTTCACGATCTTCTCGTCGCCGATGAAGTCGGCGGGGACCATCAGCACCCGGTTCTCCCCGCGGCGCACGGCGATGAGCTGGCCCTCCTTGATGAGCTGGCGGACCCGGGTCACCTCCACGCCGAGGCGCTCGGCGACGTCGGGGACGTACAGCCAGGAGGGGACGAGGGAGTCAATCTTTGCGTCGATCTCGGTCACAGGACAAGCGTGCCATCCCGGACCGACACCATGGAACCGCTCACGCCACCCGTTGCTCCGTCCTGACGGGTCCGCTACGCCCCGCCGACGCCGCAGCGGCCCGTCCGGCACGGCCGGCACGGCCGGCGGCTCAGACGACCGCGGCCCGGAGCTGGACCGCCGGGTCGGCCGCCAGGGCCTCGTCCAGGTGGGCGCCGCGGGCGATGAGCTTGCGCGCCTGCGCCAGGTCACGGGGCCGCCCGACGGCGAACAGCGCGACCAGCTGGCCGTCTCGCAGCCACAGCACCGACCAGGCGGGCCCGTCCGGGTCACCGCGCAGCAGCATGGGGTCGGAGTCCACGTGGTGGCCGGCGTACTGCACGAACCGCCCGAACTGCTCCGACCAGAAGTAGGGCACGGGGTCGTAGGGTTCGTCGCCGCCCAGGATGTTCGCGGCGGCCGTGCGCGGCCCCTGCACCGCGTTGTCCCAGTGGTGGATCAGCAGCCGCTCCCCGTACCGCGCCGACGGGAAGGAGGCGCAGTCCCCCACGGCGTACACGTCCGGCACCGAGGTGCGCAGCCGGTCGTCGGCGAGGACGGAACGGTCCGGCCCCAACTCGACGCCGGAACCGGCCAGCCAGCCGGTGGCGGGCCGGGCGCCGATCCCGACGACGACCGCCTCGGCGGCGAGCACGCTGCCGTCGGCGAGGTGCACCGCGTTCGGCTCGACGGAGGAGACGACCGCGCCGGTGCGCAGCTCGACGCCCTCCTCCGCGTACCAGCCGCGCATCCGTTCGGCGATGCGGGCCGGAAGCACCCCGGCGAGCGGGCGGTCGGCGGCCTCCACGACGGTCACCTCACACCCGGCGTGACGTGCCGCGGTGGCGAACTCGGCGCCGATCCAGCCCGCGCCGACCACCACGACCCGGTGCCGGCCCTCCAGCACCGGGCGCAGCGCGGTGGCGTCGTCCAGGGTGCGCAGCACGTGCACGCCGGGCGTGCCCTCGCTGCCCGGGAGCATGACCGGCTCGGCGCCGCTGGCCAGGACGAGCTTGTCGTAGCCGACCGGCCCGCCGTCGGTCAGGACCTGCCGTTCGCCGGGGAGCAGGGCCCTCGCGTGCCGCCCGAGCAGAAGTTCGACGCCGATGCCCGCGAAGTCGACGTCCAGCGCCGGGCCCTCCTCGGCGCCGAAGAGCACGCCCTTGGACAGCGGCGGCCGGTCGTAAGGGGCGTGCGGCTCCGCGCCGATCAGCGTGATCGTCCCGCCCCACCCCTGTTCGCGCAGGGACACGGCGGTCTGCACTCCGGCCATCCCGGCCCCGACGACGACGACACGCTGCTCGCTGCTGCTGGTCACGCGATCACCGTAACGCCGCCGACCGCTCGCAGGCCGGTACCGGTGCCCTACTCGCCGCGGATGGTGCGTACTAAGGTGGTTCAGGAGTACTCGCGGGAGCCCGGCGCACCGGGCTGAGAGGGCGGCTGGAGCGGCCGCCGACCGTACGAACCTGATCCGGGTCATGCCGGCGAAGGGAGGAGCGGAACATCATGCGGCGTCATGACGTCGTCGTGATCGGCGGCGGGATCATCGGGTTGGTCACCGCGTGGCGGGCCGGCGGGCGCGGTCTGCGGACGGCGGTCACGGACCCCGAACCGGGCGGCGGGGCCGCCCAGGTGGCCGCGGGGATGCTGGCCCCGGTGACGGAGGTGCAGTACGGCGAGCAGGCGCTGCTGGAGCTCAACCTCGCGGCGGCGCGGCGCTATCCGTCCTTCGTGGCCGAGCTGGAGGAGACCACGGGGCTCGACGTCGGGTACCGCACCTGCGGCACCCTCGCCGTCGCCCTCGACGCGGACGACCGCGCGCAGCTGCGCGAACTCCACGCCTTCCAGCAGTCCTTGGGCCTGGCCTCGGAGCGGCTCGGCGGCCGCGAGTGCCGCCGGCTGGAGCCGATGCTCGCCCCCGGCGTGCATGGCGGGCTGCGGGTCGACGGCGACCACCAGGTCGACCCGCGACGGCTGGCCGCGGCGCTGGTGCGCGCCTGCGAGCTGTCCGGGGTGGAGTTCCGGCGGTCGCGGGTGGCCCGGGTGGAGGTCACGGGCGACCGCGCGCATGGGGTCGTCCTGGAGGACGGCAGCCGGGTCGCCGCCGGGCAGGTGGTGCTGGCGGCCGGCAGCCTCAGCGGCCGGATCGAGGGGCTGCCCGCACGGGTGCTGCCGCCCGTACGGCCGGTGAAGGGGCAGGTGCTGCGGCTGCGGGTGCCGCCGGCCTACGCGCCGTTCCTGTCGCGGACGGTACGGGCCGTGGTGCGCGGCGGCCACGTCTACCTGGTGCCGCGCGAGAACGGCGAACTGGTCGTCGGCGCGACCAGCGAGGAGATGGGCTGGGACACCACCGTCACCGCCGGCGGCGTGTACGAACTGCTGCGCGACGCCCACGAATTGCTCCCCGGCATCACCGAACTCCCGCTGACCGGGACGCAGGCGGGCCTGCGCCCCGGCACCCCCGACAACGCCCCGCTGCTCGGCCGCGGCGCGCTGGACGGACTGGTGCTCGCCACCGGGCACCACCGCAACGGTGTGCTGCTGACCCCGCTGACCGGCGACGTGATGGCCGAGGTCCTCACCGGTTCGGAGGTCCCCGCGCAGGCCCGGCCCTTCTCCCCCGACCGTTTCGCCCTCCAGGAGCAGCACGCATGACCGCGCCCCTCCTTCTGTCCGTCTCCGTCAACGGCGAGGCGCGGGAGGTCGCCGAGGGCGTCACCCTCGACCGCCTGGTCGCGACCCTGACGGCCGCCCCGTCCGGGGTGGCGGCCGCGCTCAACGAGACCGTCGTCCCCCGCGCGCAGTGGCCGGCGACCCCGCTCCGCCACGGCGACCGCGTCGAGGTCCTCACCGCAGTCCAGGGAGGCTGACCCCATGGCCGACGACCCGCTGACCATCGGCGGCACCGCCTTCGGCTCCCGGCTGATCATGGGCACGGGCGGTGCGCCCAGCCTGGAGATCATGGAGCAGGCGCTGCTCGCCTCCGGCACCGAACTGACCACGGTCGCGATGCGGCGGCTGGACCCGACGGTCAAGGGGTCCGTGCTGTCCGTGCTCGCCCGGCACGGCATCCGCGTGCTGCCGAACACCGCCGGTTGCTACACGGCGGGCGAGGCCGTGCTCACCGCCCGCCTGGCACGGGAGGCGCTGGGCACGGACTGGGTGAAGCTGGAGGTGATCGCCGACGAGCGCACCCTGCTGCCGGACCCGGTGGAGTTGCTGGACGCGGCGGAGACCCTGGTGGACGACGGTTTCACGGTGCTCCCGTACACGAACGACGACCCGGTGCTCGCCCGGAAGCTGGAGGACGTGGGCTGCGCGGCGATCATGCCGCTGGGCTCGCCCATCGGATCGGGGCTCGGCATCCGCAACCCGCACAACTTCGAGCTGATCGTCGAGCGGGCGACGGTGCCGGTGGTCCTGGACGCGGGGGCGGGCACGGCCTCGGACGCGGCCCTGGCGATGGAGCTGGGCTGCGCGGCCGTCATGCTGGCCTCCGCCGTCACCCGGGCGAGGGAACCGGTGCTCATGGCGGAGGCGATGCGGCACGCCGTCGAGGCCGGGCGCCTGGCGTACCGGGCGGGGCGCATCCCGCGCCGCCACCACGCGACCGCGTCCTCCCCCGGTGTGGGACTCGCCACGTTCGACCCGGAACGTCCCGCCTTCGGTAGCTCCTGACCGGCGGCCCGGCGCGCGGCCGCGACCTGCGCGGAACCCGCGCCGGGCCCCGCCGGACCGGGGCCGCGGCCGCCCGGGGCACCGCCCCGGCGCCGTGTCACGGGCCGGTCGCGGTACCGCACGGCTGGGGTACAACCTGGGCGCGTTAGCCCAGAAGGGTCATGTCGGCACCGTAAACTCCACCTTCGTGGACAGGACGCTTCAGGACCCGCTCGTCGGGCAGACGCTCGACGGCCGCTACCGGGTGGAGTCCCGGATCGCGGTCGGCGGCATGTCGACGGTGTACCGGGCGCTGGACACCCGCCTGGACCGGTGGCTGGCCCTGAAGGTCATGCACCCCGCCCTCTCCGCCGAGCCCGGCTTCGTGGAGCGCTTCATCCGCGAGGCCAAGACCGTCGCCCGCCTCGACCACCCCAATGTGGTGCAGGTCTACGACCAGGGCGCCGACGGCACCTACGTCTACCTGGCCATGGAGTACATCGCCGGCTGCACCCTCCGCGACGTGCTGCGCGACCGCGGCGCGCTGCCGCCGCGCGCCGCGCTGGACATCCTGGAGCCCGTGCTGGCGGCGCTCGGCGCGGCGCACCGGGCGGGGCTGGTGCACCGCGACATGAAGCCGGAGAACGTGCTGATCGGGGACGACGGCCGCGTCAAGGTGGCGGACTTCGGCCTGGTCAGGGTCGCGGGCACGCACACCAACACCTCCACCAGCGGCGTCCTCGGCACCGTCTCGTACATGGCGCCGGAGCAGGTCGAGAGCCACACGACCGACGAACGCACCGATGTGTACGCCTGCGGGGTGCTGCTCTACGAGATGCTGACCGGCGCCAAGCCGCACCGCGGCGGGACTCCGGTGCAGGTGATCTACCAACTGGTGAACGAGGACGTGCCCGCCCCGTCCGCCGCCTCCCCCGGGCTGCCGCCGCAGCTGGACGCACTGGTGGCCGAGGCGACCGCGCGCGTCGCCGCCCGGCGTCCGGCCGACGCCGCGGAGCTGCTGCGGCGGCTGCACGCGGTGCGCCAGGGCATGACGCCCGGGCAGCTGGACCTTGTGCCCCCGGCCGCACGCACCCCCGAGCCGGTCCCCGCCGCCGCGCCCGGTTCCGAGGAGCCGACGGCGGTGGTGCACCGCACCGCGCGCCTGGAGCTGCCGCCCGAGCCCACCCGGCAGCAGCCCCGCGCGGCCGCCCGGCCGGGGCCGCGGTCCCGGCGGCGTCCCGCGGCGATCGCGGTCGTGACGACCCTGCTGCTGATCCTCGGGGTCGGCGCGGGCATCTGGTACATCAACGACGGCCAGTTCACCAGGACCCCCGCCGTCGTCGGGCTGCCCCAGGCGCAGGCGGAACGGCAGCTGCGCGACGCCGGGCTGCGGGTCGAGGTCGTCGAGGCGTTCGACCCGACGATGACCAAGGGCAAGGTGGCCTCCACCGACCCGGGCACCGGCGAGCGCATCCGGGACAACGGCACGGTGACGATCACGGTGTCCAAGGGCCCGGAGCGGGTGAAGGTGCCCGGCGTCGTCGGCGAGGAACTGGCCGAGGCCAAGCGGCGCCTGAAGGCCGCGGGCCTGAGCCCGGGGACGGTGTCCCGGGAGTTCAGCGACGAGGTGCCGCGCGGCCGGGTGATCTCCACCGACCCCGGCTCGGGTGCCAGCCGCCGGCCGGACTCGGCCGTGTCACTGGTGGTGAGCAAGGGTGTGCCGGTCGACGCCCCGGACCTGGTCGGACAGCCTCTGGAGGACGCCCGCCGGCAGCTGGAGGACGCGGGGCTGCGGGTGAAGGTGGACCCGCGGCGGGTCTTCTCCGACCAGGCGGACGAGGGCGCGGTCGCCGCGCAGACACCCGGCGCGAACACACGGCTGGCGGCCGGGGACACGGTCACCCTGAAGGTCTCCAAGGGCCAGGAGATGGTCGACGTCCCGGACGTGGAAGGCTTGGACATCGACGAGGCGAAGGCGAAGCTGGAGGCCGCGGGCTTCGACGTCCGCGTGATCCAGTTCTTCTTCACCGGCCAGGTCAACAACCAGTCGCCGGCCGGCGGCACCGAGGCACCGAAGGGCAGCACGATCACACTGTGGGTGCGATAGCCACGACCGAGGGCGGCGCCGCCGCGCTCCGCAACCCCGTCGGCGGCCATGTCGCGGTGGCCGGCGGCCTGGCCGCCACCGGACTGGCGGAGGCCGCTCGGATGGGCGCCGAGGCCGTGCAGGTCTTCGTCGCCAACCCCCGCGGGTGGGCGACCCCGGCCGGCAGCCCGCGACAGGACGAGGAGTTCCGCGAGCGGTGCGCCGCGCAGGGGCTCCCCGCCTACGTCCACGCGCCCTACCTGATCAACTTCGGCTCGCACACCGCGGCGACCGTCGACCACTCGGTCGACTCGCTGCGCCACTCGCTGCGCCGGGGGCGGGCGATCGGCGCCCTGGGCGCCGTCGTGCACACCGGTTCGGCGACCGGCGGCCGTTCCCGGGCCACGGCACTGGGGCAGGTGCGGGAGCGGATGCTGCCGCTGCTGGAGGAGCTCACGCACGACGACGACCCGTGGCTGCTGCTGGAGCCGACCGCGGGGCAGGGGTTCTCACTCTGCTCGCTGGTGGAGGACCTGGGTCCGTACTTCGACGCCCTGGACCACCACCCGCGGCTGGGGGTCTGCCTGGACACCTGCCATGTGTTCGCGGCCGGGCACGACCTCGCGGCGGCCGGCGGGGTCAAGGCGACGCTGGACGAACTCGTGGCGACGGTCGGCGAGGGACGGCTGAAGCTGATCCACGCCAACGACTCCAAGGACGTCGTCGGCGCCCACAAGGACCGCCACGAGAACATCGGTGCAGGTCACATCGGTTCCGCCGCCTTCGAGGAACTCTTCCGGCACCCCGCGACGGAGGGCGTCCCGCTGATCGTGGAGACGCCGAACGGTGGCCCCAAGGGCACCGGGATGGCCACGGACGTGGCCGTGCTGAAGTCGCTGCGTCCGGCTTGAGCGGGCCCGATCCGACCGGCAGGGAATACCCCGGGGGGGTATATCGTTCTGAGGGAAGCACCGCACGACGACACCGGTACTCATCCCTGGGGGACGCAGGATGCAGCACGTCGAGCACTCCCACCACGAAGAGCACGCGCACCACGAAGCCGCCCAGAACGAAGCCGCGCACCACGAGCACCACACCGGCCCGGCCTCCTGGGGCACCGCCGTCCGGGCCACGCTGCACTGCCTCACCGGCTGCGCCATCGGCGAGGTCCTCGGCATGGCGATCGGCACGGCCCTCGGCTGGCACAACGTCCCGACGATGGCCCTGGCGATCGTGCTGGCCTTCGTCTTCGGCTACTCGCTCACCATGCGCGGGGTCCTGCGCGCCGGCCTCGACCTGCGCAGCGCCGTACGGGTGGCGCTCGCCGCCGACACCGTCTCGATCGTCTTCATGGAGATCGCCGACAACGGGACGATCCTGCTGTTCCCGGGCGCGATGGACGCCACGCTGTCGGACGCGCTGTTCTGGCTCAGCCTCGCACTGGCCTTCGCGGTCGCCTTCCTGGTGACCACGCCGGTCAACAAGTGGATGATCGGCCGCGGCAAGGGCCACGCGGTCGTCCACGGCTACCACTGATCCGGCGGCAGGAGCCCGGCGGCTACAGCTCCGGCCCGTCGCCGGGCTCCTCCTGGTACGAGTACCGCTGCTCGCTCCAGGGGTCGCCGATGTTGTGGTAGCCGCGCTCCTCCCAGAAACCGCGGCGGTCGGACGTCATGTACTCCACGCCGCGGACCCACTTGGGCCCCTTCCAGGCGTAGAGGTGGGGCACGATCAGCCGGACCGGGAAGCCGTGCTCCGCGGTCAGCGGCTCACCGCCGCGGTGGGTCGCGAATATCGACTTGGGGTCGGCGAAGTCCGCCAGCCGCAGGTTGGAGCTGAAGCCGTACTCGGCCCACACCATGACGTGCGTGACGTCCGGCGCGGGCGGCGCGAGCCTGAGGATCTCGGCGGCCGAGACACCGCCCCACTCGACCCCGAGCATGCTGAACTTGGTCACGCAGTGGAAGTCGCCCATGACCGTCCTGTACGGCAGCGCGGCGAACTCCTCGTGACCCCAGGCGCGCTTGCCGCCGTCCGCCGTGGCGCCGAAGACCTGGAACTCCCACCGCTCGGGCTTGAACCTGGGCACCGGACCGTAGTGGGTGACCGGCCAGCCCCGCTGGAGCCGCTGCCCGGGAGGAAGCTCCCCTTCGCGGCGTTCGGACTGACCCATGCGTCCATGGTGACAGACCGGATGTAGTGCTACCGACCAGCACCCGGGCAAAGTACGACAACCCGGGTCACCGGAGTAAGTGTGAACTTACTGGATCGCTTCCACCCACGGTGCGAAGATGCGCCCATCGCGTGGATTCCTCCGGAAAGGATGGGTTTGTCATGCAGGGCGACCCCGAGGTCATCGAGTTCCTGAACGAGCAGCTGACGGGCGAGCTGACGGCGATCAACCAGTACTTCCTGCACGCCAAGATGCAGGAGAACCTCGGCTGGACGAAGCTCGCCAAGTACACGCGGCACGAGTCCTTCGACGAGATGAAGCACGCCGAGGTGCTGACCGACCGCATCCTCTTCCTCGAGGGACTGCCGAACTACCAGCGGCTCTTCCACGTCCGGGTGGGACAGACCGTCACCGAGATGTTCCAGGCCGACCGCCAGGTCGAGGTCGAGGCGATCGACCGCCTCAAGCGCGGCATCGAGGTCATGCGGGCCAAGGGCGACATCACCTCGGCCAACATCTTCGAGGACATCCTCGCCGACGAGGAGCACCACATCGACTACCTGGACACCCAGCTCGAGCTCATCGACAAGCTCGGGGAGCCGCTGTACATCGCGCAGGTCATCGAGCAGCCCGACAGCTGAGCGGCCCGACGGCCGGGGCGGAACCCCGGTCAGGCGGCGCTGGCGGCCGCGGGCAGCGGAGCCGTGACCGGAACCGGCACCACCGGCAGCACGGGCGGGACCGGCAGGGAGGCCGGAGCGGGGGCGACGGCGGGCGCCACGGGCGTCCCGGGCTTCGCCGTGTCGAGCTTCGTACGGGTGGCGCAGCCCTCGCCGCGGCCGAGAATCGCCTGTATCCGGCGTACGCAGGAACCGCAGTCCGTGCCCGCCTTGCAGGCGGAGGCGATCTGGCGAGGGGTGCAGCGGCCGGCGTCCGCATGCTGCTTGACCTGCTCTTCGGTGATGCCGAAGCACGAGCAGACGTACACGCGGTTCACCCCTCTCTCGATCCCGGCCTGAGGTTAACCTAACCTTACCCGCCGGTCGAGTGGCTGAAAACCGACGAGGGGCGCGGATCGATGTGATCCGCGCCCCTCCCGGGGTCCGTGGTGGGACGGCCGCCGCTACTGGCCGCGGTACATCTCCGCCACCAGGAAGGCCAGGTCGAGGGACTGGCTGCGGTTGAGCCGCGGGTCGCAGGCCGTCTCGTAGCGCTGGTGCAGGTCGTCGACGAAGATCTCGTCACCGCCGCCCACGCACTCGGTCACGTCGTCGCCGGTGAGCTCCACGTGGATGCCGCCGGGGTGGGTGCCGAGGCCGTGGTGCACCTCGAAGAAGCCCTTGACCTCGTCGAGCACGTCGTCGAAACGGCGCGTCTTGTGGCCCGAGGCCGCCTCGAAGGTGTTGCCGTGCATCGGGTCGCACACCCAGGCGACCTGCGCGCCCGAGGCGGTGACCTTCTCCACCAGGTTCGGCAGCAGTTCGCGGACCTTGCCGGCGCCCATGCGCGTGATGAAGGTCAGCCGGCCGGGCTCGCGGTCCGGGTCCAGCCGGTCGATCAGCGCCAGCGCTTCCTCGGGCGTGGTCGTCGGACCGAGCTTCACACCGAGCGGGTTGCGGATCTTCGAGGCGAACTCGATGTGCGCGTGGTCGAGCTGACGGGTGCGCTCACCGATCCACACCATGTGGCCGGACACGTCGTACAGCCGGCCGGTGCGCGAGTCGACGCGGGTCAGCGCCGACTCGTAGTCGAGCAGGAGCGCCTCGTGGGAGGCGTAGAACTCGACGGTCTTGAACTCCTCCGGGTCCGCGCCGCAGGCGTGCATGAAGTTCAGCGCGCCGTCGATCTCCCGGGCGAGGGCCTCGTAGCGCTGCCCGGACGGCGAGGACCTCACGAAGTCCTGGTTCCAGGCGTGCACCTGCCGAAGGTCGGCATAGCCGCCGGTGGTGAAGGCCCGCACGAGGTTGAGCGTCGCCGCGGACGCGTTGTACATCCGCTTCAGCCGCTCCGGGTCCGGCACGCGGGCCGTCTCGGTGAAGTCGAAGCCGTTGACCGAGTCGCCGCGGTAGGTGGGGAGCGTGACCCCGTCCCGGGTCTCGGTCGGCTTCGAACGCGGCTTGCTGTACTGGCCGGCGATCCGGCCCACCTTCACGACCGGCACGGACGCGGCGTAGGTGAGGACGGCGCCCATCTGCAGCAGCGTCTTCAGCTTGTTGCGGATCTGGTCGGCCCCGATCTGGTCGAAGGCCTCCGCGCAGTCCCCGCCCTGCAGCAGGAACGCCTCACCACGGGCCACGGCCCCCAGGCGGTCGCGCAGCTGGTCGCACTCGCCTGCGAAGACGAGCGGCGGATACGACTCGAGGTCCGCGATCACTTCGCGCAGAGCCTCGGGGTCGGGGTACTCAGGCTGCTGCGCCGCGGGCAGTGAGCGCCAGGTCTGGCGCCCGGCGTGGGTTTCAGCGTTCACGGTCACGGTGCCCACATTACGTGGTCGTGTCCGTTCCTTTGCGCATCGGACCAGAGGATGAGACGACCGGGTGAACCCCGCCGAGCCCCTTCCGGGACGCCCGGGGCGGGCTTCCGGGGCTCGCGCGCCGCGCCCTCCCAGGGCCCTCGCACCGGCGCCGCCCGGCGCACGGCCACGGCGCGTCCGGCCCGGGCGCCCGCCGCGGGGTCCACCCAGTGAGACGACCCCGGCCGGGCGCATACGCTCGGCCCCAGCACACTCCGCAGCCGGTACGGAAGGGGGCCGCCGCCATGCCGACACCGTCCGAGGCGTTCACGTACGTGGGACCGGACGACATCCGCACCGCCGTGGTCCGGCCGGGCGCGGCGGGCCGGACGGTGCGGTCACCGGACGACCTGTGGGAGTGGCTGGACGGCACCGGACCGGACGAGCGCGAGGAGCCCTTCACCTACGTCGTCGACCTGACCGGAACTCTCCTCCTGGCGCCGCGCCGCAGCGAGCACGTGGCGTGCGCCGGGGGCGGACCCGTGCTTGCCGCCGGGGAGATCGCGTTCGTCGTACGGAGAGACGGCGGATGGGAGGTGACCGAGGTCAGCAACCAGTCGACCGGTTATTGCCCCGACCCCGGGGCCTCCTGGCCGCCGCTGGCGGCGTCCCTCGACCGCGCCGGCCTCGACCACCCCGGGTGGTTCACCCAGGCCGTCGTCTTCCGGCACTGCCCCCGGTGCGGCGAGCGCAACCTCGTCAAGGACGGCGACTTCACATGTGCCCTGTGCGAAGCGCCGCTTCCGCCGCGACCCGGCCGCTGAGGACGAGGGCCCGGCCCAGACACCCCAACGCGCCCGTGCACAGGAGGGTGCGCACCAGGTTCCAGCGGACCCAGGCCGCCTCGAACCGCTCCCGCACGGCGGCGGGATCGGCGAGACCTCCGGGGTCGCCCGCCGCGTCCAGCCGGTCGTTCAGCGGGATGCCGGCCGCGAAGGTGACGACGAGCACCGACAAATAGAGCACGGTCGCGGCGATCACCCACGGAAGCGGACCGCCGCCCCCGTCACGCAGGCAGAGCGCCACCGCGGCGGCGCACAGCAGCAGCGAACCGCCGAAGACCAGCAGGAACCAGCCGTTCTGGATGGCGACGTTGATGCGCTGCATCGCGTCCACGAGCGTGTGGTCGGCCGCCTTGGCGAGACCCGGCATGACGGCGACGGAGAAGGCGAAGAACAGCCCGGCCATGAGGCCGACGGCGACGGTGGCGGCGACGAGGACGGCGTCTCGGGAAGTCATGCGACCAGTGAAACGGCGCCCCGTGGGACGGAACATGGCCCGGACGCTCCACCCCATACGCGAGCGTCCACACAGGCGGCACGGAAAACCACGTGCGGGACCGAACGGGGCCGGGATACCGTGCGGCCCATGGGTTGCACCTACTGCATCAGGCTGCGCCGGGCATAGCCGCGGCGCTCTTCGCCGTGGCATCGGGTCCATCGTCGGAACCTCTTATGTCGCGGAGTGCACACCCATGCCTCACCACCGGTCCATGGTGGGCGGCCGGCACGAGCTCGGCCAGAATTTCCTCACCGACCGCACGGTCATCGCCTCCATCGAGGCCCTCGTCGCCGCCACCAGGGGGCCGATCGTCGAGATCGGCCCCGGCGACGGCGCGCTGACCCTCCCCCTCAGCCGTACCGGCCGCCCCCTCACGGCCGTCGAGATCGACCCCCGGCGCGCGCAGCGCCTCCAGCGGCGGCTCCCGCACGGCGCGCACGTCGTCAACACCGACGTCCTGCGCTACCGCTTCCCGCGCGAGCCGCACGTCATCGTCGGCAACCTGCCCTTCCACCTGACGACCACCATCATGCGGCGGATCCTGGCCGCCGACCGTTGGGAGGCCGCGGTGCTGCTCGTCCAGTGGGAGGTCGCCCGCCGCCGCGCGGGCGTCGGCGGCGCCACCATGCTCACCGCCTCCTGGTGGCCCTGGTACGACTTCACCCTCCACTCCCGCGTCCCCGCACGGGCGTTCCGCCCGGCGCCGTCCGTCGACGGCGGCCTGCTGACGATGACCCGGCGCCCGCAGCCCCTCGTCCCCGGCGACCGGCGCGCCTACCAGGCCCTCGTACAGCGGGTGTTCACCGGCCCGGGCCGCGGCCTGCGCGAAGTCCTCGCCCGCACGGGCCACTTCGACCGCACGGCACTGCGCGACTGGCTCCGCGCGGAGGGCGTGCCGCCGCACGCCCTGCCCAAGGACCTCACGGCGGCGCAGTGGGCGTCCCTGTGGGGGCTGGTGAGGTGAGCCGGCCGGGCGCGACCGGTCGTTACAGCCGCTCGATCTCGCTGAGGTCGATGTCCACCGCGAACGGCACGGACACCTTGAGGCGGTCGTGGTGGATGCCGGTGGCGACGTAGGTGCCGGTGGCCGGCTCCCGTTCGAAGACGTAGACGACCGGGAGCCGGCCCTCGCCCTTCTCGACCCGCCAGAAGTGCGGGATGCCCGCCTCGGCGTACAGCTGCGGCTTGCGCTTGCGGTCCCGCTCCTCGGAGTCCGGCGAGACCACCTCGACGACCAGCACGGCGTCGGCCGCCTGGTACCCCGTCTCGTCCGCGCCGTCACTCGCCGCCTCGGCCCGGACCAGGACGAGGTCGGGCTCGGGACGGTTGCGCCTGTTCAGGACGACGCTCATCTCCCGCCGCACCCGCAGGGTCTCCGGAACCGTCGCCCGCAGGCCCTGCTCCAGCAGATACATGGCCAGCGAATGAAAGCTCTTCTGCGGGCTCACGAACACCAGGCTCCCGTCGATCAACTCCGTGTGCGGCGGGAGGTCGGGAATGCGGTCCAGGTCGTCCGAGGTGAAGCCGCCACGCGGCGGAATCGCCCAGGCCGGCAGCGGTTCGGCGGTCATGGTTCCTCCCATGGACGGGATTCTGGACGCATCCCCGAGAGTACCGGGGCCGTACTCCCCACGATGCCCCGAAAGCGTGAGACACCGCCGCCACGTCATGAGCGCATGCGTTAGGGTGCGGAACATGTACGCGCAGCAGACGCACCTGCAGTGGTGGTGGACCGCGGATCCGGCGGCCCACTAGCAGCGCGTACGCACAGGCAGACGCTCAGGCCGCCCGAGGGGCGGCCTTCGGTGTTTCTGCGGCCGTCCCTTCCCTCGCCGAAGACCGGAAGGAACCGCCGTGGAGAACCACGATCCCCGCACCGCACCCTCCGCCGCCGCGCTCGTCGAACGGCTGCTGGACCCCGCGTGCCCACCCTTCGCGCTGCTCAGGCGCAGAGCGCCCGGCCGTGACGCGGACAGCGTGGAAGTACTGCTCGGCCCGGTCGGGACGGCGGAGCGGCTGACGGACATCGCGCTGCCCACCGGTGCCCCCGAGGGGGCCCGGCCCGCGGTCGACGCGCTCGCGCTGGTGCCGTACCGGCAGATCAGGGAGCGCGGCTTCGACGTGCGCGACGATGGAACGCCACTGGTCGTGCTCCGCCCCCGGGAGACGTACGAGCTGCCGCTGCCCGAGCTCATGGCGGCCCTGCCCGCGCACGCGGTACGCGTCGAGGGCGGGTCCTTCGACGTCGACGACGACACCTACGCAGGGATCGTGGAGCGCGTCATCGAGGACGAGATCGGGCGCGGCGAGGGCGCGAACTTCGTCATCCGGCGCACCTTCCGCGGCGAGATCCCCGGATTCGGGGCGGCGGACGCCCTCGCGCTCTTCCGCAGGCTGCTCGACGGCGAGCGCGGCGCCTACTGGACGTTCGTCGTACGCACCCCCGAGCGGACCCTGGTCGGCGCGAGCCCCGAGGTGCACGTGCGGATGGCCGGCGGCACGGTCGTCATGAACCCCATCAGCGGCACCTACCGCTATCCCCCGCAAGGGCCGGACGCGGAGGGACTGCTCGCCTTCCTGGGCGACGCCAAGGAGGTGGAGGAGCTGACGATGGTGGTCGACGAGGAGCTCAAGATGATGTGCACCGTCGGCGACCTCGGCGGCGTCGTCGTCGGCCCGCGCCTGAAGGAGATGGCGCACCTGGCGCACACCGAGTACGAACTGCGCGGCCGCAGCACCATGGACGTGCGGGACGTCCTGCGCGAGACGATGTTCGCCGCGACCGTCACCGGCTCGCCCGTGCAGAACGCCTGCCGGGTGATCGAGCGCCACGAGCCGGGCGGCCGCGGCTACTACGCGGGCGCCCTCGCGCTGATCGGCCGGGACGCGGGCGGCGCGCAGACCCTGGACTCCCCCATCCTGATCCGCACTGCGGACGTCGACGCCGCGGGCGGGCTCGAGGTCCCGGTGGGCGCGACGCTGGTGCGGCGCTCCGACCCGTACGCGGAGGTCGCCGAGACGCACGCCAAGGCGGCGGCCGTGCTGGCCGCGCTGGGGGTGCGGCCCGGACCGCACCAGGTCCCGGCGGCGGACCGGCCGAAACTCGGCGACGACATCCGGGTGCGGGCCGCGCTCGACGGACGCCGCAGGAGCCTCGCGCCGTTCTGGCTGCGGATGCAAACCACGGAGCGGCCCGGCACGCTGTCGGGGCACGCCCTCGTGGTGGACGGCGAGGACACCTTCACCGCGATGCTCGCGCACGTGCTCCGGTCGTCCGGGCTGGAGGTCACCGTGCGCCGATTCGACGCACCGGGACTGCGCGAGGCCGCCCTCGCCCACCGGGGCCCGCTCGTCCTCGGCCCGGGCCCCGGCGACCCGTCCGACACCGGCGACCCCAAGATGGCGCTCCTGCGCGGCCTCACCGCCGAACTCGTCCGCGGACACCGGCACGGCCTGCTCGGGGTCTGCCTCGGCCACGAACTGATCGCCGCCGAGCTCGGCCTCGACATCGTCCGCAAGGACGTCCCCTTCCAGGGCGCGCAGACCCCGATCGACCTGTTCGGCCGGACGGAGACCGTGGGGTTCTACAACTCCTTCACCGCCCGTTGCGACGATGCGACGGCGGAGGAACTGGCCATGCACCGCGTCGACCTGAGCCGCGACCGGGCCACCGGCGACGTCCACGCCATGCGCGGCCCGGGCTTCGCGGGCGTCCAGTTCCACCCGGAGTCCGTGCTCACCCTGGGCGGCACGGCGATCGTGGCGGAACTCCTGGCGGGGGTGACGGTCGCCGGCTAGCGACCGGCTCGCGGGGCCGGGTGCGCCGGCCGGCCCCGCGCCCGTCGGCGGGTCAGACGGCCGCCGCGGGGAACTGGTGCGTCCGCGCGGTGACCGCGCGGGGGCGGCGGGCGCGGACGGCGGGGACCGCGTCGGACACGGACCCGGGGACGGGCGCCAGGAGCGGGCCGACGAGGCCCAGCACCGCCGCCACCATCTCCGGGCCCTCGTTCGTGCCGTCCACCACCAGGTCGGCCAGCGCCCGGGAGGGCGCGACGTGGGCGACGTGCCGCTCCCGGCCGCTCTGCAGGTAGTTGAGCAGGGACAACCGCGGGTCCTGCCGCTGGACCTCGATCTTGCGGAGGATCTTGCGGGCCAGCCGGACGTCGTCGGGGGCGTCCACGTAGACCCGCCAGTCCGCGCGTTCCCGCACCGACGGCAGGGTCAGGGCGAACAGGCCCTCGACCACCACCAGGCGCACACCGGCCCGGGCCAGCGCCCCGTCGATCGCGGCGCCGACGGCGGCCTCGTCGATGGAGCCGGGATGGTTCCAGTCGAGGATGGCGTGCCCGCCGGCGCTGACCGTCCACACGCCCCTGAGGGGGTCGTGCGCGGGCACGTAGTAGTCGTCCAGATGGACCAGTGCGATGCTCTCGGGACACTGCAGCGACAGGGCCTCGGCAAGGGTGGACTTGCCGGATGCGGTGCCGCCTGCGACCGCCAGTACACCCGTCATGCCGGGCGCTCCTCATGTGCTCAAGGGGGATAGACGAAGCGGCCGGACAAGCCGGGTGCAGGGAATGTACGGCCGCGTGATCGCCCATGGCAAGCGGGGAAAGCGCAGACGGCGCCGAGGAAACGCCGTGTTTACCCGAAGAAGACTCCGGCCTCCGTGTAGAGCCGCGGGTCGACCGTCTTGAGCTGGGCCGTCGCGTCGCGGAGCGGGACGCGGACGATCTCCGTGCCGCGCAGGGCGACCATCTTGCCCCAGTCCTGGTCGCGGACCGCGTCGATGGCGTGCAGGCCGAAGCGGGTGGCGAGCCAGCGGTCGAAGGCGCTGGGGGTGCCGCCGCGCTGGACGTGGCCGAGCACGGTGGTGCGGGCCTCCTTGCCGGTGCGCCGCTCGATCTCCTTGGCGAGCCATTCGCCGACGCCGGAGAGCCGTACGTGGCCGAAGGAGTCGAGCGTCTGGTCCTTGAGCACCACGTCGCCGTCCCTGGGCATGGCGCCCTCGGCGACCACGACGATGGGGGCGTAGCGGATCTTGAAGCGGCTCTCCACCCAGGCGCAGACCTGGTCGAGGTCGAAGCGCTGCTCGGGGATGAGGATGGCGTTGGCGCCGCCGGCGAGGCCGGAGTGGAGGGCGATCCAGCCGGCGTGGCGGCCCATCACCTCGACGACGAGGACGCGCATGTGCGACTCGGCGGTGGTGTGGAGGCGGTCGATGGCCTCGGTGGCGATGTTGACGGCGGTGTCGAAGCCGAAGGTGTAGTCGGTGGCCGCCAGGTCGTTGTCGATGGTCTTGGGCACGCCGACGCAGGGGACGCCGTACTCGTCCGACAGGGCGGTGGCGACGCCGAGGGTGTCCTCGCCGCCGATCGCGATGAGTGCGTCGACCTCGTACTTGGCGAGGTTGTCCTTGACGCGGCGCACGCCGTTCTCCGCCTTGAGCGGATTCGTGCGGGACGAGCCGAGGATGGTGCCGCCGCGCGGGAGGATGCCGCGCACGGCGGTGATGTCGAGCGGCACGGTGTCGCCCTCGAGGGGACCGTGCCAGCCGTCCCTGAAACCGGTGAACTCGTATCCGTACTCCTGGACACCCTTGCGCACGATGGCACGGATGACCGCGTTGAGCCCGGGGCAGTCTCCGCCGCCGGTCAGCACGCCAACTCGCATGATCCATCCCTTCCCGTTCGCACCATTTGCCTGCGCCCACGACGCTAGCGTGACCGGCGTCACAGGTGGGATGGGCCGTTCGGTGAAATCCCTTGATCCACGGGGATGTTGGCCCGCCGATTTCACCCTTCCGGGCGGCGCGCGGCGCGGCTGCGGGCGCGCCCCCGCGGTGGCGTCGGACGGGTTACTCCTCGTCCAGCCCGCGTTCGATGGCGTAGCGGACGAGTTCGACCCGGTTGTGGAGCTGGAGCTTGCCGAGGGTGTTCTGGACGTGGTTCTGGACGGTGCGGTGGGAGATGACCAGCCGCTCGGCGATCTGCTTGTAGCTGAGTCCCTTGGCGACGAGCCGCAGGACCTCGGTCTCGCGGTCGGTCAGCCGGGGTGCCTCGGGGGTGTCGGCCGCGGCGGGGGCGGGGTCGGAGGCGAGGCGGCGGTACTCGCCGAGGACGAGGCCGGCGAGGCCGGGGGTGAAGACGGGGTCGCCGACCGCGGTGCGGCGGACGGCGTCGAGGAGTTCCTCGCGGCCCGCGGACTTCAGGAGGTAACCGGTGGCGCCGGACTTCACGGCCTCCAGGACGTCCGCGTGCTCGCCGCTGGCGGAGAGCACCAGCACCCGCAGGGCGGGGTTGTCGGCGATGACGTCCTTGCAGACCTGGACACCCGACAGGCCCGGGAGGTTGAGGTCGAGGACGAGCACCTCGGGCATGGCAGCCTTGGCGCGCCGCACCGCCTCCGGACCGTCGCCGGCGGTGGCGACCACCACGTATCCGGCCTCCGTGAGGTCGCGGGCGACCGCGTCCCGCCACATGGGGTGGTCGTCGACCACCATCACCTTCACGGCCATGACCCCAATCTCCTCCCTCACTTCGCGAGCCTCAACTCGACTTCTGTCCCCTGCCCCGGTACCGACACCAGTCCCGCCGTGCCGCCGAGGTCCCGGAGCCTGCCGCGGATGGACTGGGCGACCCCGAGCCGGCCCTCGGCCTCTGCGGCGGCGAGGCGGCCCTCGGGGATGCCCGGACCGTCGTCGCGGACGCTGACCAGGACGGCTTCGGGTTCGTCCTCGACCAGGATCCAGGCGTGGGCGTCCTCGCCGGCGTGCCGGCGGACGTTCTCCAGCGCGGCGCCCACGGCGGCGGCGAGTTCGCGGGCGGCGCGGGCCGGGACGAGGACGGGGGTGCCGGGTGCTGAGACGGTGACCCGGGCGCTGCCGTACGGGGCGAGCAGCGAGCGCAGGTCGCGGTGGGCGTCCGGGTCCTGTCCGGCGTCGTCGTCGGTGCCGGTGGCGGTGCCGTCGCGGGGGGACGGCAGGGCGGCGGCACCGTCGGTGACGAGGGCGCGCAGGGCGGCTTCCTGCTCGCCCGCCATGCGGCCCAGGGCCTCGGCCTCGCCGCCGATCTCGGCGCCGCGGCGCTGCACCATGGCGAGCACCTGCAGCACGTTGTCGTGGATGTCCCGGGCCAGCCGTTCCCGTTCGCGGGTGGCGGCCTCGATCTGCAGGGCGCGGGCGAGGGTGCGCTCGCTGACGCGGGCGACCTCGACCACGTACCCGATGGCGATGCTGGCGATGGCGACCAGCAGCACGTTGTGGAGGGTGTCGCGGGCCGGGGCACCGCGTTCGACGATGTTGGCGCCGCCGACGAGGCAGGAGGCGGCGGCGGCCCAGCGCCAGCCGCCCTTGATGGCGAAGGCGAGCACGGAGCCCGCGGTCCAGATCGACGGCAGGGTGGGGCCGCCGTCGAGGATGCGCTGGTGCGACTCGATGACCGGGGTGATGAGGATGCCGGTGAGCGCGACGCCGAGGTCGGCGATGAGGAAGGGCCGGGTGCAGCGCTGGGGCGAGCTCACCTTGCCGACGGTGGCCAGCGTCCACAGGGCCAGCACCGTCAGGTAGGCCGCGCCCGCCAGGGGGTGTGCGTGCTCGTGGTAGGCGGCGGCGTAGAGCCCGATGGCGTACGCGGCGGTGAGCAGGCGGTAGCCGGTGAGGGCGCGCCACAGCGGTTGCTCCACGGACATGCGTGTGACGCGCGCGGGCCGCGCCGCGGCCGGCCCGCCGGTTCTGTCCCCGGTCGCGCCCGTCTTCTCCCCGGCCATGGGCCGTCCCCCCGTTCCCCCGGGCGCGTCCGGCTAGGACTCGCCGTGCTGCTGCTTCTTCGCCGCCTCGGCGATCTGCCGCTTGGCGGCGGTGGCGTAGATGTCCACGTACTCCTGGCCGGAGAGCTTCATGATCTCGTACATCACCTCGTCGGTGACCGAGCGCAGGATGAAGCGGTCGTGCTCCATGCCCGTGTAGCGGCTGAAGTCCAGCGGCTTGCCGATCCGGATGCCGGGGCGCATCAGCTTGGGCATGACCTGGCCGGGCGGCTGGATCTTCTCGGTGTCGATCATGGCGACCGGGATCACGGGCGCGCCGGTGGCGAGCGCGATGCGGGCCAGACCGCCCGGCTTGCCGCGGTAGAGGCGGCCGTCGGGCGAGCGGGTGCCCTCGGGGTAGATGCCGAAGAGCTCGCCGGCCTCGATGACCTTTATCCCGCTGTTGATCGCGGCCTCGCCGGCCCCCCGCGCGCCCGAGCGGTCCACGGGGAGCTGGCCGACGCCCTTGAAGAAGGCGGCGGTGAGCTTGCCCTTGATGCCGGGCGTGGTGAAGTACTCGGCCTTGGCGATGAAGGTGACCTTGCGGTCGAGCACGGCGGGCAGGAAGAAGGAGTCCGAGAAGGACAGGTGGTTGCTCGCCAGGATCGCCGGTCCCTGCTTGGGGATGTGCTCGAGGCCCTCCACCCACGGCCGGAACGCGGCTCGCAGGGGGTGGCCGATGGCGATCTTCATCACGCCGTACAACAACCGATGACCTCCTGTGTCTGACGGGAAGACCTTAACGCCAGATCCGCCGGTGCTCTCCCCCGGTGTCGGCCGTCCGCGTACTGTGAGGTATCGCTTTTCGCGCATTCCACCGAACAGGAGACGTACGGTGCCGCTGATGCCCGGAGCCGAGCCGTACCGCCACGACGGCGGTGAGGTCGGCGTCCTGCTGTGCCACGGTTTCACCGGCACACCGCAGTCCATGCGGCCGTGGGCCGAGTACCTGGCCGAGCGGGGCCTGACCGTGTCCGTACCGCTGCTGCCGGGGCACGGCACGCGCTGGCAGGACATGCAGCTGACCGGCTGGGAGGACTGGTACGCGGAGGTGGACCGGGAATTCCGCGCGCTGTCCGAGCGCTGTGACCGCGTGTTTGTCTTCGGAATGTCGATGGGCGGGGCCCTGACCCTGCGGCTGGCCGCGCAGCACGGCGCCGCGGTCGGCGGTGTCGCCCTGGTCAACCCCTCGGTCAAGGCCGACAGCCATCAGCTGAAGGTCGTCCCCCTGCTGCGCCACTTCGTCCCCTCCGTGCCGGGCATCGCGAGCGACATCGCCAAGGAGGGTTCGGAGGAGGTCGGCTACGACCGCACCCCGCTGCGGGCGGTGCACTCGCTGAGCCGGTTCTGGAAGCTGGTGCGGCACGAGCTGCCGCAGGTGACGCAGCCGCTCCTGCTGCTGCACAGCCGGGTCGACCACGTGGTGCACCCGTCGAACTCGGCGGTCGTGCTGAGCCGGGTGTCCTCGACGGACGTCACGGAGACGGTGCTGGAGCGCAGTTACCACGTGGCGACGCTGGACCACGACGCGGAAACGGTCTTCGAGCAGTCGTACGCCTTCGTGGAGCGGCTCTCGGGTGCGGGAGAGCAGGCGCGGAAGGAGGACGCGGCCAGTGGCTGAGCCCGAGGAGGAGCGTCGGCAGGTGCCGGAGGGCGAGGAGCCGGAGCGCGCGCCGCTGGACGAGGAGTCGGCGTGGGCCGCGCTCGTCGCGGCGTACGAGAAGGACCCCGAGCCCGGGACGGGTTCGTGGCCCGCGGCCGAGGACGTCCCGGCGGCGGAGCGGGACGGCGAGGGCAGGGCCGAAGGCGAACGGGACGCGAACGAGGGCGCGGCGGACCCGTCCGCGCTGCCCTCGGCGCCGGACGCGACGCGGATCGTCCTCCATCCCGTGCTGTCCGGTCCCCGTGACTACGAACTGGACGAGGAAGCGGACGAGGGCCACTACGAACCGCCGGAGCCGCCGCCGCTCCCGGAGGCGGACGTGACGACGAAGTTCGCCTGGCTCGCCGCCGTGGGCGGGCCGCTGCTGATCTTCGGTTTCGTCCTCTTCCAGGAGCCGATGCCGTGGTGGGCGCTCACCGTCGGCGCCGGTGGCTTCCTCGGCGGCTTCGCCACCTTGGTGACGCGCATGCGTCCGGGCGGCGACGAGGACGACGACCTGCCGGGCGGCGGCGCCGTCGTCTGAGCGGAGCCTTCGTCAGGCGGAGGCGGGCACCCTGAGGGCGGCCAGGACCGGGAGGTGGTCCGTGGCCGCCCTCAGGTCGTGCGGGGTGATGCCCGGCAGCCCGTGCGGGACCCCGCAGCCGAGGACCTCGACGCCCGGGGTCGTGAAGATCGCGTCGATCCGCTGGTGCGGGTCGTGCGGGGTGGAGGTGTACTCGCCGCCCCAGGGCCGGGCCGCCCAGGCGTCCTGCAGGTCGTCGGCGAGCCGGCGGAAGGTGCGGCCGTGGGGGCGGTCGTTGAGGTCGCCGCCCACGACCGCGTAGGGCTCGCCCATGGCGGCGAGCCTGTCGAGCAGCATGCCGCCCTGGTCGTAGCGCTCGCGGGCCTGGAGCGAGAGGTGGCAGCTGACGACGGACAGCCGGGCGCCCCCGACGCGTACGACGGCGGTGGCGAAGCCGCGGCGGTGCAGGCCGGGGGTGCGGGGCAGCAGGACGTCCTCGGCGCGTTCCACGTGCACCCGCAGAGAGGACAGCACGAGGGGGCCGGTGGCGCCGGCCCCGCCGGTGACGGCGACCAGGCCCGAGGCACGGGCGAGGCGGGCGACGGCCTTGCGCCAGCGGAGGAAACGCGGTGCCTCCTGGATCAGCGCCAGGTCGGGGTCGCAGGCGCGGATCACCCGGGCGAGCGCGGCGGTGTCGTCCCGCATCGAGCGGATGTTGTAGCTCAGCACGCGGACGACGGCGGAGCCGTCCGGCTCCGTACGGGACGCCGGCAGCTCCGGCAGCGGGCCCTCGCTCACGGGCTCACTGTAGCGGCGGCACGGTCGCGCGGGGCGGCGGAACGGCCCGGGCCGCGGGTGCGCGGCCGGGAAAGGCGGGTGCCCCCGTCACTCCCGTGTGCGGGAAGTGGCGGGGGCACCGGTGCCGTGCGGGTGACCGCCGGGGCTAGCCCTGGCGGGCGAGGTCGGCAGCGCCGACGAGGCCTGCCTTGCCGCCGAGTTGGGCGGCGAGGACCTGGGCGTGCGGCCGGTACTGACCGCCGACCAGCCAGCGGCGGAAGGACTTGCGGATGGGCTCCAGGACGAGTTCGCCCTCGTCGGAGACTCCGCCGCCGACGATGAAGGCGGAGGGGTCGAAGAGCGAGGCCAGGTCGGCCAGGCCGGCGCCGGCCCAGCGGGCCAGCTCGCGGAAGGAGTCGACCGCGACCTTGTCGCCGTCGCGCGCGGCACGGCTGATGTGCTGGCCCTGGATCCCCTCGGGCGTGCCGTCGCCGAGCGACAGCAGCAGCGCGGCGTTCTCCGGCTGGGCGACGGCGCGCTGCTTGGCGTAGCGCACCAGTGCCCGGCCCGAGGCGTACTGCTCCCAGCAGCCCTGACTGCCGCAGCCGCACAGCAGACCGTCCGGCACCATGCGGATGTGGCCGAACTCGCCGGCCACGCCGAAGCGGCCGCGGCGCAGCTTGTTGCCGATGATGATGCCGCCGCCGAGCCCGGTGCCCAGGGTGATGCAGATGACGTCGTCGTGGCCCGCGCCGGCGCCGAAGCGGTACTCGCCCCAGGCGGCGGCGTTGGCGTCGTTCTCGACGACGACGGGCAGGCCGACGCGCTGCTCGACCTTGTCCTTCAGCGGCTCGTGGCGCCACCGGATGTTGGGTGCGAAGAGCACGGTGGCGCGCTTGTCGTCGACGTAGCCGGCGGCACCGATGCCGACGGCCTCGACCGTGTGGTTGGCGCTGACGTCGTGCACCGCTGTCGCGATGGCGTCGACGACGCCCTCGGAGGTCTGCGGGGTCGGCACCTTGACGATCTCGAGAATCGCGCCTTCCTCGTCGACCACGCCGGCCGCGATCTTCGTGCCGCCGATGTCGACGCCGATGGTGAGTCCCATGTATCCCTCAGTATTCGGTCGAGCCCCGCTGCGTCCAACCGTACCGGAGGGCGACCTGCGCCCTGTTCGGGCCCGATGTTCCGTGTCGGGTCCGTGTCGCGCCGTTCAGTCCAGGTCGATGCGCTCACTGGGCGGGGTGTCCCCGCCGGAGGTCCAGCGGCGTTCGTGCCCGCTCACCGCCGCGCGGTAGGCGGCCAGGAGTTCGGCGCCCGCGGCGGCGAGGTGGTCGAAGACCTCGGGGTTGCGCTCGACGATCGGCTCCACAGCCTGTTTGACCTGGGAGATCAGCCCCTGCGCCGCCATCTCGGCGGCGGGGGTGCGAAGCGCCGACAACCGGTCGGTGACGGCTTCCGCGAGGCGTCGCAGCTCCTCACCGGCGCTGCCGGGGGTCTGGCCGCTCTGCTGCCGCCGACGGGCGTTCTCGGCGGCGATGTCCTCCGCGCTCGCCTTGGCCCAGGCGTCGGAATCGGTGTCGGGGCGGCCCGCGCGGTCCGTGGATTCGCTCATGGTGGCTCCGTAAGGCTCCGGCTTGGTACCAACGACGGTACCCGAACGAGGGCGGCGCTTTCAGCGCTCAGCGGGGCCAAAGACCGGGATCCGGGGCGAACCGGACCTGCAGCGCGCCGTCGCGGAGCGCGGCACCGGCCACGGTGCAGCGGCGCAGCGCGGAGGGCAGCGGGAGGATGCGGCGGTATCCCTCGGCGTCGACGACGAGTTCGTCGCCACGCCGTACGAGGTCGACGGTGTCGCGCGCCGCGCCCGGCAGGGGCAGCCGCCAGAGGAAGTGGCCCTCGGCGGCGAGCCGGTCCTCGGTGGTCCACGGCGGCGTGGCGGGGCCCTCGGGCGCGTCGGCGGGCGGCTGCGCGGCCAGCCGGGCGAGGTCCTCGGCACCGCGTGGCTCGCGGCCGAGGTGCGGCAGTTCGTGCACCGCGGTGGGGGTGCCGGCGAGTTCCGCGCGCAGGGCGCGCACTTCCTTGCGGCGGTGGCCCGCCAGTTCGGCCAGCCAGGGGTCGGGGGACCCCTCGGGCAGCAGCCGGTTGGCGACCACGGCCTCCAGACGGTGGCCGTACAGGGCCAGTCCGGTACGGGCCCGGCGCACGGCTTCGGCGGCGTGCGTGCCGGGGGCCACGACGAGCCGGACCGTGGTGGCGGCGTCCTCGATCACCGCCTGGGCGGTGGCCAGTTCACGGTCGGCGCGGGCGGCGGCCTCGTAGGCCCAGGCACCGGGTGCGGGCACGCCGGCGAGCTGGGCGAGGACGGGGCGCAGGGCGCGCGCGGCCTGCCGCTCCTGAGGGACCAGCCGGGCGATGTAGCGGCGCAGTTGCGCGGGGAGCGCGAGTGCGCAGAGGGCGTCGTGGACCGGCGGCAGGTCGACGACCACGAGGTCCCAGCCGCCGGCGGTGTCCCGCAGGGCGCGCAGCAGCGCGAAGGCGTCGGCGCCGGGGAGTTCGGTGAGTTCCTCCGGGTCCAGCGGGGCCGCGCCGAGCAGGTCGAGGAGGGAGCCCAGGCGTTGCTGGACGGCTCCGGCGTCGGCCCGGAAGGCGGCGGCCGCGTCTATACGCGCGGCCCACAGGCCGGGTACGGACGCGACCGGGGCGATGGGCAGGGAGGCCGCGCCGTCCGGCGGTGCGCCGGCGTCCCCGGACGGTGCGGGCACCGCGCCCAGCACCCTCTCCAGGGAGGCATCGCGGTCGGCGGAGAGCAGCAGCACGCGCCGCCCGGGCGTGCTCGCGGCCACGGCCGTGGCGGCGGCGACCGTCGTGCGCCCGGCGCCGCCCGTACCGGTGACCAGCAGCGTCCGCATGTCAGCCCCGTCAGCCCTGGGACTCGACGCGCTTCTTCAGGCCGGCGAGTGCGCGGTCGATGATGACCTTCTCGGCCTTCCGCTTGATCATGCCGAGCATGGGGATCTTGACGTCGACGGTCAGCTGGTAGGTGACCTCGGTGCGCTTGCCGTCCTCCAGCGGGACCAGGATGTAGGCGCCGTCCAGGGTCCTCAGCATCTGGGACTTGACCAGGGTCCAGCGGACCTCTTCGTCGCCGGCCCAGGTGTAGGCGAGGGTGTGGTCGTCCTTGATGGCGCCCGCGTCCAGGAGGAGCCGGACCTGCTCGGCGCGGCCGTCGCCGCCCGCGGAGAGGATCTCCGCCTCCTTCACCTCGCCGGTCCACTCCGGGTACCGGGCGAAGTCCGCGATGACGCCCATGACATCGGCCGGGGCCGCGTCGATCGTGATGCTCGACCTGGTGTGTTCCGCCATCGCCGTGGCCCCTCCGGGACGTCGCGTCGTACCTGCTGTTGTATGTCTGCTGGTGAAGGCTACCGCCTGGTCGGGTGGCCGGAGACCGCCGGGGCGGTCACCACTGCAGCGCCCATGGCGTCCGGGTGGAGTTGAAGTGGCCGACGTTCACGCATTCGGTCCTCCCCAGCCGCATCCGCCGCACCAGCGGCTGGTGGACGTGGCCGAAGAGCGCGTACTTGGGCCGCGTCCGGCGGATCGCGTCGAGCAGTGCCTCGCTGCCGCGTTCGAGGCGGCGGGCGACGGTGTCGTAGCAGAGCTCGGGGACGGCGGGCGGGATGTGCGAGCACAGCACGTCGACCTCGCCGAGGGCCTCGACCTTGGCGGCGTACGTCTCGTCGTCGATCTCGTACGGGGTGCGGTATGGGGTGCGCAGCCCGCCGCCGACGAAGCCGAAGACCAGGCCGCCGATCTCGGTGGTGGTGCCGTCGAGCACCGTGGTGCCGGGCCCGGCGTACTCCGGCCAGAGCGCGGGGATGTCGACGTTGCCGTAGGTGGCGTAGGTGGGGGTGGGGAAGGCGGCGAACAGTTCGGCGTACTGCCGGCGCACGGCGGACTCGATGGCGGTGCGCCGGTCGGTGCCGAGGCCGTCCCACAGTTCGCGGTCGAGGGCACGGGCCTCGTCCCAGCGCAGCGCGGTGCGCAGCCCGACCATGCGGGAGGCGTTCTCGGCGCCGAAGAGGTCGGGGAAGATGCCCCGGGAGTGGTCGGCGTAGTCGAGGAAGAGGATCAGGTCGCCGAGGCAGATCAGCGCGTCGGCGCCGTCGCCGGCCTTGGCGAGGGCCTCGGAGGCACCGTGGACGTCACTGACGACATGGACCCGCATGACGATCACTTTAGGACGCGCCGCGCGGGCTTGGGGAGGGCGCACCGGGGCCGCGGTTACCTGCGGGTCACCGGGGGCCTCGACTAGGCTTCCGACCAGTGGATCCACACTGTGCCGCGGTGGCCGTCCGGCGTGTGACGACGATGTGACACACAAAACATCTACACGGCACCCCCTACCGCAGAAGCTTTACCGGTGGGTAACGTCCAGGCCGTCCGTTCCACGCTCAACCATGCAGTGGACGCAGCCAGCACCGCCGCCGGCGCCGATGAGGAGCAGCAGTCTTGCGCGAGTTCAGCCTTCCGGCTCTCTACGAGGTCCCCGCGGACGGGAACCTGACTGATCTCATCCGCCGCAACGCCGCTCAGCACCCCGATGTTCCCGTCATCGCCCGGAAGACCGCGGCCGGTGACTGGGCGGACGTCACCGCCACCGCCTTCCTCGCCGAGGTCCGTGCCGCCGCCAAGGGCCTGATCGCCTCGGGCGTGCAGCCCGGCGACCGGGTGGCCCTGATCTCCCGCACCCGGTACGAGTGGACCCTCTTCGACTTCGCCATCTGGAGCGCGGGCGCCGTCACCGTCCCGGTCTACGAGACCTCCTCCGCCGAGCAGATCGAGTGGATCCTCGGCGACTCGGGCGCCGTCGCGGCCGTCGTGGAGAGCGAGGCGCACGAGAAGTCCGTGGAGTCGGTGCGCGACCGCCTGCCGCAACTGAAGCACCTGTGGCGGATCGAGGCGGGTGCGGTCGATACCCTCGGCGCGGCGGGCACGGACGTCGCCGACGCGACGGTGGACGAGCGCAGCGCCTGGGCCAAGGCGGACTCCCCGGCCACCATCGTCTACACCTCGGGCACCACCGGGCGCCCCAAGGGCTGCGTGCTCACGCACCGCGCGTTCTTCGCCGAGTGCGGCAACGTCGTGGAGCGCCTGAAGCCGCTCTTCCGCACCGGCGACTCCTCGATCCTGCTCTTCCTGCCGCTCGCGCACGTCTTCGGCCGGCTGGTCGAGGTCGCCGCCCTCATGGCGCCGATCAAGCTCGGGCACGTCGCCGACGTCAAGAACCTCACCGGCGAACTGGCCGCCTTCCGGCCGACGCTGCTGCTGGGCGTGCCGCGGGTCTTCGAGAAGGTCTACAACTCCGCGCGCGCCCAGGCGCAGGCCGGCGGCAAGGGCAGGATCTTCGACAAGGCCACCGACGTGGCGATCGAGTACAGCCGCGCACTGGACTCGGCGAGCGGTCCCTCGCTCGGCCTGAAGTTCAAGCACAAGGTCTTCGACCGGCTGGTCTACAGCAAGCTGCGCGCCGTGCTCGGCGGCCGCGCCGAGTACTCGGTCTCCGGCGGCGCCCCGCTGGGCGAGCGGCTGGGCCACTTCTACCGCGGCATCGGCTTCACGGTGCTGGAGGGCTACGGCCTGACCGAGTCCTGCGCGGCCACCGCCTTCAACCCCTGGGACCGCACCAAGATCGGCACCGTCGGCCAGCCCCTGCCGGGCTCCACGGTCCGCATCGCCGACGACGGCGAGGTCCTGCTCCACGGCGAGCACCTGTTCTCCGGCTACTGGAACAACGAGGCGGCCACCGCCGAGGCCGTCACCGACGGCTGGTTCCACACCGGCGACATCGGGACGCTCGACGAGGACGGCTACATCACCATCACCGGCCGCAAGAAGGAGATCATCGTCACCGCGGGCGGCAAGAACGTCGCCCCGGCGGTGATCGAGGACCGGATCCGCGCCCACGCGCTGGTCGCCGAGTGCATGGTGGTCGGCGACGGCGAGCCCTTCATCGGCGCCCTGGTCACCCTGGACGAGGAGTTCCTGCCCCGCTGGGCCGAGCAGCACGGCAAGTCCGGCCGCACCGTCGCGGAACTGCGCGAGGACCCGGAGCTGCTGGCCGAGGTGCAGTCGGCGGTGGACGACGGCAACGCCGCGGTGTCCAAGGCGGAGGCGGTGAAGAAGTTCCGCGTCCTGCCGACGCAGTTCACGGAGGAGTCCGGTCACGTGACGCCCTCGCTGAAGCTGAAGCGCAACGTGGTGCTGCGGGACTTCGCGGACGAGATCGCCGCGATCTACGGCAAGTGAGCCCTGGGGGCCCTCTCCGACGGGCCCTCACCCACGCTGACGGTGGCCGCCGTACGCCTCGTGCGCAAGGCGGCCACCGGCGTTCCTAGGTGATGCCGTCCTGGGCCAGGACCCTGGCCATGGTGCGCTCGGCCAGGGCGGTGATGGTGACGAACGGGTTGACCCCGATCGAGCCGGGGACGAGCGAGCCGTCGACGACGTACAGGCCGTCGTAGCCGTTCGCGCGGCCGTAGGCGTCGGTGGCGCTGCCGAGGACGCAGCCGCCGAGCGGGTGGTAGCAGAAGTCGTCCGCGAAGACGCGGTTGCCGCCGAACAGGTCGTACCGGTAGATGGTGGCGTTGGCCCGGTTGACGCGGTCGAAGAGGGTCTTCGCGGCGGTGACGGAGGGCTGGTTCTGGGAGCGGGTCCAGTTGAGCACGGCGGCGTCGGTGGCCGGGTCGTAGACGAAGGTGCCCCGTTCGGGGTTCCTGGTGATCGCGAGGTAGAGGCTCACCCAGGTCTCCAGGCCGATGGGGAGCGGGGCGATCTCGGCGAACACCGGGTTGGCGGCGTTGTTCCAGTCGTTGATGCCCATCACGGGGATGGTCGACTGGTGGGCGCCGGTGGGGTTCCACAGGTGGTTGGCGCGGCCGAGCATGATGTTGCCGTTGCCCGCCCAGCCCTTGCCGACGGCGGGGCTGAGGTCGGGCAGGGCGCCCGTGTCCCGGGCGCGCAGCAGCAGTTCGGTGGTGCCGAGGCTGCCCGCGCCGAGGAACAGGGCGCCGCAGCCGACCTCGCGGGTGGCGACGACGGCGCCGGTGAGGTCGGTCTGCGCGACCGTGAGCACGTAGGTGCCGTCGGGCTCGCGGCGGATCGCCTTGACGCGGCTGAGGGTCTCGATGGTGACCTTGCCGGTGCCGAGTGCGGCCGCGAGGTAGGTCCGGTCGAGGCTGCGCTTGCCGAAGTTGTTGCCGTAGATGACCTCCTGGGCCAGGGCGGACTTCGTGGCGGTGCCCGCGGCCTCGCGCTGCATGTACCCGAAGTCGTACACGTTGGGCACGAAGGTGGTGGCGAGCCCCGCCCTGGCGGCCTGGGCGCGGGAGACGCGGGTGAACCGGTACCACTCGGTGCTCTCGAACCAGTCGGGCGCGACGGTGTTGACCCCGAGCATGCGATTGGCCAGCGGGAACCACGTGCCGTACATGGCGTCGGCGTCGACCTGCGGGAGCACCTCCCGGAAGTAGCCTCGGTCCGGCGTGACGGCCATGCCGCCGTTCACGAGGGAGCCGCCGCCGACGCCGCGGCCGACGTAGACGGACATCCCGGGGTGGTCGACGCGGTCCAGGACGCCGGGGTACGGGGCGATGTCCTTGTTGACCACGTCGAGCCAGAGGAAGGTGGCGAGCGGGGCCGCGGTGCGGGTGCGGAACCACATGGATCGCCGGTCCGGCGAGGCGGTGTTGCAGAAGACCTTGCCGTCGGAGGCCGGCGTGTCCCACGCCCGCCCCATCTCCAGTACGAGGGTGCTCACGCCCGCCTCGGCCAGGCGTAACGCCGCGACCGCGCCTCCGTAGCCGGAGCCGACGACGACGGCCGGCACGTGACCGGCCGGTTCCCGGTCCGCCGCGGCGGCCGGGGAGAGCCCGATGCGGGTGAGTCCCATCACGGATGCCGTCTGCAGGGCGGCCATGCCCAGTATCTGACGGCGCGTCAGGTTTACTGTCATGGGCGCATCATGGGCGGAATGGAGGATTCCGCCCATACCGTACGCTCATGGTCTTTTACAACAGGGCCTTCAGCCTGTCGGCGAGCAGATCCCACCGCCAGGCTTCCTCGACCCACTTGCGGCCGCGCTCGCCCATCCGGCGCCGCAGCTCCGCGTCGCCCAGCAGCGCCAGGATCCGCTCGGCGGCCTCCCCGGGCTCCCCGCCGCGCACCACCCAGCCGGTCTCGCCGTCCAGCACCGCGTCCGGCGCCCCGCCGGAGTCGCCCGCGACGACCGGCAGCCCGGTGGCCGAGGCCTCCAGGTACACGATGCCGAGCCCCTCGACGTCGAGCCCGCCGCGGCGCGTGCGGCACGGCATGGCGAAGACGTCGCCGGCACCGAAGTGCGCGGGCAGCTCCTCCCAGGGCACGGCCCCGGTGAACCGCACCGACTCCGCCACCCCGGTCCGCTCGGCGAGCCGCTTGAGGTCGTCCGCGTAGGGGCCGCCGCCCACGACCAGCAGGACGGCGTCCGGCTGGGCGGCCAGGATCAGCGGCATCGCCTCGATGAGGGTGTCCTGGCCCTTGCGCGGCACCAGTCGGGAGACGCAGACGACGACCGGCCGGTCGGTGAGCCCCAGCCGGGCGCGCACCGCCTCGCCGCCGGAGGCCGGGTGGAAGGTCTTCTCGTCGACGCCGGGCGGCAGCTGCACCATGCGTCCGGCGGCCTCGGGCGTCAGCGCCCGGGCGATCCGGGACCGGGTGTACTCGCCCAGATAGGTGATCGTGTCGGTGCCCTCGCCGATCCGCCGCAGCAGCGTGCGGCTCGCGGGCAGCTGCGCCCACCCCGCCTCGTGCCCGTGGGTCGTCGCCACCAGCCGGCGCGCCCCCGCCTTCCGCAGCGCGGGCGCCATCAGCCCGAGCGGGGCCGCCGCCCCGAACCACACCGACGTGCAGCCGTGTTCGCGCAGCAGCGCGGCTGCCCGCCGGGTCACCCTCGGGGTCGGCAGCAACATCGTCGTACGATCACGTACGACCGGGAAGGGCTGCTCGGCGTCGAACGCGGCGACCTCGGAGCCGTCCCGCCAGGTCGACGCGTACACCACCACCCGGCCGGGATCGAGGCGCAGCGCCATGCTGTGCACGAACGCCTGGATGCCACCGGGACGTGGCGGGAAGTCGTTGGTGACGATCAGGGTCTTGTCCATACGTCGCCGAGGGTATCCGGTGCGGTCCGCGGCAACCGACCGCGGCCCCCCGCGCGTCTAAGCTCCACACGCCTGTCCACGGCTGAGACCGGCATCGTGCATCATCACAGCAGAACCGATTCGACGAGGTGGACATGGCAGGCGACAGCGGCAAGCGGCTCCCGGTCGGGCCGGTCCTCGCCTGGGTGGCCACCAGGGTCCTGCTGCTGCTCTACGTCTTCAAGGTGCTCAGCCTGTCCCCGCTGGACGTGACCACCGACGTCTCGGTGATCTACCACGGCTGGTACGAGGTCCTGCGGTCCGGCACCTTCCCCCACCACGACGTCACCTGGCAGTACCCGCCCGCCGCCGCGCTCGCGGTGCTCTCCCCCGCGGTGCTGCCGTTCCTCGAGTACGCGACCGCCTTCTTCTGGCTCGCCTGCGCCGCCGACCTGGTCGCCTTCGCGCTGCTGCTGCGCGGTTCGCGCGGCGAGGGGCGGCGGGCGGCCGGCGCCTGGGTGTGGGTGGTCGGCGTGCCGCTGCTGGGGCCCACCGCGTACGCCCGCTACGACGTGATGGTCACCGCCGTCGCCATGGCCGCGCTGCTGGCGACGGTCCGCCGTCCCAGGGTCGCGGGCGCGCTGATCGCGTTCGGCGCGATGCTCAAGGTCTGGCCGGTGCTGCTGCTCACCGGGGTGCGCGACCGCCGCATCTGGACCGCGGCCGTGGCAGGGGCGGGCGTCCTCGCCCTGGGCTTCTGGCTGTGGATGCCGGGGGCCTTCGCCTTCCTGCGCTTCCAGGGCGAGCGGGGCACCGAGGTGGAGTCCCTGGGCGCCCTGGTCTTCCACATCGCCCGGCACCACGGCTGGCAGGGGCAGGTGCAGCTCAACTACGGCTCCATGGAGTTCCTCGGGCCCCATGTGGGCCTGGTGAGCAACATCGCGCTCGGGCTGACCATCGCCGCCTTCGCCTGGCTGCTGCTGTGGCGGCTGAGGGCGCGGACGTACGGCCCGCAGACGCCGTTCGACGCGGCGTTCACCGCGGTCCTGCTGTTCACCACGACCAGCCGGGTGATCAGCCCCCAGTACATGATCTGGCTGATCGGCCTGGCGGCCGTCTGCCTCACGCTGCGGGCCAGTGTGATGGCGCTGCCCGCGGCGCTGGTGCTGGCGGCGACGGTGCTCACCCTGTACGAGTTCCCGGTGCGCTTCGGCGACGTCGTCGGCAGCACGAACTTCGGCATCACACTGCTGCTGCTCCGCAACGGGCTGCTGGTCGCCGCCTCGGTCATCGCCTGCCGCCGGTTGTGGGTGGCCTCTGCCCGCCTGCCGGAGAAGCCGCGCAAGGCAACCGCGACGCGTCAGCCGGAGCACGACGAGGACGCCGAGAAGCTGCTGACCTGGTGAAGGCCGTCGTCACGGCCAGGCACTGCAGCCCCGCGGCCGCGGCCAGCGCGCCGCCCACGCCCACGAGGCCCAGTCCGGCCGGGACGGCCAGCACGTAGGCCAGCGGCAGCTGCACCGCCGTGCCCACCAGGGTCACCCGGACCAGCAGTGCCGCCCCGCCGCCGCCCTGGAAGACGCCGCCCAGGGCGATGAAGCACGCCAGCAGCACCAGGTACGGCCCCAGGGTGCGCAGGAACGCCGTCCCGGCCGCCGCCACCCCGGGCTCCGCACCGAAGGCGGCCATGACCCACGGCGCGGCGGGCAGCAGCACGACCGCCGCGGCGAGGCCGAGTCCGGCGCCGAGGAGCAGGGCCTGGCGGCCGATCGCGCGCCGTTCGTCGCGGCCCGCGCCGAGGTGGTGCGCGGTGTGGATGGAGGCCGCCTGGCGCACGGCGTAGAAGCCCATCGTCGCCACGTACACCGCCTTGGTCGCGATCCCGTACGCCGCGACCTGGGCGACGCCCAGCCGGGCCACGATCGCCACCAGGGTCAGCGTGCCGGCCATCCGCACCAGGAAGTCCGCGGCCATCGGCGCCCCCGTCACGGCGGTACGGCGCACCGCGGCCGCCACCGGTTCCGCGGGCGGGACGCTCGCGGCCCGCCGCACCAGGGGGTTGCGGCGCAGCAGCGCCAGCCCGGCCGCCAGGGCGGCGGCCCGGCCCGCGACGGTGGCCACGGCCGCACCCCGCACCCCGAGGTCATGGATCAGGAACGGGTCGAGGAGCAGGATCAACCCACCCGCCAGCAGGGCGAGCCGCATCGGGGTACGGGTGTCGCCGGCGCCCTTGAAGACGCCGTCCAGGGTGTTCTGGGCGTAGAACACCGCCGTGCCGGGGAGCGACACCGCGAAGTACTCCGCCGCGAGGCGGACCGCCGCCGGGTCGCCGTGCCCACCGAGCAGCAGGGCCGCCAGCGGCTCCCGGCACACGAACCCGCCCACGGCCACGAGCGGGATCAGCAGCGCGCACAGCCCCCAGCCGCCGCGCACCGCCGCCCTGACCGCCGCCGGGTCCCGCGCCCCGGCGGCCCGGGAGACCAGCACCGTCGTCCCCTGCGCGGCCATCAGCACGATCCCGAGGAGCACGTTCTCGGTGTTCGTGGCCACCGCGACGGCCGCGACGGCCGCTCCCCCGCCGCCGAGCCGGGCCACCCACAGCACGTCGATGATCCCGGCGACGACGCCGGCGAGCAGTTCCAGGTAGACCGGGCCGGCCAGCGCGGCCAGTCGGGCGCGGTGCGTCATGGGTCTCCCCCCCCCTAATGCGATACCTCGATTCGAGGTAGCTCGGTTAGAGGTATCATCATGGGCCCGGACGGACAAGTCCGAACGCATGATCGGGAAAGGTGGCGAACGGTGCTGGAGCTCACGATCCTGGGCTTCCTGTACGAGGAATCCCTGCACGGCTACGAGCTCAAGGAGCGCATCGCCGCACTCAACGGTCATGTCCGCCCGGTAAGCGACGGCGCGCTCTACCCGGCCATCAACCGCCTCGCCACGGCCGGACTGGTCAGCCAGCACACCGAGCCCGGCGTCGGCGCCGCACCGCGCCGCGTGCTCTCGCTCACCGACGCCGGACGCACGCGGCTGCTCTCCCGGCTCCGCGACCCCAAGCCGATCGAGATCACCGACGCCACCCGCTTCTTCGCCGTGCTGGCCTTCCTGCGGCACCTCCCCGACACCACGGCCCAGGCCGCGGTGCTGCGGCGCCGGCTGGAGTTCCTGGAGACCCCGGCCAGCTTCTTCTACGACCGCGGCAGACCCGTACGCGCGGAGGACACGGCCGACCCCTTCCGCCAGGGCATGCTGCGTATCGCCCGCGCCACGGGTCGCGCGGAGCGCGAATGGCTCACGGAGGCCCTGGCGGACCTCACCGCCTGACGCGGGGCCCTACGGGGCCGGGTGGGGGGACGGGTGCCCACGCCCCCGGCCCACGGCCCTGGGCAGCCGGGAAGCGCTGCCTCCGGGTGCGGGCCGCACGCCTGCGGCCCGGCGTCCGGAGGCGAACGGTCCCGCGAGCGCGTACGGCCGGTGCGCACCGGACGGCTGGTCCGAGCCGTGCGTGCGCCCGGCCCGGAAGGCCCACGGGGCCGGGCAGCCGGGAAGCCGTACCTCCGGAATCGGCCCACACCCCGGCCGCCCGGACCTCACCGACGGCACACGAAGGCAGCCCACACGCCGGACGGCCCGGCGTCCGGAGGCGAACGGTCCCGCGAGCGCGCGCCGCCGGGACACCCGGCCGCGGCGCCGTCGCAGGGGGCGGCACGCGCCGCGGCGTTCTTCGGTGCCGCCGCTGCCGACCGCGTCGGGCGGCCCCTGGCCGACGGCTCCTGGCCGCACCGCGAGTGCTTCCCCTGTCTGCGGGGCCGGCGAGGTCGAACGCACCGAAGCCCTGACGGACTGCCTCCACACCCAGCACCGCTGTCACACCGCGTCCGGCGGCCACCCGCCCGTGCCCCGCGGCAACAACGCTGCGGGTCAGTACACCTGGCCCGCGCCCTGGCCCGCGACGGCGAACGCGCGGGCGGCGGCGATGCGCTGGACGGGGGTGGGGTGCGTGCCGAAGAGGGTGTGCAGGAGGCGCGGGGGGTCGGGGTCGGAGACGTTGGTGACGGTGAGCCTGCGCTGCATGGCGATGAACCGCTCGGCGTCCCCGGTGAGTTCCAGCGCGTGCGTGTCCGCCCGCCGTTCGACGCGCCGGCTCACCGCGCAGCCGAGCGGTCCGGCGCACGCCGACAGCACCGCGGCCACCGCGGCGAGCAGGAACAGCCCGCGCGGGTCGCCGGTGCCGTAGGAGGAGCCGGCCATGACCGCGGAGAGCAGGCACACCCCCGCTCCCGCGCCGACGGCGCCGAGCAGAGTTCCGCGCAGCACGTCACGGTGCTTGACGTGCCCGAGTTCATGGGCGACGACGAGTTCGACCTCCGCCGCCGGGGCCGTGCCGAGCAGCGTGTCGTAGGCGACGATCCGCCGGGTGCGCCCGAAGCCGGAGACGTACGCGTTGAGCGCGGTCGTCCGCCGGGACGCGTCGGCGACGAGCACCGCCCGCACGGGGATCCGGTCCCGCTCGGCCAGCGCCAGCAGGGCATCGCGCAGGGGCCCGTCCTCCATCGGCCGGAAGCGGTTGAAGAGCGGCTCCAGGACCACCGGGGCGAGCCAGGACAGCACGACGGCCGCGCAGACGGCGCCCAGGGCCGCCCAGGCCCAGCCGAGTCCGTAGTAGCCGTACAGCGCGGCCAGCGCGAGCGGCACGGAGACCAGCAGCCCGCGCAGGACGTCGACGGCCCAGCCGCCCCAGCCCTGAGTGACGAGCCCGTAGCGGCGCCGGACGACGCGGACCCGGGCGGAGAACGGCAGGGTGACGGCCTGCTGGAGCAGCACCAGCAGGAGGCCGCCGGCCAGGACGCGAAGGGCCCGGTCGTCGCCGAACAGACCGGTGAGGGCGGCGCCCGCGGGACTCAGCCCCAGCACGAGCAGCAACGCGAGCCCGGCGAGGCGGCCGCCGAGCACGTGGGGCAGCTGCTCGCGGCGCAGCGCCCTGCCGCGGGCGGTCTCCTCCGGCGTGAAGTCCCCGTCCGTGCCGCTCATCCCAACTCCCCCTCGACGTAGGCGCGCCAGCGCTCGGTGAGGTCGTCCTCGTCGATGCCGAGCGTGCCGCGCAGATCCGCACCGGAACGGTACAGCGCGACCAGCCGGTCGGCGCCCCAGGTGTCGGCGATGAGCCGGCAGGCCAGCCAGGCACCCTCGTACGCCTGGGCCTGCGCGGGCGCGCCGGGCGCGAAGTCGCCGTCCGCGGGGAGGTGTCCGGGCGGGCCCGAGGCCGTGACGTCCTGGCGCAGCTCGGGTGCCAGGCTCCCGGCCGCACGCCCGGAGTCCCGGTAGGCGACCCAGTCGGCGAAGCCCTCGGAGAGCCACATCGGGGTGCGGGAGGTGGTCGCGGCGCGCGTGGCGACGTGGGTGGTCTCGTGGGTGAGCACGACCTGGCGGCCGAAGGCCGACAGCCCGGCGAAGGCCTCGGGGTTGACGATGACGCGTCCGGCGGGGGCGGTGCCGTTGCCGCCGGCCTCGCCGGTGGTGACGGCCGCGACGCCCGCGTACGTCTCCGCGGGGGCGTCCAGCAGCTGCCCCATGTGCCGCAGGGAGGAGGGCACCTCCAGCACCACCCGCCCGGTCCAGCCCTGCCCGCCCCAGGCCCGCCGCACCTGCGGGACGGCACGGTCCGCGTCGGTGGCGTACCCGGTCAGCTCCGCCCGGTCTCCGGTGCCGAGGACGAGGCTGTGGCTGCCGCGGACGACGTGCAGCGCGCCCTGCTCCCACAGCAGGCTCCCGGGATCGCCGTCGCCGGCCACCCGCCAGCGTCCACCGCCGTCGGTGCGCAGCAGCAGGGACTCGTCGGTGGTGACCTGGGCGCTGTCGTAGCCCTTGAGGCGGTAGCGCAACTGGACGCGCGCGGTCACCGGGTCGGCGCCCTCCGTGGAGACCAGCCGGTACGACCAGGAGGCGAGCGGGAGCTGCTGCAGGTTGCGGAAGACCTGGCGCTCGGCGGCGTGCCGGGCGGGCGTCACGTCGGCCAGGTACGCCTTCTCGTCGTGGTCCAGGACCGCGTCGGCCCGCCGGTCCAGCAACTGCCGGACGACCGGGTCCCCGGGGCGCGCGTGCTCCGCCTCCCCGCCGCCCGAGGGCCCGCAGCCCGCGAGGAGCACCGCCGCGCTGCACAGCGCGGCGGCCACGGCGCGGGTCGGCGAGCGGAAGAGTGCCACGCCGCCGATCGTACGGTCCCGGCGGCGACGGTCACGTGGGCCGGGTCACCGCGGAGATCGGCAGCATGGCGACGGGGTCGTAGCGGACCCGGGCACCGGGGTAGGGGGCGTGGATGACCTGACCGTCGCCGACGTACATGGCGACGTGGCTGGCGTCGCCGCGGTAGATGACCAGGTCGCCGGGGCGCGCCTGGCCGAGCGGCACGTGCCGTCCGGCGTTCAGCTGGGCCTGCGAGGTGCGGGGCAGGCCCACGCCGGCCTGGCGGTACGCCCAGACCATCAGCCCGGAGCAGTCGAAGGAGCCGGGGCCGGTGGCACCCCATACGTAGGGGGCGCCGACGGCGGAGCGAGCGGCGGCGACGGCCGTCGCGGCGCGCAGGGACAGCGGGCCGAGGTCGGGGATGTCGACGGTGCGGCCGGAACGGGAGGCACGGGCCTCCAGACGGCGGGCGAGCCGGGTCCGTTCCTCCGGGGAGAGGGAGTTGACCAGGCGCGCGGCCGCCATCAGCTTGCGCTGCACGGCCTTCTTGCGGGCGGTGAGGCTGGTGCGGGCCCGCTCGAGCTCGCCGAGCCGGTCGGTGGCTCGGGCACGTTCCTGGTCCAGGAAGCGCTGGGCGGAGCGGAGTTCGCCGAGGCGGGCGTCGCCGCGGCTGCTGATCCGGTCGAGGGTGGCCGCCCGGTCGAGGTAGGTCGCGGGGTCGGGCGAGAGCAGCAGGGCGAGGGTGGGGTCGACTCCCCCGCCGCGGTACTGGGCCCCGGCGAGCGTGCCGAGGTCGTCACGGAGCCGGTTGACCCGCTCCTGGCCGCGCGCGGCCCGGTCCTGGAGCACCTCGACCTCGCGCCGCAGCCGCTGGGTGTTCTCGCGGGCGGCGTTGAACTGCTCGGTGGCCCGCTCGGCCTGGGTGTAGAGGTGGTCGATGCGCGCCGCGACGTCGACGGAGGTGTCCGCCGGGTCGGCGGCGGCCGTCTGCGCGGTGGTGGCCGCACCGGCCATCGCGGCGGCGGCGGTGGCCGCCGCCGTCAGGACCGTGGCCCTTGAGGTACGCGGGGCCCGGCCGGGCTGCGGGATGCGTCGATGGGATGGCACGTCGGCTGACAGTAGTCAGCCGGACACCGGGAGTTCAAAGACCGGGTACCGCCGGGCGGCCGGACCGCGCCCCGCTTGCGCAGGTCACCGCCCGGCCGTCACCGTACGAGATCACCCGATAGGTTCAACGGGCTCCGGTGCTTCCGCCGGTTCTCAGATGCGGACGCCGAACTGGAACGGCATGTTGTTGATGGACTCGTAGCGCACGACGGTGCCGGTGCGCGGCGCGTGCAGGACCATGCCGTTGCCCGCGTAGAGACCCACGTGGTGCTGGTCGCCGTAGAAGATCACGAGGTCGCCGGGCGCCAGCTGGCTCATCGACAGGCGCGTGCCCGCGTTGGCCTGGGACTGGGAGGTGCGCGGTATGCCGGCGCCGGCCTGCGCGTAGGCCCAGGAGGTGAGGCCGGAGCAGTCGAAGGAGCTCGGGCCGGTGGCGCCGTAGACGTACGGCGAACCCAGCTTGGTCTTGGCGGCGGAGAGGGCCGCGGCGGCCAGCGAGGAGGCGGGCGGGACGTTGCCCAGGTCCACGCGCTCGTTGGAGCGGTTGGCGCGGCTCTCCGCGGCGGCCAGGGACGCGCGCTGGGCGGCGGTCAGCGAGTTGAGCAGC
>NZ_JBHYMQ010000035.1:0-76781 GCF_042742985.1 Streptomyces sp. NPDC058864 | reverse complement strand
GCCCGAGCCGTTCGCGACGGCTCGGGCGGCCCCTGGGGATGCGGTGCGTCAGACCCGCCGGGCGGCCTCCGCCGCCGCCACGGCCGGCCCGGGGTCGGCCTCCAGAGCGCCGGCCAGTGCGCGCAGCGTACGGACGACCACGGCCGGGTCGGCGTCCCGGCCGTAGTGGTTGACCCGGATCATCTCCTTGGCCAGCGCCCCGCCGCCGGCGACCAGCGGGAGTCCCGGCTCCAGCGCCAGGGCACGGGCGACCAGCCCGTCGGCGGCGACGCCGTCCAGGGTGCGCAGCGTCGTGGCGACCGGCGCGGCGTCCGCGTCCCGGTACACGTACGGCTCGACGGCCGCGGCCAGCGCCGCCGCGCCGGCCCGGGTCGCCGCCGCGGCGGCCCGGTGCCGGGCGACCACCGCGTCGAGCCCGGCCTCCTCGATCCGCTCCAGGCATGCCTCCAGCGCCAGCATCTCCAGCTGCGCGGGCGCGTGCGGCAGCGCCTTGCGCCCGGCGTCGATCCAGCGCTCCTTCCAGTCCAGCAGCGACAGGTAAGAACGGCGCGGCGCCGCGGGGTTGTCCGCCAGGCGCCGCCAAGCGCGCTCGCTCACCGACACCGCCGACACCCCGGCGGGCCCGCCCATCGCCTTCTGGGCGCCGATCACGCACAGGTCCACGCCCCACGCGTCGACCAGCAGCGGTTCGGCCGCCACCGACGCGACCGCGTCGACCATGAACAGCGCGCCGTGCGCCCGGACCACCTCGCCGATCTCCGCCACCGGATTGGTGTTGCCGGTGGCCGCCTCCGCGTGCACCAGCGACACGAAGTCGATCTCCGGGTGGTCGGACAGCGCCCGCGCGACGTCCCGCGCGTCCACGGCGGCGTGGAAGGGCACCTCCAGGTCGACCACGGTGGCGCCCGCGTCCCGCAGCCAGTTGCCGAAGGTCTGGCCGTACGGACCGGTCACCACGTTCAGCGCCGTCGAACCCGGCCGCGCGCCACCGCGGATGCAGCCCTCCAGCGGCAGCAGGGCCTCGCCCTGAGTGATCACGACGTCCTGCTCCGTGTGCAGCAGCGCGGCGACTCTCCGCTCGATCGCGGCGAAGCGCTCGGCGGTCAGCGGGGGCAGGTCGAGCAGGGGGTGGGACACGGCGGCGCTGCTTCCTTCGTCGGGGGGTGTAGGGCCCGAGGGTATCCGGCGGCTCGTAGAGTGCAGACATGGCTGATCGCGAGGCGCCGCAGGCACTGCACGTCAAGGGCCGCATCCTGGCCGGGCCGCAGGACGTACGGGACGAGCTCTGGGTGGTCGGCGGGCGCGTCACCTACGAGCGCCCCGCCGGTCTGCGCGACGTCACCACCGTCGAGGGCTGGGCCCTGCCGGGCCTGGTCGACGCCCACTGCCACGTCGGCCTGGACCACCACGGCCCCGTCGACCCGGACACCTCCGAGAAGCAGGCGCTCACCGACCGCGACGCGGGCACCTTGCTGCTGCGCGACGCCGGTTCCCCCTCGGACACCCGCTGGATCGACGACCGCGAGGACCTGCCGCGGATCATCCGGGCCGGCCGGCACATCGCCCGCACCCGCCGCTACATCCGCAACTACGCCTGGGAGATCGAGCCCGAGGACCTGGTCGCCCACGTCCGCCGGGAGGCCCGGCGCGGCGACGGCTGGGTCAAGCTGGTCGGCGACTGGATCGACCGCGACACCGGCGACCTGTCCGCCTGCTGGCCGCGCGGGGCCGTGGAGGCCGCCATCGCCGCCGCCCACGAGGAGGGCGCCCGCGTCACCGCCCACTGCTTCGCCGAGGACTCCCTGCGGGACCTGGTCGAGGCGGGCATCGACTGCGTCGAGCACGCGACCGGGCTCACCGAGGACACCATCCCGCTCTTCGCCGAGCACGGGGTGGCCATCGTCCCCACCCTGGTCAACATCGCGACCTTCCCGGACCTCGCGGACGGCGGCCAGGCGAAGTTCCCGCGCTGGGCCGACCACATGCGCCGGCTGCACGCCCGCCGCTACGACACCGTCCGCGCCGCCCACGACGCCGGCATCCGGATCTTCACCGGCACGGACGCCGGCGGCTCCCTCGCCCACGGGCTCGTGGCCGGCGAGGTCGCCGAGCTCGTCACCGCCGGCCTGCCCGCGCTCGACGCGCTCTCCGCCGCCACCTGGTCCGCCCGCGAGTGGCTCGGCCGCGACGGCCTCACCGAGGGGGCCTCCGCCGACCTGGTCGTCTATCCCGAGGACCCGCGCGCCGACGTCCGCGTCCTGGCCGCGCCCCGGCGCATCGTGCTGCGCGGTCGCGTGGTGGGGTGAGGCCGAGGCGGGGATCGCCTGGAGCATCGAGAAGGACTTCGAACTCCTCGACCGGCTCTGCACGAGCGAGCCCGCGGCGCCGGGCGGCGCCGACGGCCCCGGCGCCCTCCCCGTCGCGGGCGGCATCGTGATCGAGGACCCGCGGGACATCGACCCCCCGATGCTCGTGCTCGATCCCGGAGAGGTCCGGGAGGCCGCGAGGTTCCTCGACGAGGTGCCCTTCGACGCGCTGTGGGCGTCGGGCGGGAAGCCGGTCATGGCCGGCTTCCGGGGATGGGACGAAGCGCGGGTGCGTGACGCGGTCGTCCGGCCACGGCACGAGGGGCTGCGGACCTTCTACGCCCGCGCTGCCGCCGAGGGGCACACAGTAGTGAAGTGCTTCTGGTTCTGAGCCCCGAATGATCCCATCACCCCAATTCGGGTGATCCTGTACGGGAACAGTCGATCCATCCCTTTCCGTCGTGCTGCGATCGGTCCAGCCGGCCGACACCGCAACGGGACGGGGAGCACCATGACCAGGCAGGGACCGCAGAAGTACCCGGGGGCATCGCGCAGGTACTGGTACCAGGACGACTACGGCGGCGACGCGATGGAGGTCAACGCCCTCGTGCTGCACACCACCGAGGGCCGCAGCGTGCCGACATACGGGAGCGGGAGCAGCGCGCCCAACCTCACGGCGAAGCCGGACTTCGAGGACGAGAAGCTGGTCTGGTACCAGCACTTCGACATCGACATCTCCTCGCGCGCCCTGGTCAACCGGCCCGGCGGGGTGGAGACCAACACCCTCAACGTGTGCCAGGTGGAGCTGGTGGGCACCTGCGACCCCGATCGGCACGAGGACTGGGGAGCCGCCAACCGGCACATCTACTGGCCCAAGGCCCCGCAGTGGGCGCTGCGCGAACTCGCCGAATTCCTCGCCTGGATGCACACGCACCACGGCGTGCCGCTGAAGGGCCCGAAGCTCTGGCTGCCCTACCCCCGCTCGTACGGGAACGCGGGCGGCCAGCGGATGACCGGACGGGAGTGGAACGCCTTCCGCGGGGTCTGCGGCCACCAGCACGTGCCGGAGAACTGCGTGCACCCGGACACCCCGGTGCTCCGCGCCGACCTGAGCTGGGCCCGGGCGGCCGAACTGGCCGTCGGGGACGAGATCGCGTGCTTCGACGAGGAAGACGCCGGGGGTGCCGCGGACGCGGCGGGCGGTCAGGGCCGGCGCCGGCTCCGCCGCGGGGTGGTGACCCGCAACGACCCGGCGCGCAAGGACGCCTGCCGGGTGACGACGGCGCGGGGCGAGGTCGTCGCGACGGCCGACCATCCGTGGCTCGTACGGCAGCCGCACGGCGACGCGTGGGTGACCAGTCGTGAACTCACCCCGTTCAAGCACCGGATCGCCGTCCTCGCCGAGGGGCACGGCATCCCCGCGGACGCCTGGGAGGGCGCCGCGGTCGCCGACGTCACCGGAGAGGCGGAGGTGCTCGCGGTCGAGCACCTGGGGGAGCAGCCGATCGCCTCGCTGTCGACCTCGACGCGTACGTACGTGGCGCGCGGGCTGCTGTGCCACAACTCCCACGGGGACCCCGGCGCGCTCGACTTCGCCAAGCTGCTCGAATACGCACGATCGCAGGTGTGACGCGCGGGAACGCGTGTGCCGCAGGTTTCGAATACGGAGGCGAAAACCACCCTTTGGAGTGAACCGGGCCCAGGCGGGTGCCGGTTCACTCTCCGTACGTAAATCATTACGGGGTCGAGGTCGCCCGGCGAGCGCGCTGTCCCCTTCAGCGGCGCTGTGGCGACTCCATGACCATTTGGGGGTTTTCCACTTTGTCCAGCTCTCCCTTCAGCATGCCCGCGCGCCGTCCCGCCGCCGCGCTGGGGGCCGCCGTCGCGCTGGCGGCGGGCGCCCTCGCGCTGGGGCCCGCGACCCCGGCCGCCGCGACCGGGGGGACCCACGGCTCGTCCGGCAAGGCCGGGGCGGTCGTCCTGCGGACCGGCCTGGATGTCTCGCTGCTCCGCAAGTCCGTCGACGTACCGCTGAACCTGACGCTCAACGAGGTCCACGCACCGGCGAGCGCCGACGAGACCGCGCTCACCGCCACCCTCGACGGGGTCGACCGCGGCAAGCCGTTCAGCGTCCTGCGCGCCGACGTCGCCACCGCCCGGGCCACCGCCGACCGCCGGAAGGCGGAAGGCTACGCCAAGCTCGTCAAGGCGCGCGTCAACCTGCCCGGACTGCCGCTCCTCGGGCTCATCAAGGCCGATCTGATCTCCGCGCGCGCCACGTGCGTGGCCGGCCGGAAGCCGGTCGCCGAGGTCGAGATGCCCGGCCACGTCGTGGTGCTCGGCAAGCGCGTCGCCGTCTCGGCCGGCGGCACGACCCTGGTGAAGGTGCCGGGCGTGGGCGAGGTCCGCCTCGACCTCGCCAAGAAGACCGTCACCTCGCGCAGCGCCGCCGCCACCGCACTGGAGCTGTCGGTGGAGGTGAACCCGCTCAAGCTCGGCGTCGCCGAGGTGAGCGGCACCGTCACCCTCGCCGGCGCCACCTGCGAGACGCCCCGCCGCGGCGGGCACGGCGGTGGCGGGGGCCACCACGATGGCGGCGACGACTCCGGCAACAACGGCGGCAGCGGCGGCGACGACTCCGGCAGCGGCGAGGAGCCGCAGACCGGCGGCGAGTCGGAGCAGCCCTCGCAGTCCGCGGAGCCCTCGCAGTCGGCCGCGCCCTCGGAGTCCGCGCGCGCCGACCAGTCCCCGCAGGCCGCGCCCGCGGCCACCGGTGACCTCGCCGAGACCGGCAGCAGCTCCATGACCCCGTACCTCGCGGGCGGTTCGGTGCTGCTGTTCGCCGCCGGATTCCTCGTGATCCGCAAGACCCGCCGCAAGCCGGCGGCCGAGAGCGCCCGGGACTGACGAGCCCGGGTGACCCCGGGGGCGGACCAGGGGTGAGGGGGGACGTGGAGGGCGGCGGAGTGTCCGGAGCCGCCCTCCACGCGTTCTCCGGCACCGTTCCGCGCCCCTCCCGCCTGCGCACGGGCGTCTGAAAAGGGTACTTTCCACTACCCTGTTGGGGAGTGTCCGCGCGCCCGTCGCGGACGGGGCCGGGGGGTCGCATGTTCGGGGGACGGTACGAGTTGCGGGCGCTGCTCGGCTCCGGCGGCATGGCCCGGGTCCATCTCGCCTACGACACCCGGCTCGGCCGGACCGTGGCCGTCAAGACGCTCCTGCCGGAGCTCGCCCGAGACCCCGAGGCGCGGCGCCGCTTCGCCCGCGAGGCGCGGGCCGCGGCGGGACTCAACCACCCCGGCATCGTCACCGTCCACGACCAGGACGAGGTGACGACCGACGACGCGGTCGTGCCGTACCTGGTGATGGAGCACATCGAGGGCCGCACCCTCGCCGAACTCGCCCGCGAGCAGGCCCCGATGGAGATCGAACGGGCCGTCCGCACCACCTGCGAGATCCTGGACGCACTCGCCCACGCCCATGCCCGCGGCCTCGTCCACCGCGACGTGAAGCCCTCCAACGTCCTGATCACCACCGGCGGCGCGGTCAAGGTCGCGGACTTCGGCATCGCCCGGGTCGTCCACTCACTGTCCCGCATCACCGGTACCGGCTCCGCCATCGGCACCCCCGGCTACATGGCCCCCGAGCAGTGCGCGGGTGACGCGGTCGACGCCCGCAGCGACGTGTACGCGGTCGCCTGCATGCTCACCGAACTCCTCACCGGCACCGTCCCCTTCGCCGGGGCCACCCCGCTGTCGGTGATGTACGCACACGTCCACCAGACACCGGTGCCGCCCTCCGCGCGCAACCCCCTAGTGCCGCCCGAACTCGACTCGATCGTGCTGTCCGCCCTGTCGAAGAACCCGGCGCTGCGCCCCCGCGGAGCCGCGGAGATGCGGAGCGCCCTCAGCGGCTGGCTGGCCTCGCGGACCCCGCCCACGGGCCCGCCCGCCCTTCCCCCGCCGCCCACACGGCCGCCCACCCTGCCCCACCCGGCGTACAACCCGCCCTCGTTCGGCCCGCCGTCCTACCCCACCCGGCCCGCCTGGGACACCCCGGTCCCGGCGCCCCGGCGGCGGCGTTGGGGCGTGGTCTCCGTCGTGACCGCGGCCGTCGTGGCCCTCCTGGTCACCGTGACGGTCCTGGTGGACCCCTTCGGCGACGACCCGGCGAAGCCGACCACCCCCACCGCCCAGGACCTGATCGCCGCCCGCAGGCCGACCGGCGGCTACAACGGCGCCCTCACCGGCGCCGTCGGCCCGTCCACCGCCAAGGGCGGCACCCTCAGGCTCATCTCCGCCTACACCCCCGACTCCCTCGACCCGGCCCGCACCTACTCCCCGATCGTGTGGAACCTGGGCCGCCTCTACCTGCGCAAACTCGTCGACTTCGCCCCGCAGCCCGGCGCCGCCGGCACTCGCCTCGCACCCGACCTCGCCACCAGCACCGGCAAGATCTCCGACGGCGGACGCACCTACACGTACACCCTCAAGGAGGGCGTCACCTTCGAGGACGGCACGCCGATCACCTCCCGGGACGTCAAGTACGGCATCGAGCGCACCTTCGCCAGGGACCTCTACCCCGGCGGCCCCACCCATCTGCGCGACCTGCTCGACCAGGGGCAGGACTACCCCGGCCCCTACAAGGACAGCGACCCCGACGGGCTCGGCCTGAAGAGCGTCGAGACCCCCGACGCCCGCACGATCGTCTTCCACCTCGACGCGCCCTTCGCGGACTTCCCCCACGTCCTGGCGCTGCCCATGTCCTCACCGGTCCCGAAGGCGAAGGACACCAAGGAGCGCTACCAGGACCAGCCGGTCGCCAGCGGCCCCTACCGCATCGCCTCCTACGACGCCGCCGAAGGGCTGCGCCTGGTGCGCAACGCCGAATGGGACCCGGCCACCGACGCGATACGCACCGCCCTGCCCGACGAGGTGGACCTCACCATCGCCGCGGACGCGGCCGCGGTGGACACCGCCCTGATGAACGGCACCGCCGACCTCGACCTCGCCCAGGCCGGCGTCCAGCAGGCCACCCGCACCCGCATCCTCGCCGACGACTCGCTCAAGTCCCGCGCCGACCTCGTGCAGACCGGCGCCGTGCGCTACTTCTCCCTGCAGACCGCCGTCGCGCCCCTCGACGACTACCGCTGCCGGTGGGCCGTCCAGTACGCCACCGACCGCAGCCTGCTGCGCGACGCCATGGGCGGCCAGGACGCCGGCGACGTCGCCGGCGGCATGCTCCCGCCCACCACGGGCGGCCACGACCGGCACCTCGACACCTACGGCACCGTGAGCGGCGGCTCCTATCCCGAACAGGCCCGGCGCTTCCTCGGCGAATGCGGCCACGCCAAGGGGTTCAGCACGGTCGTCGCGGTCTCCGGCAGCGACCCGGCCGCCCGCAAGGCCGCGCAGTCGCTGGTCGGCCAGCTCGCCAAGGTGGGCATCAAGGCGAGCGTGCAGACCCCCGACGCCGCCGACTTCTACGCCGCCCTCGCCGACCAGCAGCAGATCAAGGACAAGGGCTGGGGCATCGTCATGACGACCTGGCAGTCCGACTGGCCCTCCCCGGCCGGTTTCCTGCGCCCGCTGCTGCTGCCGCACAGCCCCAGCAACTACGCGGGGCTCGACGACCGCGAGATCAACTCCCTGATGGACGAAGCCGATTCCGAGACCAACCGCAACGCCGCCGACAACCTCTGGCGCACCGTCGACTCCACCGCCCAGGACCGCGGCACGCTGCTGCCCTTCCTCTACGACCGCCGCCTCAACTACCGCTCCGACCGCCTGACCAACGCCTACGTCCACCCCGCCCTCGGCGGCCTCGACGTCCAGGCCCTGGGCGTCAAGGGCTGAGCCGGCGCGGCCGGTTCCAGGTGCCGGGCGTCCCCGCCGGGGCGTCCGCCCGCGCGCCCGAACGGGGACGAACCCCGGTTCGGCGACGGCGGGCGCGGCGACTCGGGGTCAGCCGGTCAGGGCCTTCGACAGGGCGGCCGCGAAGCGGTCGGCCGTGGCGGGGTCGCGGACGGCGACGCGGAGCCAGTCGGGGGAGAGGCCGGGGAAGGTGTCGGCGCGGCGGACGGCGAAGCCGAGGTCGCGCAGGCGCTCGCGGACGGAGGCCGCTTCGGGGAGGCGCAGCAGGACGAAGGGGCCGTGCGCGGGGCCGGCGACCTCGACGTCGTCGAACTCGCCGAGCCGGCGCAGCAGGTACTCGCGGTCGGCGGCGGTCCGGCGGGCCGCCTCCGCCGCCTCCTCGACGGCCTCCGGGGCGCTGCAGACCTCGGCGGCGGTGAGGCCGGGCGCGGAGACGGCCCACAGGGGCTGGGCGCGGCGCAGCGCCGCCACGTGCTCGCGGTCCCCGAGGACGTAGCCGACCCGCAGGCCCGCCAGGCCCCAGGTCTTGGTGAGGCTGCGCAGCACCACCAGCCCGGGCAGGTCGCGGCGGGCGGCGAGGCTCTCGGTCTCGCCGGGCACGGCGTCCATGAACGCCTCGTCGACGACGAGGGTGCGGCCCGGCCGGGCCAGGCGGGCGAGGTCAGCCGCGGGGTGCAGTACGGAGGTGGGGTTGGTCGGATTGCCGACGACCACCAGGTCGGCCGCTTCGGGCACCGCCCACGGGTCGAGGCGGAAGCCGTCCTCCGCCCGCAGCACGACGCGGTGGACGTGGTGCCCGGCGTCCCGCAGGGCCGCCTCGGGTTCGGTGAACTGCGGGTGCACGACCACCGCGTGGCGGGCCCGGGTGGTGCGGGCCAGCAGGACGAACGCCTCCGCGGCGCCCGCCGTGAGCAGTACCTCCTCCACCGGGCGGCCGTGCCGGGCGGCGACCGCGCGGTGCGCGGTGCGGTCGTCGGGGTAGCCGGCCAGCCCGTCGAGGGTGGCCGCGAGGCGTTCCCTGAGCCACGGCGGGGGTGTTCCGGCGCGTACGTTGACGGCCAGGTCGGTGAGGTCCGCGCCGCCGTCCCGGACCTCGGCGTCGCCGTGGTGCCGCAGGTCGTGGCCGCCGTCGCCGTCGCCGTCGCCGGGACCCGGCCACCCGGCCCCGCCGTCGGTGGGCTGTGCGTGCCGTACCTCGACCTCGGGGCGCGCCTCGGCCCAGCCCTCCGCCTGCTGCGCGACGCGCTCCTCCAGGGCCGCGTCGGCGGGGAAGCAGGTGAGCAGGACGATCCGCCGGGCGCCGAGCCGTGCGCAGCGTTCCAGCCCCGCCGGGACGTCCGGTGCGGCGGTCGTCAGGAAGGCGGTCTCCACGCCCGCATAGCCCCGGCCCTCCCACAGCAGCCGTGCGGTACGGGCCACTTCGGCGTTGTCCGCGGGCTCGGGGGAGCCGGCGCCGACCAGCAGCACCATGGTCGCCGCCCGATCCAGCGGCGTACGGCGGCCGCCGCCCAGCGCGGCGTCGACGCGCCGCTCCAGCACGTCCTCGGGCGAGGGGTTGATCACGGTGCCGTCTCCTCCGTCGTGCCGTGCCTGCCGTGCGTGCCGTGCCCAGGGCGCCGTGCCACCGCCGCGGTCGCCCGCGCCGCACCTCCGCCCCCGGGGACGGACTTCCTCTTCGGTACCAGCAGTTCGCCGCCGGGCGCCGCGGCCAGCGCGGCCGCCTCCGCCACGGAGGGCGTGCCGACCGCGGCCAGCACCGCGCCCGAAGGGCTCGGCACGTCGACCGCGGCCAGCGTACGCGCGCCGTACGTCACCAGGGGGACGCCCAGCCGCTCCGCCGCCGCGACGAGGCCCGGCTCACGGTCCTTGCCGTCGACGGTCGCCAGCGCCGTGACGGACGCCTCCGGCACCCCGGCCTCGGCGAGCACGGACCGTACGAGCGCGAGCACTTCGGCCGCCGCCACGCCACGGCCCGCCCCGACGCCGACGACGACGCTCACGAGGGCGTGCCCGCCCCGCCCGCGGAGGCGGCGAACCGCCGCGCCAGGGACGGTTCGGCGGCCCAGTGGACGTGCAGGTACGAGGCGTGGACGCCGCCCTGTACGAAGCCCTCCACGCGCCGCTCCGGCCGCACCAGGCCCCAGGCGGGTGTGGCCCCGGCGGCGGGTTCCACGACGGTGCGGTGGAACTCGTGCCCCCGCACCCGGGTCCCGGCGGCCGCCAGCGCGTTGTCGGTGATCGCGACCGCCTCGCGGTAGCCCAGCGTGAGCCGGTCCGACATGCGGGCCGTGGTGTCCAGCACCCCGCACATGGGACGTCCGTCCAGTTCCCGTCCGAGGTAGAGCAGGCCCGCGCACTCGGCGGTCACGGGCCCGGTGAAGGCGGCGACGGCCTCACGCAGCGGCTCGTTGGCGGACAGCTCGTGGGCGTACATCTCGGGGAAGCCGCCGCCCAGGACCAGCCCCGCGGCACCGGTCGGCAGCCGCTCGTCGCGCAGCGGGTCGAAGGTGACGACCTCCGCCCCCGCCGCGGCGAGGAGTTCGACGTGCTCGGCGTACGAGAAGGTGAACGCGGCGCCGCCCGCCACCGCGACCACCGGCCGCGCGCCCGGCGCCGCCGGGCCGACCGCGGTCTGCGGGTCCCATGGCTCCTCCGCGAGCGGGGGAGCGCTGCGCGCCAGCGCCAGCAGCGCGTCCAGGTCGCAGCCCGCCCGTACCCGGGCGGCCAGGGCACGCACGGCGTCGACGGCGTCCGTGCGCCGCTCCGCGACCGGGACCAGCCCCAGGTGCCGGGAGGGCGTGCCGACCGCCGTGTCGCGCCGCAGCGCGCCCAGCACCGGCACACCGGCGCCGTCCAGGGCGTCGCGCAGCAGCTCCTCGTGCCGGTCGGAGCCGACCTTGTTGAGGATGACCCCGGCGACCCGTACCTCCGGGTCCCAGGAGGCGAAACCGTGCACCAGCGCCGCCACCGAACGGGACTGCGACGAGGCGTCCACCACCAGCACCACCGGCGCCCGCAACAGCTTCGCCACATGCGCGGTGGAGGCCAGTTCGCCCATCCCGGAAGCCCCGTCGAAGAGCCCCATCACGCCCTCCACGACGGCCAGGTCGGCCCCCCGTGCGCCGTGCAGGAACAGCGGCGCGATCCGCTCCGGGCCGCACATGTACGCGTCCAGGTTGCGGCCGGGCCGGCCGGTGGCCAGGGCGTGGTAGCCGGGGTCGATGTAGTCGGGACCCACCTTGTGCGGGGAGACGGCGAGTCCGGCCTCCGCGAAGGCGGCCATCAGCCCCGTGGCGACGGTGGTCTTGCCGCTGCCCGAGGCGGGGGCCGCGACGACGAGCCTGGCTACCACTCGATGCCCTTCTGGCCCTTCTGGCCGGCGTCCATGGGGTGCTTGACCTTGCCCATCTCGGTAACCAGGTCCGCGAAGTCCAGCAGTGGCTGCGGGGCGTTGCGGCCGGTGATGACGACGTGTTGGGTGCCGGGCCGGTCGCGGAGCACCGAGACCACCTCGTCGGTGTCGATCCAGCCCCAGTGCAGCGGGTAGGCGAACTCGTCCAGCACGTACAGCCGGTAGGTCTCGGCGGCCAGGTCGCGCTTGACCTGCTCCCAGCCCTCGCGGGCCGCGTCCTCGCTCTCGGCGATGTCCCGCTGCACCCAGGACCAGCCTTCGCCCATCTTGTGCCAGGCGACGGTGCCGCCCTCGCCGGAGGCGCCGAGCACGCGCAGCGCCCGCTCCTCCCCGACCTTCCACTTGGCGGACTTGACGAACTGGAACACCCCGACCGGCCAGCCCTGGTTCCAGGCTCGCAGTGCCAGCCCGAAGGCGGCGGTGGACTTCCCCTTGCCGGTGCCGGTGTGCACCATCACCAGCGGCCGGTTGCGGCGCTGACGGGTCGTGAGACCGTCCTGCGGCACGACGCTCGGCTGTCCCTGTGGCATTACGCGACCCTCCGTACATCCCGTACCAGTGCCGCGACGCTGTCGGCGCGCAGCTCGTCCAACGTCACGGCGGTGCCGTGCAGTTCGCGTGCGAGTTCGCCCGCGAGCCCCAGCCGCACCGGCCCGGACTCGCAGTCCACGACCACCGAGGCGGTGCCCCCGGCCGCCAGCAGCCGCGCCGCGCGCCCGGCCGTGCGCACCGGCTCGGGGCCGCCGGTCGCCCGGCCGTCGGTGACCACGACCAGCAGCGGGCGGCGGGAGGCGTCCCGCAGCCGCTCCACGCGCAGCACGTCGTGCGCCTTCAGCAGCCCGGCGGCCAGCGGGGTGCGGCCGCCGGTGGGCAGCTTCTCCAGACGGGCCGCGCCCGCGTCGACCGACGAGGTCGGCGGCAGCGCCAGCTCCGCCGTCGCGCCGCGGAAGGTGATCAGACCGACCTTGTCGCGCCGCTGGTAGGCGTCGAGCAGCAGCGACAGCACCGCGCCCTTGACCGCGCTCATGCGCTGCCGGGCGGCCATGGAGCCCGAGGCGTCGACGACGAAGAGCACCAGGTTGCCCTCGCGGCCCTCCCGGACCGCCTCGCGCAGGTCGTCCCGGCGGATCACCAGGCCCGGGCCGCCGCGCCCGCGGGCCCGCTGGTGCGGGGCGGCGGCGTGCACGGTGGCGGCCAGGTGCAGCTTGGACAGGGCGCCCCGGGGCCGCCGGGCGCCGGTCGTCCTGCCGTGCGCGGTACGGGCGCGGGAGCGGCGGCCCGCGGCGCCCTCGCCGAGACCGGGCACGGTCAGGGTGCGGGCCTTGAACGGCTCGGCGGCCGGCACCGCGGCCCGCTCCCCGCCGCCCGGCGCGGCGTCCGCGCCCTGCGCCTGGGGTCCGGACTCCGCCGGCTCCCTGGGCGGGGCGATGTCGGGCGCGGTGTCCGGGGCGCCGTCGTCACCCTGCGGCGGACGGCCGCCGCCGTCGGGGCCGCCGCCGTCCGGGCCGGGGTCCGGGTCCGGGTCGTCGTCCTGGCCGCGGTTGGCCTCCAGGGTCTCGTCGAGCTTGTCCTCGTCGAGGCCCGGCGCGTCGAAGGGGTTGCGGCGGCGCCGGTGCGGCAGCGCCAGCAGCGCGGCCTGCCGTACGTCGGCGTCGGTGACGTCGGTGCGTCCGGCCCAGGCGGCCAGGGCGGTCGCCGTGCGCGCCATGACGATGTCCGCGCGCATCCCGTCCACCTCGAAGGCCGCGCAGGTCGCGGCGATCTGGCGGAGCGCGCCGTCGCCGAGCGAGACCGAGGGCAGCAGCGCCCGTGCCGCCGCGATGCGCTCCCGCAGCCCCCGCTCCTCGCCCTGCCACACGGCGGCGAAGCCCGCCGGGTCCGCGTCGTGGGCGAGACGCCGCCGGACGACCTCCACCCGCTCGTCGGTGTCCCGCGAGGCCGCGACCTCCACGGTGAGGCCGAAGCGGTCGAGCAACTGCGGCCGCAGTTCGCCCTCTTCGGGGTTCATCGTGCCGACGAGGAGGAAGCGCGCCGCGTGGCGCACCGAGACGCCCTCGCGTTCGACGTAGGAGGCGCCCATGGCGGCCGCGTCCAGCAGCAGGTCCACCAGGTGGTCGTGGAGCAGGTTGACCTCGTCCACGTAGAGCACGCCGCGGTGCGCGTCGGCCAGCAGCCCCGGCTCGAAGGCCTTCACGCCCTCCGCCAGGGCCCGTTCGATGTCCAGGGCGCCGACGAGGCGGTCCTCGGACGCGCCGACCGGCAGCTCCACCATGCGCGCCGGCCGGCTCTCCGCGCCGGCGTCCGGCCCGTGCGGCCCGTCGGGGCACGCCGGGTCCGGTGCCGCCGGGTCGCAGCCGAAGCGGCAGCCGGGCACGACGTCCACGGGCGGCAACAGCGCTGACAGCGCCCGTACGGCGGTCGACTTGGCGGTGCCCTTCTCGCCGCGCACCAGCACACCGCCCACCGCCGGGCTGACCGCGTTCAGCAGCAGCGCCAGCCGCAGGTCCGCCATCCCGACGATCGCGGTGAAGGGGTAAGGGGTGCTCACGCGGCCTCCTGGGTCGAACGTTCGTTGCGGCGGTGGTCACGGACGGCCCGGCTGCGGGCCGTCGACGGGGTGCTCACGGCGCCCCCGGGGGGACGAAGGGCAGCCCCGCAGGGGGGCCCTGCTCGATCAGGCGGAGCAGGGCGGCGGTGTCGGCGTGTTCCTCGATCAGATCGCCCAGCCGGTCCAGTTGCTCCTCGCGGAGCGCGGCGAAGGAGGTGCCGGGGGCGGGCACGAAGCGCCGCCCCGCGGCCTCGGCGACCCGGCGCAGGAAGGCGCGGCGGAAGCCGTCGCTCTCCAGGGAGCCGTGCCAGTGGGTGCCCCAGACCGCGCCGGTGCGGCAGCCGTCCAGGAAGGGCTCGTCGCCGTCGCGGACGTCGGCCACACCGTGGTGGATCTCGTACCCCTCGACGGGTTCGCCGTACGCCTTCCCGGACGGCCGGGCCAGGGTCTTCCCGACGGCGAAGCGGACCCGTACCGGCAGCAGCCCGAGCCCGGGCACGGTTCCCGCCCGTGACTCGACGTCGTCCTCGATCGTCTCGCCGAGCATCTGGAAGCCGCCGCAGATCCCCAGCACCGGGCGGCCCTCGGCGGCCCGGCGCGCGATTGCGCCGGCCAGGCCGCGCTGCCGCAGCCACTCCAGGGCCCTGACCGTGCCGCGGGTGCCGGGCAGCACCACGAGGTCGGCGTCGGCGAGTTCCTCCGGCCGGTCGACGAAGCGGACGAGGACACCGGGCTCGGCTGCGAGCGCGTCCACGTCGGTGAAGTTCGACATCAGCGGGACCGCCGCGACGGCCACCCGCAGGACGTCCTCGCCGTGCGGCGGCGCCGTGTCCGACTCCCGGACGCTGCCGCGCAGCGACATCCGCAGCCCGTCCTCCTCGTCGATGCCGAGGCCGTGCCGGAACGGCAGCACCCCGTAGAAGCGGCGCCCGGTCAGCCCGCGCAGCATCTCGAGACCCGGCTCCAGCAGGGACACGTCGCCGCGGAACTTGTTGACCAGGTAGCCGCAGACCAGTTCCTGGTCCTCGGGGGCGAGCAGCGCCGTCGTCCCGAAGAACGAGGCGAAGACCCCGCCGCGGTCGATGTCGCCGACCACGACCACCGGGAGCCGGGCGGCCCGCGCCAGGCCCATGTTGACGATGTCGCCCCGCCGCAGGTTGATCTCGGCGGGGCTGCCCGCGCCCTCGCAGATCACCGCGTCGTACCGGCCGCGCAGCTCCTCCAGGCAGCCGGTGACGGTCTCCAGCAGCTGCGCGCGGCTCCCGTTGTGGTAACCGCGCGCGCTCATCTCGCCCACCGGCCGCCCCATCAGGACGACCTGGCTGGTGCGGTCCCCGCCGGGCTTGAGCAGCACCGGGTTCATCAGGGCCGAGGGCTCCACGCGCGCCGCCTGGGCCTGCATCGCCTGGGCGCGGCCGATCTCGGCGCCCTCGCGCGTCACGTACGAGTTCAGCGACATGTTCTGCGCCTTGAACGGCGCCACGGAGACGCCCTGCCGGGCCAGCCACCGGCAGATTCCCGCCGTGACGACGCTCTTGCCGGCGTCCGACGTGGTCCCGGCGACCAGCAGGCCCCCGCCCCTCATGAGTCCCTCCTCCGGGCGACCGCGCCCCACGCCAGGCGCCCGCCCACCGCGGCCGCCAGCGCCAGCGCGCCGACCCGCCGTGACAAGCGCGCCGCCCGTTCGATGTCCCGTACCTCCACCGGCCGGTTCCCCGCCCCCAGCACGGGCCGGTGCTCCACCCGCCCGCCATAGGCAAGCGTCCCCCCGAGGCGCACGCCCAACGCCCCCGCGAACGAGGCCTCCACGGGCCCGGCGTTCGGGCTCGGATGCAGGGGGCCGTCGCTGCGCCAGGTCCGCCAGGCCCCCCGGTGGTCGGGCCCGGCCAGCACCGCCAGCGCGGCGGTCAGCCGGGCACCGGGGTAGCCGGCCACGTCGTCCAGCCGGGCCGCGGCCCAGCCGAACCTGCGGTGTCGCGGCGACTTGTGACCGACCATCGCGTCGAGGGTGTTCACCGCCCGGAAGCCGACCAGCCCGGGGACGCCGCCCAGCGCGCCCCACACCAGAGCGCCCACGACGGCGTCCGAGGTGTTCTCCGCGACGGACTCCACGACCGCCCGCGCCAGTTGCGCCTCGTCCAGCGCCTGCGGGTCGCGGCCGCACAGATGGGGCAGCCGCTCGCGCGCGGCCTCCGTGTCGCCGGCGGACAGGGCGGTGCCGATGGCGCGCGCCTCCCGTACCAGGGAGGTCCCGCCGAGCACGGCCCAGGTCGCCGCCGCCGTCAGGGCGACGGACGCGGGGCCGGAACCGCGTGCCGCGCGCTGGAGCCCCGCCGCGGCCACCACCGCGCCGCCCGCGCACAGCGCGGTGTGGAGGGCGCCCCGGCCGCGGTGGTCGCGCCACAGCGCGCGCTCCAGCCGGGCGGCGGCGCTCCCGAACACCGCCACGGGGTGTCCGCGGCGGGGGTCGGCGAGGGCGAGGTCGGCGAGCCAGCCGAGGGCGGCACCGGCGGCGAACGCGCACGGCGCCACGGCGCCGGTGTCGGGTGAACGGCCGGAGCCGCGCATCGCAGGAGTCCTCACTCAGGGTCCGCGCCCTGGTTCGACGTGACCGGCGACGAGAGTCTCCTGGCTCCCGGATCGGCGGCACCCCCGGCCTTCCAGCCCTTCGTCAGGGCCGTGGCCATGGGCGGGGGTCCGCTCCCCGGTGACAGTGGCGGGACCGCGCCGGATTCGCACCGGACTTCCTCTCCTGCCGCCGTTTGGCGGTTCCGATACCACCACGCCCCGCTCCGGCCCGTCAACTCACCGCGACAGCCTGTGGAAAAGAAGAAACCCCAGCTCACGGCCGGAAAGCCGGGAGCTGAGGTCAACTTCACACCGCGGTGCGCGGGGACGTGCGGGTCAGGCGACGATCAGGTAGATCCCGTACGCCACCGCCGCCGCGCACAGCGCGAAGCACAGGTAGGCGCCGGTGCGGGCCAGGGCGGTCGAGCCGCCCGCGGCGGAGGTCCCCGCCGCGCCGCCGGCGGCGGTGCCCTGCTTGGACAGGCCGACGATGCCGAGGGTGAACAGGCCGACGAGTCCGACGGTCACGGCGAGGCTGACGCCGAAGACGGAGCCGAGGGCAGCCCAGTCGATGTGCATGGTGCTGGTTCCTTCCGGGGCCGGTGCGGCGCCGCCGTCAGGCGGAGGCCTTGGCGGGGTCGGTGTCGGCGGCGGTCACGGTCAGGCCCGCCGGCGGCGGGATGACGGCGGCGATGGCGGAGGTGATGACGCCCGGCTCCTCGGCGTTGCCGTGGGCGTCGTTGACGTTGGTGTGGTCGACGGGCTTGCGGCGGGAGGCGATCCAGATCGCGGTGCAGGCGGCCAGCGCCAGGACGGCGACCGCCGTGACGCCCCAGTCGCCCCGGTCGGCCAGGAGCGCGGCGCCCGCGGCGACCAGACCCGCGGCCGGCAGGGTGAGCCCCCACGCGGCGAACATCCGGCCCGCGGTGCTCCAGCGGACGACGCCGCCCTTGCGGCCGACGCCGGCGCCCATGACGGAGCCGGAGCAGACCTGCGTGGTGGAGAGCGAGAAGCCGAGGTGCGAGGAGGCCAGGATGACGGTCGCGGCGCCGGTCTGGGCGGCGAAGCCCTGCGGCGGCTGGATGTCGGTGATGCCCTTGCCCATGGTGCGGATGATCCGCCAGCCACCGATGAAGGTGCCGAGGGCGATGGCCATGCCGGCCGACACGATGACCCACAGCGGCGGGTCGGAGTCGGGGGCGACCACGTTGCCCGCGATCAGGGCGAGGGTGATGACACCCATGGTCTTCTGTGCGTCGTTGGTGCCGTGCGCGAGGGAGACCAGACCGGCCGAGGCGATCTGCCCGGCCCGGTACCCCTTGGCGGTGGCGGCCGGGTCGGCGTTGCGGCCGATGCGGTAGGTCAGGCGGGTCGCCAGCATGGCGGCCACACCAGCCACCACCGGGGCGCAGACGGCCGGGATCAGGACCTTCATGACGACCGCGTCACCGTTGATCGAGCCGAATCCGGCCGAGGCGACGGAGGCGCCGATGAGGCCGCCGAAGAGGGCGTGGGAGGAACTGGAGGGGAGGCCCGCCAGCCAGGTCAGCAGGTTCCAGACGATCGCGCCGACGAGCCCCGCGAAGATCACTTCGGGCTTGATGCCCGCGCTCTCGTCGAGGATGCCGCCGGAGATCGTCTTCGCCACCTCGACGGAGAGGAAGGCGCCGACGAGGTTGAGCACGGCGGACATGGCCACCGCCGTCTTGGGCTTGAGCGCGCCAGTGGAGATGGTGGTCGCCATCGCATTGGCGGTGTCGTGGAAACCGTTCGTGAAGTCGAACACGAGTGCGGTAATGATCACGATTCCGATCAGGAGCGTGATGTGTTCCATTGACCCAGGCATTCGTTCGATCGGACAGTGGCGGTGGCGACCGTACGGAGTCTGGATGAACGGAAGGTGAACGAGGGGCGGCGCGGCGGTGCCAGTGCGTGCGGGGGGTGTGGGGCGGGCTGCGTTTCGTCCTGTAATCAATGCTTCTGTGACCCTTTGCCGAGCCTTCCTGGTGCGGAGGAAGAGATCCTGGTCACGAGGGGTCATACGCGGCGGATCCGTGCGGGTTCGTCTCGCGCTCTGCGGGCGCAAAGCGGCGGGCTGCGGACGGGGAGGGTGGGCGGCCGGGGCTCGTCGGTGTGCGCGGGTGGGTGCGTGGTTCGGGTTCAGGCGCCGGAGCGGGGTCGGTTGTTCGTCTGGTTCCGGTCTCGTTGCTGTCCGCGGGTGCAGATGGCCGGTGACCACGCCCACCGTCCGCGGGTGGCGGGCCCGCCGTAACCGGCGTCCGCGGGTGCTTCCCCGACATCGGGCTCTGTTTCGACGTGTATGCCGGTGAAAGCGGGCCTGATCTCCCGCCGACCGCCCGGCAGCACCCCGAATCACCCGCAGTCGCGGGTAACGGCGGGCGCGCCCACCACCGGCAGCAGGCGTGGAAGCGGCCATCTGCACCCGCGGACGGCAACGAGACCCGAGGCAACCGGAAAGGAAATCCGCTCCGGCGCCTGAACCCGGCCACGCGCCGACCCGCACACGCCGACGAGCCCCGGCGGCCCACCTCCCCATCCGCAGCCGGCAGCCCTGCGCCCGAAGGGCGCGAGACGGCGGGGCAGCCGAACCACCGGCGCGGCACCCGCCGGGGCCGCACGTACCGGCCGAATCCCCTTAGTGGCGGCCCGAAATGCGGTCCGCGATGCGGGCCACCCGGTCGGTCTCCGCGCTCCGCCCGGCCTGCTCGCGCCGGTCGGCGGCGCGGTAGGCCGCGTACAGGCCGTGCACCCCGATCCAGCGGAAGGGCTCGGGCTCCCAGCGGCGCACGCGGTGGTGCACCCAGGGCAGGGCGGTCAGTTCGGTGCCGTGCGCCTGGCCGGAGTCCAGCTGGACGAGGTCCCGCAGCGTTCGCGCCGCGAGGTTCGCCGTCGCCACGCCGCTGCCCACGTAGCCGCCCGCCCAGCCGAGGCCGGTGGAGCGGTCCAGCTCGACGGTCGCGCACCAGTCACGCGGCACGCCGAGCACCCCGGACCAGGCGTGGTCGATCGCCACCCGCCCCGTCGCCGGGAAGAAGCGCACCAGGATGTCGCGGAGCGCCTCGACCGTCGCCGCCTGCGTGCGGCCGTCGTTGTCCGTGCGGGAGCCGAAGCGGTACGGCACCCCGCGGCCGCCGATGGCGATCCGGTCGTCGGCGGTGCGCTGCGCGTACATGTACGCGTGCGCCATGTCGCCGAGAGCCTCCCGGCCCTCCCAGCCGATGGTCTCCCAGACCTCCCCGGGCAGCGGCTCCGTCACGATCATCGAGGAGTTCATCGGCAGCCACGACCGCTTCTGGCCCTTGAGCGAGGCGGTGAAGCCCTCCGTGCAGCGCAGTACGTAGGGGGCGCGCACGGTCCCGAACGGCGTGACCGCGTGCTTCGGCCGGATCTCGGTCACCGGGGTCGACTCGTGGACGACGACGCCGAGTGCCTCCACCGTCCGGGCCAGCCCCTGCACCAGCTTCACCGGCTGGATGCGCGCCCCGTGCGGCGTCCAGGTGCCGCCGGCCGTCCCGGCGACCCGGATCCGCGCGGCGGACTCGGCCGCGCCCAGCAGCAGACGGTCCTTCTCGCCCAAGGCGACCTCGGTCTCGTGGAACGCCCTGAGCCGGGCCAGCTGCGCGGGGGAGTACGCGACCTCCAGCACCCCGCCCTTGTGGACGTCGGCGTCGATGCCCTCCTCGGCGGCGACCCGGATCACCTCGTCCACGGTCCCGTTCATCGCGCGCTGCAACGCCACAGCGGCCTCGCGGCCGTGCCGCGCGGCGTAGCGGTCGCGGCCCGCGATGCCGTTGTACAGCCAGCCGCCGTTGCGGCCGGAGGCGCCGTAGCCGCAGAAGCGCTGCTCCAGGACGACGATCCGCAGGAAGGGCACGGCCTTCTTCAGGTAGTAGGCGGTCCACAGTCCGGTGTAGCCGCCCCCGACGATGCACACGTCGGCGGTGGTGTCCCCGGGCAGCGGTTCACGCGGCACCGGGAGCCCTGACTTCGCGTACCAGAAGGAGATGCCGCCGTTGACGGTGGTCATGGTGCTGCCCCTGCAATTCGTATGCGTGATCGGTCCGGAAGCTGTGCGGGGACGTTACTGTGCCCCGAGAGCGGGCGGCAACGGCCAACCTGTCAGGATCAGCGCTCGGAGGTGGCACGGATGTCGGTGCGGAACACGGTGGCGCGGGCCTGGACGGAGCTGGTGGACACTGCCCGCCGCTCCGTCGACGACGGTCTCGTGGTCGGTACGTCCGGCAACGTGTCGGTGCGGGTGGGCGACGACCTCGTGCTCGTCACCCCCAGCGGGGTGCCCTACCACCGTCTCGGCCCGGAGGACACGGTCGGTGTCGGCTTGGACGGCAAGCAGGTGCTCGGCGCGCTGCGCCCGACGAGCGAGCTGGCGATGCACCTGGCGATCTACCGGCACACCGACGCGGGCGCCGTCGTGCACACCCACGCCGTGCACGCCACCGCCGTCTCCACGCTCCTCTACGAACTGCCCGCCATCCACTACATGGCCGCGGCGCTGGGAGGCCGGATACGCGTAGCCGACTACGCGACCTACGGCAGCGAGGAACTGGCCGCCAACGTCCTGCGCGCGCTCCGCGACCGCACCGGCTGCCTGCTGCGCAACCACGGCACCATCGTCTACGGCGACGACCTCGAGCAGGCCTACGACCGCACCGCCCAGCTGGAGTGGATGTGCCAGGTCTGGCTCGCCGCCCGCTCGGTGGCCGGGTTCTCGCCCTCGCTGCTCTCCAAGCGCGAACTCGCCCGCGTCGCCGAGAGGCTGCGCCAGTACGGCCAGCCCGGGGACGAGGCGGCGGAGCAGCACGAAGGGCACGGGGCCGGCGACGCGTACGAGGTCCAGGGCGCGCACGAAGGCCACGGGGAGCGCGGGGAGCACGGCGAGCACCGGGCCGTCCGCGCCGACGTCCCCCGGCCCCGCGCGGCCCACGAGGACGAGCGCGACTGAGCCCGGACGGCTCCGCCCACTGGCCGCCCCCGCCGAGCGCGCGGAGACTGGAAGGGATGCGCCTCACCACCGCGGCGGCCCTCGCCGCCACGACAGCGTTCGGTGCCGGGGCGGCCGCGGTGGCGGCCGGGCGGCACGTCTCCGGGCTTGCCCTGAGGCCGACCTCGAACGGCGTCGACCCGGACCCGCTCACCGTCCACGCGGTGACCGGGCAGGACATCACCCTCACCCGCACCCTCGGCACCGCGCGGCGCGGCGTGCACGGCCTGATCGCCGCCGGGGTGCACGTCACCGTCGGCGAGGTGCTGTCCACGGCCCCGGACTCGGTGACCCGCCGTCTGGTGCGGATCAACCGCGGCGCCGTCGCGCAGGGCGACCAGGTGCGGCTCACCCCGCAGGTGCACATCGGGACCCCGCGCTCCGCCCTCGGCCTGGAGTACCGGGACGCCGAGATCCCCGCCGAACTCGGGCTGCTGCCCGCCTGGTTCGTGCCCGGCGCCCGTGACACCTGGGTCGTGCTCGCGCACGGCCTCGGCACCTCCCGTGAGCTCGGCATGAACCTCATGGCGTTCCTGGCCAAACTGCGGTTGCCCGTCCTGGCGTTCTCCTACCGCAACGACGCCGGAGCGCCGCCCTCGTGGGACGGCATCGGCCACCTCGGCGACTCCGAATGGCGCGACCTCGACGCCGCCATGCGCTTCGCGGTCCGGCACGGCGCCCGCCGGCTGGTGCTGCACGGCTGGTCCACCGGCGCGACGATGGCGCTCCGGGCGGCCTGCCACTCCCCGCTGCGCGCCCTGGTGTCCGGGATGGTGCTGGACTCCCCGGTGCTGGACTGGCAGAACACGGTCCGCGCCGCCGCCGCCGCACGGGGCGCGCCCCGCGCACTGCTGCCGCTGGGCGTGCGCGCCACCGAGGGCCGCACCGGGCTGCACGCGGAGCGGATAGCCGAGGCCGCCCACCCGGAACGGCTGGACGTCCCCGCGCTCGTCTTCCACGGGCCCGACGACACGCTCGCCCCCTGGGGGCCGTCCCGCCAACTGGCCCGGCAGCGCCCGGACCTGGTCACGCTGCACGCCGTCAGCGGCGCCGCGCACGCGGCCATGTGGAACGCCAACCCCTCAACATACGAGGAGGCGCTCCGGCGCTTCCTCACACCCCTCCTCTGAGGCCTTCCCTACGTGGTCTTTATGTCCCAACAAAGGCGGATCTCTCCCTTCAATTCGGGCACGGTCCGTCACGGTAAGGGGACGCTCGTTTGGGTTTCCGGGTGCTCACCCGCAAGACTGCTCCCGTGACGTCCCGTATCCCGCGAGACACTCCGCTGCGTCTTGTCCCGCGCAGGCCACTCGCCACCGCGCGCCGTGCCGCCACAACAGCGCGGCGAAGCCGCCCGCCGCGGCCGCCGGAGGGAATCCCGGCGCTGCCCGAGCTCGCCCGCAGGGCGCGCACCGAACTCTCGGACGCCGTACGGCTGGCCCGCTGGGCCGACGCGGAGACCGGCGCCGCCGCCCCCGGGACCGCCGGGATACTGCGGGACCCCGATGTGCTGCGAGCCGTCGCCACCCTGGCACTGACGGAGCGGCAGGTGCGCACCGCCTGGGACCGGGCCCGGCTCACCGGCCTGATCGAGCTGCACAAAGGAGGCGCCGCCCGGCCCGGCTGGCGACTGCGCGCCTGGGACCGCGACGACACGGCCGTACTGCGCGGCTGGGTCGCCCTCTTCGACGCGTGGTCGCTGGCGCATCCCGCGGCGCTCGAGCCGGAGTGCGCCGACGCCGACCCCTCGCTCGTCGCCGAGGTCGTGGAGGCCGCTCCGCAACTGCTCTCCCTGCTCCACCTCTCCTCCGGTCCGGTCGCCGTGGCCGTACTGCTGGACCTGTTGCGGCAGCGTGTGGCCGAGCTACGCGCGGAGCGCCACGAGCCCCCGGCCGGCGCCGCCCGCGACGAACTGCCCGCGCTGCTGGACTGGACGCTCGACGCGCTCGCCCGCGTCGGCGCCCTCAGACCCCGCGACCCGGCCCGCCCCGGCGAGGTCACCATCACCGCGCTCGGCAGCTGGGCGGTGTGGGTGAAGCTCGAGCAGATCTGCGTGGCCGCGCAGGGCTCCGCCGGGCACTTCGAGCACTCCGCCGAGGAGATGCTCAAGGCCTGCATCGGGATGCCGCCCGGTGCCGCCCGCGACGAGTACAAGGCCTGGCTGGCGGCCCGCCCGGTGGCCCAGGCGGTGGGCGAGTTCCTGGACGTGGCGCGCGGCGACGACGCACTGCTGCGCGCCCTGGCCTTCGAGGCGCTGCGCGTCGTCGGCGGCCCCGCGGAGCCGTCCGTCCGCGACGTGGTCGACGAGGCCGGTCTGCGGCCCTACGCGCTGCTGTGGCTCGCCGAGCACGAGGGAGGGGACCCGGAGGACGTCGCCGCGCTGCTCACCCGCGAGGAGTCCACCTGGCTGTGGGTGGACACCGCCGCGGCCGTCGCCGACCACGGGGAGAGCCACCTGCTGGTGAGCCACCTGGAGACGGCCGTCCAGGGCTCGGTCACCCGCCTGCTGGAGGAACTGCGCCACGCCGGTCACCCCCGCACCGTCCAGGTGCTGGTCGCCCTCGCCGCCGCGCACCCGGACCCGGCGCTGTCCAAGATGATCCGCCGGGCCGCCTTCCAGGTGCACACCGGGGGAGAGTGAAGGGCCCTACTCCGGTATCCGCGGCACATAGGTGCCGAAGGACCAGAGGTTGCCCTCGGGGTCGCGGGCCGTGTAGTCCCGCGACCCGTAGTCCTGGTCGGTGAGCGGCAGCACGACCTCGGCCCCGGCGGCGACGGCGCGCTCGTGATGGGCGTCGGTGTCCTCCACGGCCACGTACACCGACGCGGCACCCAGGTTCGCGGCGATCCGGCTGAACGCGGTGCCCGAGCGCTCGCTGCCGAGCATCACCACGCCGTTGCCGTACGCCAGTTCCGCGTGCTCCACCAGGCCGTCCTCGCCCTCGTGCACCGCGACCTCGGTGAAGCCGAAGGCGTTCTTGAGGAACGCGACGGCGGCCTTCGCGTCCTTGTAGCGCAGCGCCGGGCAGACGGTGGGCGGGCTTGCCTCGCGGGCCATGACGATCACTCTCCCCTTCCGGGACCTGACGTCCTGTGCGACGTGGGTCCCAGTCTGGCAGGGGGGTCCGACAATGACCCCGCACACGGACATTCCACCCGGTCAGCGCCCGAAGGTGTCGCAGTGGCCGGGGTCACCGGAGTCCAGTCCGGTGGTGAACCACTGCTGCCGCTGGGCGGACGAGCCGTGCGTCCACGACTCCGGCGTCACCCGGCCCTGCACCCGGGACTGGATCGCGTCGTCGCCGACCGCCGCGGCCGCGTCCAGGCCCCGGCGGATGTCCTCCTCGTCGAGCGCGCTGATCATCGGGCTGCCCGTGTCCTCGTCCAGGGTCCGTGTGGCGTTGTGCGCCCACACGCCCGCGTAGCAGTCGGCCTGCAGCTCCACGCGCACCGAGTTGCTGCTCGGGCCGGTGAGCCGGTCCTGCGCCTTGCCCAGCGTCCCCACCAGGTCCTGCACGTGGTGCCCGTACTCGTGGGCGACGACGTAGCTCTCGGCGAACGCCCCGCCCTGCGCGCCGAAACGGCTGCTCAGGGTCGAGAAGAAGTCCAGGTCCAGGTAGACCTTGCGGTCCACGGGGCAGTAGAAGGGTCCCGAAGCCGGGTCGGCGACCCCGCACCCGGTGCGGATGGGCTGGTCGAAGAAGACGGTCGGCGCGGGTTCGTAGGTCATGCCGCGCTTGCGGAACTCGGACGCCCAGTACGCCTGCACGTTGTTGATCACCGCCACCATGCGGCAGTCCTGGCGGGCGTTGGCGTCCGCGCCGGTACGGCAGCCGGCGGCGAGGTCCGAGCCCGAGGTGGTGCCCGGGGCCTGGACCGGAGGTTCCGAGGAGAGCCCCAGCTGGTCGGGGCTGATGCCGAAGATCAGCCCGATCACCAGGACGATCAGCCCGGCGAGACCGCCGCCCACCACCTTGCCCCGCGGCCTGCCGCCGAACCGTCCGCCGCTTCGCTGGTCCTCCACCTGGGACGTGTCGAGCGATGCGTCGTCGTCGAACTGCATACCTCCGATTATCGGCCGTTCCGTCCCACCCGGCCCGTCGCGCCCGCCGGGGCGCCCGCCGCCCGGGCCCGCCCTCGCCCACCGCCCGAAAACCGCTTGCCGGGCACCCGTGCCGCCCCCGGTAGACTGGAGACATGGCAGTGATCCTCACGCATTAGACGGCGTCCGACCGCGACCACCGCGAACCCACGTCCGACTGCCGTCCGACACGCCCAGGAGCTTCTTCCCGTGATTACTGCCACCGGCATCGAGCTGCGCGCCGGAGCCCGCGTCCTCATCGAGTCCGCCTCCTTCCGCATCGCCCGCGGCGACCGCGTCGGCCTGGTCGGCCGCAACGGCGCCGGCAAGACCACCCTCACGAAGGTGCTCGCGGGCGAGGGCCTGCCCGCCGCCGGCACCGTGACGCGTTCCGGTGAGGTCGGTTATCTGCCCCAGGATCCGCGCACCGGCGACCTCGACGTCCTGGCCCGCGACCGCATCCTGTCCGCCCGCGGCCTGGACACCGTCCTGCGCAAGATGCGCGAGAACGAGGACCGGATGGCCAACGGCAAGGGCGCCACCCGCGACAACGCGATGAAGAAGTACGCCCGCCTGGAGACCGAGTTCCTCACCAAGGGCGGTTACGCCGCCGAGGCCGAGGCCGCCACCATCGCCGCCGCCCTGGGCCTGCCCGACCGGGTCCTCGCCCAGCCGCTGCACACCCTGTCCGGTGGTCAGCGCCGCCGCGTCGAACTGGCCCGCATCCTCTTCTCGGACGCCGACACCCTGCTGCTCGACGAGCCGACCAACCACCTCGACGCCGACTCCGTCCTGTGGCTGCGGGACTTCCTCAAGACCTACCGCGGCGGCTTCATCGTCATCTCGCACGACATCAACCTGGTCGAGACGGTCGTCAACAAGGTCTTCTACCTGGACGCCAACCGCTCCCAGATCGACGTCTACAACATGGGCTGGAAGCAGTACCTCACCCAGCGCGAGGCCGACGAGAAGCGCCGCAAGCGCGAGCGCGCCAACGCCGAGAAGAAGGCCGCGACCCTCAACGCCCAGGCCGACAAGATGCGCGCCAAGGCCACCAAGACCGTCGCCGCCCAGAACATGGCACGCCGCGCCGACAAGCTGCTGTCCGGGCTGGAGGCGGTGCGGCAGTCCGACAAGGTCGCCAAGCTGCGCTTCCCGGACCCCGCGCCCTGCGGCAAGACCCCGCTCACGGCCGAGGGGCTGTCCAAGTCGTACGGCTCGCTGGAGATCTTCACCGACGTCGACCTGGCCATCGACAGGGGCTCCCGGGTCGTCATCCTGGGCCTCAACGGCGCCGGCAAGACCACCCTGCTCCGGCTGCTGGCGGGCGTGGAGCAGCCGGACACCGGCGAGGTCGTCCCCGGCCACGGCCTCAAGCTCGGCTACTACGCCCAGGAGCACGAGACCCTCGACGCCGACCGGACGGTCCTGGAGAACATGCGCTCGGCCGCACCGGACATGGACCTGGTCGCCGTCCGCAAGATCCTCGGCTCGTTCCTCTTCTCCGGCGACGACGTGGACAAGCCCGCCGGCGTACTGTCCGGCGGCGAGAAGACCCGGCTCGCCCTGGCCACCCTCGTCGTCTCCAGCGCCAACGTGCTGCTGCTCGACGAGCCCACCAACAACCTCGACCCGGCCAGCCGCGAGGAGATCCTCGGCGCGCTGCGCACCTTCACGGGCGCGGTCGTCCTCGTCACCCACGACGAGGGCGCGGTGGAGGCCCTGCAGCCCGAGCGGATCATCCTCCTGCCCGACGGCGTCGAGGACCTGTGGGGCCAGGACTACGCGGACCTCGTCGCGCTCGCCTGATCCTTCCGGGGCCCGCGGCGGATCATCCGTGTGGATCACTCCACTGGATCATTCAGCCGACGGGTGATCCTTCATCTGTGTGAGACCGGCTCGTACTCCGGCGCGGGAACGTGCGAAATACCGGACGTACGGATGGATCAGCCGCGTCACAAGGGGAAACTCCTTACCGGCCCGGATGACCTGCCCTTTCTCCGCCGCGCTCCGGAGGGAGCCCGGGGAGGCCGTGCGGAATGCCGGATTCCACCCCTCCGGCGCCGCGTGTCCGCGTCAACACGGCGCCAAATGTTGTCGCACGGACCTTGCCGAATGGGTGGCCAGGAAGTCTCCTAGGGGTGATCATGAGAGTCACAGAGCGCACTTCCCTAGAGGAGGCACGGGTGGCCGAGACTCTGAAGAAGGGCAGCCGGGTGACCGGCCCCGCGCGCGAAAAGCTCGCGGCAGACCTCAAGAAGAAGTACGACGGTGGAGCAAGCATCCGGGCACTGGCCGAGGAGACCGGCCGCTCGTACGGCTTCGTCCACCGGATGCTCAGCGAGTCCGGTGTGACCCTGCGCGGTCGCGGCGGAGCGACGCGGGGCAAGAAGGTTTCCACGGCCTGACACGGCCGGGCGCCTTGCGCAGCGGATCGGAGTCGTGGCAAGGCCACCCGGTCGCGGAAACGGCCGACCGGGTGGTTACTCTTCGGTAATCCAGACTGCGGATCGCCAGGAGGTGCCCGATGTCCGACCCCACTGTGCTGCTTGAACGTGACGGCGTACGACTCGTGACGGAGGAGTCCGTCGCCACCGTCACGCTGTGCAACGCGGCCAAGCGCAACGCCCAGTCGCCCGCCCTGTGGCGGGCGCTGGTCGAGGCCGGCCGGCTGCTCCCGGGCAGCGTACGGGTCGTCGTGCTGCGGGCTGAGGGCGTGTCCTTCTCCGCGGGGCTGGACCGGCAGGCCTTCACTCCCGAGGGCTTCGACGGCGAGCCGTCGTTCATCGACCTCGCACGTGCTCCCGAGGGCGAACTCGACGCCACGATCGCCGAGTACCAGTCGGCCTTCACCTGGTGGCGGCGGAACGACCTCGTCAGCATCGCCGCCGTGCAGGGGCACGCCATCGGCGCGGGCTTCCAGCTGGCCCTCGCCTGCGACCTGCGCGTCGTCGCCGACGACGTGCAGTTCGCCATGCGCGAGACCAGCCTGGGCCTGGTCCCCGACCTCGCCGGCACCAAGCCGCTGACCGAACTGGTCGGCTACGCCCGAGCGCTGGAGATCTGCGCCACGGGCCGCTTCGTCGGCGCCGAGGAGGCCTGCGCCAGCGGCCTGGCCAACGTCGCCGTCCCGGCCGCCGAGCTGGACGCCGCCGTCAAGGACCTGGCGGGCGCCCTGCTGGCCGCGCCGCGCGACGCGGTGATCGAGACGAAGGCCCTGCTGCGCGAGGCCTCCGGCCGTACGTACGAGGAGCAGCGCGTGGCCGAGCGCGCCGCGCAGGGCCGCCGGCTGCGGGACCTGGCGGGCGCGGGGGAGTAGCGGCCCGGCCGGGTCCGTGCATCGCACATCGCCGCAGAACGTCCACGCGCGGGGCCGGCGCACGCAGGGAACCGGGTGCGCGGGCACCGTGCCGTAGGCCCGGGCCCGCACATCGGGCGCTCCGGCGTCGTGGGCCCGCAGGTCGTCGGCGGCGGTGTCGGCACGCCGCCGGCCAAGCACCGCACAGATCCTGACAGCCGGCTGTCGCTCCGGGCTGAAGCGTGCTCAGTCTGCGGCGATCTCGGTGACCACGACGGTCGTGACGTCCTGGGTCACGGCCGTCACCGCCAGGGCCACGGCCCGTGCGACGTCCAGGGCGCGGTGCCCCGCGGCCACCGCGATCTGCACCTGCGACGGATGGTGCCGCCCCCCGAGCCGCGAGGTCAGCCCGGCCATCCCGGGCACCCGGGCCGCCGCGCGGCCCGCGGCGGTGCCGGTCCGCCCGCCCTCCGGCGGGTCGGCGGCCTCCGCGGGGAGCGCCGCCCGGGGGCCGCCCTCCTCCAGCAGCCCGGTGACCGTCAGGTCGATCGCCTCCGGCTCCAGTCCGACGCCCTCGGCCGCCGCCTGCCACAGTGCGTCGCGCAGCCGTGCGGCCGACTCGGGCAGCGGGCGCTCCGGGGTGGCCTCGAAGTAAGCCTCCACGCGCAGCGGCCGCCTCGGCAGGGCCCCGGACGGCGCCGACTCCGGCAGCGCACCGGCCACGTCGTCGAGTCCCCCGCCCGGACCGTCCGGACCGTCCGGACCGCCCGGGCCGAACGCCGTGCCCAGGCGCAGCGTGCCCAGGCGGATCCCGGGCACGGCGTCCGCGGCTGCGCGCAGCACCCCGGCCGCCGCTCGCTCGGTGACCCACACCGTGTCCGCGGGCCCGCCGAGGGGGAGCACCCGGCCGAGCCCGAGTTGCCGGCGCACCGCACGAGCCAGCCGGTCCGCGGTCATCGGCCGTCGCCTCCCTCCGCCGCGCGCGTCCGCGCGGCCCGCCATCCCGTCCCTGATCGCTGCATCCTCACAGCGCGACGGGGCATGCCCACATAGTGTGGTGCACGGAGCAGCCCGTACCGCTCCCGCCGTCGGAAAGCCGAAGGGAAGAGGTGCGATGACCGAGACCGCTCAGCAGGCGGAGGGCGGCCGGACCCTGGAGAAGGGGACCGGCCCGGCCGGAAACGGCACGTCAGGGCGACGGGCGCCGCTGGGCGATCCCGCGACGCGCGGGCGGACGACGATCGCGGACGGCGTGGTCGAGAAGATCGCCGGGCTCGCGGCGCGCGACGTGGAGGGCGTGCACGCCCTCGGCTCCGGGGTCTCCCGCGGCTTCGGCGCCGTCCGCGACAGGGTGCCCGGCGGCAGGTCCGTGACCCGGGGGGTGCGGGCCGAGGTGGGCGAGGTGCAGGCCGCCCTCGACCTGGACATCGTCGTCGACTACGGGGTCTCGATCGTGGCGGTCGCGCACGGGGTGCGCGAGAACGTCATCGCGGCCGTGGAGCGGATGACCGGCCTGGAGGTCATCGAGGTCAACATCGCGGTGGGCGACGTCAAGCTCCCCGAGGACACGGACGACGACGACCAGGAGCAGCGGGTCCAGTGACGGGCCCCGGGAGGGAAACAGGGAGCGGACGATGAGCATGGCCGTGCTCGGCTTGGTCGTCGGGATGGCGCTCGGATTCGCCGGTTACTTCGGCGGGTTCGCGGCCTTCCTGCTGGTGGCGGCGCTCGGCGCCGTCGGGTTCGTCGTCGGCCGGTTCCTCGACGGCGACCTGGAGCCCGGGGAGTTCTTCCGCAGCCGTGACCGGAGGCGGTGAGCCACGCAGATGACGGCCGTGGTGCCGACGCCGACGTCCCCCGCAGCGCCCCTCGTCCCCGCTGAGCGCGGCTCGCTGCGCCTCGCCGACCGCGTGCTGGCCAAGATCGCCTCCCAGGCGGCCCGCGAGGCCCTCGCCGATGCCCCCGGCAGGGAGTATGTGCCACGCGGCGCGCGCCCCCAGGCCGGTGTCTCCGTCCACCGCGAGCAGGTGTACGTACGGCTCTCGGTCGAACTCGGCTACCCCGTGGACATCGCCGCGGTGTGCCGGTCGGTCCGCCGCCGTGTAGCCGCTCGCGTCGAGGAGTTGACCGGCGTGGCGGTCCTCGGGGTGACCGTGGAGGTCGAACGCATGCACTCGCGGGCCGTCCACGCCGCGCAGGAGGCGAGGGTCCGGTGAACGAACCCGACAGGGCCCTCCCCCCGCCCGCACCGCCGCGGCCCCGTCGCGGCCCGCGGCGCTTCTGGTCCCCGCGCCGCATCCCGGCCGCGGTCACCGCCGCCCTCCTGGCCGTCGTGGCCGGGCTGTTGCTCTACGACGTCGCCGCGGTACGCGCCGGACGGCCCGGGATGGCCTGGCGCCGGATCCTCGCCGACGAACTGGCCACCCGCCCGCTGGACGACCCGTGGATCCTCGCCGGGGCGTGCGTGACGGTCCTGCTCGGACTGTGGCTGCTCGTCCTCGCCGCCACCCCGGGGCTCCGCGACGTACTCGCCATGCGCACCGGAACGGCGCCCGTACGGGCCGGACTCGACCGTCACGCCGCCGAACTCACCCTGCGCGACCGTGCGGTGGAGGTCTCCGGGGTGCGCTCGGCGCGCGTCACGGTCACCCGCCGCACCGCGACGGTGCGCGCCGTGATCGCGTTCCGGGAGACGGAGGCGGTCCGCGCAGACCTGGCGGCCGCCCTGGCCGAGGCCACGGAACAGCTGGGCCTTGCCCGGCCGCTGGACCTCTCGCTGCACGTCCGCCGTATGGGAGAGGGGTGAGGCGCGGTGCGCGCCCTCGTCAACCGTTTCGTCCTCGCCCTCACCGGGCTGGTCCTGGTGCTGGTCGGCGCCGTCGTGCTGTGCTCCGCCACGGGTCTGCTGCACCGGCCGTACACCGGGCGGGACGACGTGCTGCTCAGCGAGGGCGACCGGACCCGTTACGAGGACTCCTCCTGGTGGTGGCCCGTGGTGATCGGCGTGCTCGCCCTGCTCGTGCTGTGCGCCCTGTGGTGGCTGCTCGCCCAGGTGCGCGACCGCAGGCTCCGCCGGCTGGCGGTGGACGCCGACGACGACGGCGTGGCCCTGCTGCGCGGCCGCGCCCTGGAGGAGGTCATCGCCGCCGACGCGGAGCAGCTCCACGGAGTCGACCACGCCACGACGGCGCTCACCGGCACGCCCACCGCGCCCCGCGCCCGGCTGCAGCTCGCCCTGTCCCCGGACGCCGTCCCCGGCGACGTCCTGGACGGACTCGACTCCGCCGTCCTGGACCGCGCCCGGGTCAGCGCCGGCCTGCCCCTGCTCCCCGCCGAGGCCCGCCTGCGTGCCGTCAGCCATCGCGCGGCCCGAGTCAGCTGACCCCGCGGCGGCGGGACACGGCCTAGAAGCCGCCGCGGGCGCCGCCGTCCACCGGGAGCATGATCCCCGTCAGGTAGGACGCCGCGGGCGACAGCAGGAACGCGGCCGCACGGCCGAACTCCTCCGGGGCGCCGTAGCGGCGCAGCGGGATGCGCTCGCTGAGGCGGGCGCGGGCGGCTTCCGCGTCGCCGGTGAGGGCGTCGAGCTCGCGGACGCGGTCGGTGTCGATCCGGGCGGGCAGCAGCCCCACCACGCGGATGCCGCGCGGCCCCAGCTCGTTGGCCAGGCTCTTGGCGTAGCCCGCCAGGCCCGGCCGCAGGCCGTTGGAGACGACGAGCCCGGGGATCGGCTCGTGCACCGAACCGGAGAGCACGAAGCCGATGACGCCGCCCTCGCCGAGTTCGTCGGCGGCCGCCCGGGACAGCCGTACGGCACCGAGGAAGACGGACTCGAACGCATCCCGCCACTGGTCGTCCCCGATGACGTCGGAGGCGCCCGCCGGCGGCCCGCCCACGCTGATGAGGAAGCCGTCGAGCCTGCCGAACGCCCGGCGGGCGGCGGCGACCAGGCGTTCCGGCGCCTGCGGTTCGGCGTTGTCCGCGACGACGCCGGTCGCCCGTTCCGCACCGCCCAGCGCCGCGACGGCGGCGGCCACCGACTCCTCACGGCGGCCGCCGACGACCACCCGCGCGCCGTCGGCCACCAGTTCCCGCGCGGCGGCGAAGCCCAGCCCGCGGGTCGCGCCCGTGACGACGTACACCCTGTCCTTCAGCCCGAGGTCCATGGCGTCATCGTGCCCCATCGCCGCCGGAGAGCGTGAGCGCGGTGTTGACCAGGCCGATGTGGCTGAACGCCTGCGGGAAGTTGCCCAGCTGGCGGCGGTCGGCCGGGTCCCACTCCTCCGCCAGCAGGCCGACGTCGTTGCGCAGGCCCAGCAGCCGCTGGAACAGCTCGCGCGCCTCGTCGGTGCGGCCGATGCGGTGCAGGGCGTCGGCGAGCCAGAACGAGCAGGCCAGGAAGGCGCCTTCGCCGCCGGGCAGCCCGTCCACGCTGCTGTCCTCCAGGGTGTAGCGGCGGACGAAGCCGCCGTGGTCCAGTTCGCGGCGCACCGCCTCCACCGTGCCGACCACCCGGCTGTCGGTGACGGGCAGGAAACCCACCTGCGGGATGAGCAGGGTCGCCGCGTCCAGCTCCTTGGAGCCGTAGTACTGCGTGAAGGTGTTGCGCTCCCGGTCGAAGCCCTTGCGGCACACCTCGCGGTGCACCTCGCTGCGCATCGCCCGCCAGGAGTCCGCGTCGCCGGACAGGTGCGGCTGGTTCTCCAGGGTGCGCGCCGCCCGGTCGGCGGCCACCCAGGCCATCACCTTGGAGTGCACGAAGTGCTGCCGGTCGCCGCGGACCTCCCACAGTCCCTCGTCGGGCTCGTGCCACTTGCTCTCCAGGAAGTCCATCAGCGTCCGCTGCACCGCCCAGGCGTGCGGTTCGTCGCGCAGCCCGAAGCTGCGGGCGAGGAAGAGCGAGTCGAGGACTTCGCCGTAGACGTCGAGCTGGAGCTGCTTGGCGGCGGCGTTGCCGGTCCGCACCGGAAGGGACGCCTCGTACCCCGCGAGCCAGTCCAGTTCCTCCTCGGGCAGCCGGCGCTCGCCCGCGAGCCCGTACATGATCTGCAGGTCGGCGGGGTCCCCTGCGACGGCGCGCAGCAGCCAGTCGCGCCAGTGGGAGGCCTCCTTGAGGTAGCCGGTCTCGACCAGCACGTTGAGGGTGAGCGTCGCGTCACGAAGCCAGCAGAAGCGGTAGTCCCAGTTCCGCACCCCGCGGATCTCCTCGGGCAGCGAGGAGGTCGCCGCGGCGACGATGCCGCCGCTGGGCGCGTACGTGAGGGCCTTGAGGGTGATCAGCGAGCGCAGCACCGCGTCCCGCCAGGGACCGTCGTAGCGGCACTTGGCCGACCAGGACTCCCAGTCCGCGCAGCTTTGCTCCAGCGCCCGGAAGGGGTCGACCAGGCGTGGCCGGCTCTCGTGGGAGGGGTGCCAGGTCAGGGCGAAGGCCACCTGCTCGCCCTCGGCGACGGTGAAGTCGGCGCGGGTCGCGAAGCCCCTGCCGTACATCGGCACCTGGGGTTCGGTGCGCAGCCACACCGAGTCCGGCCCGGCGATCGCGACGCGGTGGCCGTCGGTGCGGCGCATCCAGGGGACGACCCGCCCGTAGTCGAAGCGCAGCCGCAGCTCGCTGGTCATCGCGACGCGCCCGCGCACGCCCTCGATGATGCGCATGACGTCCGGCGCGCGATCGCGCTGCGGCATGAAGTCGATCACCTTGGCGGTGCCGTCGCGCGTCTCCCACACGCTCTCCAGCACCAGGGTGCCCTCGCGGTACGAGCGGCGGGTGCAGGGCTCCTCGCCCCAGGCCGAGGCCGGGGCGATCCGCCAGTTGCCGTTGTCCTCGTCGCCCAGCAGCGCGGCGAAGCAGGCGGGGGAGTCGAAGCGCGGCAGGCACAGCCAGTCGACGGAGCCGCTCCTGGAGACCAGCGCGACGGTCTGCAGGTCGCCGATGACCGCGTAGTCCTCGATCAGTGCCGCCACGGTCGGCCTCCGTCTCTCCCTCTCCCGAGGGTCCCCGCTCTACGAGGGTGCCCCCGGCGCTAGGGCGACGCGACCGCAGCGGCGGCCGGCTCGGCCGTACCGCCGTCCTCGGCCGCCGCCGCGTCGCGGGCGGCGAGCCGCTCCCGCCGCTCCCGGCGGACGAGGATGACCCAGCCGACCGGCACCATGGCGGTGAACAGCCACCACTGGATCGCGTACCCCATGTGCATGCCGATGCTGCTGTGGTCGGGGTCGGGGATCAGCTCGGGCTGCCGCCCGGCGGGCTTGGGGGAGGTCGTCACCAGCTCGAGGTAGCCGCCGACCGGCCGCTCCGCCGCGGGCAGGTCCTCCGCCACCAGCGTGCTGTTGATCAGCATGATCATGCGGTCGGGCAGTCCGCCCTTGTTCCGGATGCCGGTGGCCGCCGTGGTCTCGTCCGGGCGCAGCCGGCCGGTGACGGTGACCTCGCCCGACGGGGCCGCGGGGACCTTCGGGAACTTCGTCAGGTCGGTGCCGGCCGGGATCCAGCCCCGGTTGACCAGCACGGACCGGCCGTCGGCCAGGACCAGCGGGGTGATCACGTGGTAGCCGATGCTGTCCCCGTCGGCGGCGGTGCGCTGGCGGGCGACGACCTCGTGGGCGGTGTCGTAGCGCCCGGTCGCGGTGACCGTGCGGTAGATCTCCCGCTTCGGTACGGCCGCGCCGGGGGCGGTCAGCGACTCCACGGGGAGGGGCTTCGCCGCGAGGTTGTCCGCGATCAGGTGGTTGCTGGCCACCCGGCGCTCGTGCCGGTGCAGCTGCCAGTAACCCAGCTTGACCATGACGGGCATGAGGAGCAGTGCGATGAGGGTGAGGATCACCCACTGCCGGGACAACAGGAAGCGGTACACCCCATGACCGTACAACTCGGTCGCGGGGCGCCCTCCGGAGGGGTCGGACGGCGCCGCGGCGCGGCCGCCGGGTCCAGCCGCCGCCCGGTCGGCGGCCGTCGGTGGCCGCCGCGATCAGCCGCCGCCGTTCACCGAGCCGACCCGGTCGACGATGCCGCTGCGGCCCTCCGCCTTCGAGCAGTGACCGCCGCAGTACCAGTGGCCGTCGACCTCGACCCCGTGGCCGACGATCCGCACCCGGCAGTGCTCGCAGATGGGCGCCATACGGTGGATGGCGCACTCGAAGCTGTCGAAGACGTGCACGGCCCCCTGGGCGTGCACTTCGAAGCTCATCACGTAGTCGTTTCCGCATACTTCGCATCGGGCCATGAGGCCCAGGGTGCGGGCCGGGCCCTGGTGCGGCAATCGGTGACCGGGTGCGTCGCGGGCGCACCACTCGAACGGCGGTGTCAGCCGTGCACGTCCGGCGCGGGGGCGACGTCCCCCAGGAGTTCGGCGAAGCGGCGCTCGTCGACGACCGGGGTGCCGAGCTGCCGGGCCCGCACGGCCTTCGTGGTGAGCGAGTCCGGGTCGTTGGTGACCAGGAGGCTGGTCAGCCGGCTCACCGAGGACGACACGTGCAGACCCGCCTCGGTGGCGCGGTCCTCCAGCAGTTCGCGGTCGATTCCCGTGTCCCCCGAAAAGGCGACCCGCATCCCCTGGACCAGCGGTCCCCCGGACTCCAGCCGCCCCGGGTTGGGGTAGGGGCAGGCCGGCCGCTTCCGCGAGGGCCGCCAGCTCATCGGGCGGTACGTGCTGCGGTAGCCCGCGGAGGCGGACTGCGGGGGGACGGCCGTGTCGATCCACTCCGTCAGCGGGCGGCAGGCGTGCAGCGGCAGCGGGAGGCCGCCCGCCGCGGCCTGCCGCAGGCTGGGGCGGAACACCTCCGCCAGCACGCGCGCGTCGTCCAGGGCGTGGTGGGCGCGTTGCTGGACGACACCGAAGTGCGCGGCCAGCGACTCCAGCTTGTGGTTGGCCAGCGGCAGCGCCAGGGCCTTGGAGAGCACGATGGTGCACAGCCGGTGCTGCACGGGCGCCACGGTGCCGGCCCGCGCGAACTCCCGGGCGAGCATGGACCAGTCGAAGACCGCGTTGTGGGCGACGAAGACCCGGCCCGACAGCCGCTGCGCCAGCTCGGCGGCGACCTCGCCGAAGAGCGGGGCGTCGGCCAGCATGTCCGAGGTGAGGCCGTGGATCCACACCGGGCCCGGGTCCCGCTGCGGGTTGACGGGGGTGTACCAGTGGTCCTGCACCTCGCCCTGCGCGTCCAGCCGGTAGACGGCCGCGGACACTATCCGGTCGTCGCGGCCGAGGCCGGTGGTCTCGACGTCCACGACGGCGTATCCGTCGGGGTAGGCCTCTGGCCACGACGGTTGCGGAAGCTGGGGCGCGTGCATGGAGGAACACAATACGGGCGGCCACCGACAGTGCCCGCCGCCACCCGCCCCTGGCGCACCGTCGGATGCCCCCGTGCGCGGGCCGTCCGGGGCCGCGCGCCGCAGGCGTGAGGTCTCCGTCCGACCGGTCAACCACCCGGTCCCGGGCCCCCGTTGGGCGCCCGCCCCGGCAGGGCGGCCGACCACGCGGATCCGCGCCGGTACCCCCGGGTAGAACCGATCGGTAACGACCTCTAGCCGGGGCCGCCACGCGCCCTTAAGGTGCGCGCATGCCGCAACTCCCCGATGCCGTGATGTGGTCCATACCCGCGTTCGTGCTGCTCACCGTCCTGGAGCTGATCAGCTACCGGACCCATCCGGACGAGGACGCCGCCGGGTACGCCGCCAAGGACACCGCGACCAGCCTGTCGATGGGGCTCGGCAGCCTGTTCTTCGACTTCCTGTGGAAGATCCCGATCGTCGCGGTCTACACCGCCGTGTACGAGTTCACCCCGCTCCGGGTGCCCGTGGAGTGGTGGACGATCCCGCTGATGCTGCTGGCGCAGGACTTCTTCTACTACTGGCAGCACCGCGGCCATCACGTGATCCGCATCCTGTGGGCGAGCCACGTGGTGCACCACTCCAGCCGCAAGTTCAACCTCTCCACCGCGCTGCGCCAGCCGTGGACCGGCATGACGTCGTGGGTGTTCTACCTGCCGGTGATCGCCTGCGGGGTGCACCCGGCGGCACTGGCGTTCTGCTCCTCGCTCAACCTCGTGTACCAGTTCTGGATCCACACCGAGCGCGTCGACAGGCTGCCCCGCCCCGCCGAGTTCGTCCTCAACACCCCCTCGCACCACCGCGTCCACCACGCCTCGCAGGGCGGCTACCTGGACCGCAACTTCGGCGGAATCCTGATCGTCTGGGACCGGCTGTTCGGTTCCTTCGCGGCGGAGGGGGAGCGTCCGGTCTTCGGGCTCACCAAGAACATCACCACGTTCAACCCGCTGCGGGTGGCCACCCACGAGTACGCCGCCATCGCCCGTGACGTCGCCGCCGCCGGGTCCTGGCGCGACCGCGCCGGCCACGTCCTGCGCGGTCCCGGCTGGCGTCCACGGGGCGAGGAGCCGGCGGCGTGACGCGGGAGCGCGCCGCCCGCGCGGCACTGGCCGCCTTCGCGGTGGTGGCCGTGGCGCACCTGACCGCGCAGCTCGCGGGGTCCGTGACGGCCGACCACCTCACCAAGCCCGCCCTGGTGCCGCTGCTCGCGGTCTGCGCGGCGCTGCGCGGCGGCCCGCGGCTGCTGGTCGGCGCGCTGCTGTGCGGCTGGGCCGGGGACGTGCTGCTGCAGCTCGACGGTGACACTTCCTTCCTCGCCGGGATGGGCGCGTTCGCCGCCGGGCACGTCTGTTACCTCACACTTTTCACCGCCCGCGGGGCCTTCGCCGACCGGCGGCGCGCGGCCGCGACGGCGGCCGGCTACGCGCTCGTCTGGCTCGCCGCGCTCCTCGTGGTGTGGCCGGGCCTGCCCTCCGGGCTGCGGATCCCGGTCGCCGCGTACAGCCTGCTGCTGACGGCGATGGCGGCCGGCGCGGCCGGGCTCGGCCCGCGGGCGACGGCGGTGGGCGGGGCGCTCTTCCTGCTCTCCGACACCCTGCTCGCGACCCGGCTGGCCGACCTCCCGCAGCTCCCGGCGGCCGATTTCTGGATCATGCTCAGCTACCTCGGCGCGCAGTTCCTGCTCGCCACCGGCCGGTACGGTGGTACGACCCCATTCGTACCACCAGCGAGGACGACCTCCGTATGCGCGCCACCGTGATCCACGCCCCCCACGACATCCGGGTGGAGGAGGTGCCGGACCCGGTGGTCCGGCAGCCCACCGACGCGGTGGTGCGCGTGGTGCTGGCCTGCATCTGCGGCAGCGACCTGTGGGCGTACCGCGGTGAGTCGGCCCGGCAGCCGGGGCAGCGCATCGGGCACGAGTTCCTCGGAGTCGTCGAGGAGACCGGCTCCGAGGTGTCCGGACTGAAGCCCGGCGACCTGGTCGTCTCGCCCTTCGTGTGGTCCGACGGCACGTGCGCCTACTGTGCGGAGGGCCTGACGACCTCCTGCACGGCCGGCGGCTTCTGGGGCCAGGTGGGCTCCGACGGCGGCCAGGGCGAGGCCGTGCGCGTGCCGTTCGCGGACGCCACCCTCGTACGGCTGCCCGCCGGGGCGCTCTCCGACGACCGTCTGCCGGCGGCTCTGCTCACCCTCTCCGACGTGCTGGGCACCGGCCACCACGCCGCTGTCGGCGCCGGCGTGCGGCCCGGCGCCACGGTGGCGGTCGTCGGGGACGGCGCGGTCGGACTGTGCGGTGTGCTGGCCGCCCGGCGGCTCGGCGCGGAGCGGATCATCGCGCTCGGCCGCCACGAGGCCCGCACCGACATCGCCCGCGCCTTCGGAGCCACCGACGTCGTCGCCGAGCGCGGCGAGGCGGCCGTCGAGGCGGTCCGCGAACTGACCGGCGGCCACGGCGCCCACGCGGTCATTGAGGCCGTCGGCACCGAGCAGTCGATGCGCACCGCGGTCGCCGTCACCCGCGACGGCGGCGCCGTCGGCTACGTCGGCGTGCCGCACGGCAGCGGCACCGGCCTCGACCTGAGCGACATGTTCGACCGCAACGTCTCCCTGCGCGGCGGTGTCGCGCCCGTCCGCACCTACATCCCCGAACTGCTCCCCGACATCCTCGACGGGACGATCGACCCGTCCCCGGTCTTCGACCTCACCGTCGGCCTGGACGGAGTCCCGGGCGGCTACAAGGCGATGGACGAGCGCATCGCGCTGAAGGTCCTCGTCAGGCCCTGACCCGGGCCGGGACGGCGGAGCGCCCGGCGGGGATCCCGCCGGGCGCTCCTGGTGTCACGCGGGGCGCGTCACTTGGTGACGGCGTCCAGTGCGTCGACGAGGCCGTGGCCGTAGAAGCTGGTCACGTGCCGGCCGGTGGTGCAGGTGGCGTCCTGCACACCGTTGCCGTCCGGGTCGTACAGACCCGTCGGGCAACCCGGGTCGTCGGCCTGGGCCTTGAGCATCCACTGCAGCTGCTCCGGGGAGGCGTGCGGGTGGCGGCTCTTGATCAGCGCGGCGACGCCGGCCACGTGCGGGCTGGCCATCGACGTGCCCTGCAGGTAGCCGTAGGTGTTGCCGGGCAGCGTGGACAGGATGCGCCCGTTCGCCGAGGGGGTGGCGGGGATCTGGTAGCGGTCGCCGCCCGGGCCCGCGACGTCGACGACGCCCAGCCCGTAGCTGGAGTAGTACGACTTCAGCTTCTGCACGCCGGTCGCGGAGACGGTGACGACGCCCGGCAGCTGGGTCGGGATGTCCCAGCAGACGTGCGGGTCGATGGTCCGGGTGACCGGGGTGGTGTCGTCGGGACTCGTCGAGTCCACGATCGCGTCCGAGTCGAGGTCGTGGTTGGAGTTGCCCGCGGAGGCGACGTTCAGCACGCCCTTCTTGTGGGAGTACTGCGCGGCCCGGTTGACGGCGTCGACGATGGCCCGCTGGTCGGGGTCGCCGAAGCAGTTGTAGAGCCACGGGTCGATGTAGTAGCTGTTGTTGGTGATCTCGACGCCGTGGTCGGCGGCGAAGACGAAGGCGCAGACCACGCTCTCCGGGAAGAAGAGCTGGGTGTCGGGGTCGGCCACCTTGATGGAGGCGACCTTCACGCCCGGGGCGACACCGGCCACGCCGATCCCGTTGCGCGCCGCCGCGATCTCACCGGCGACGTGCGTGCCGTGGTAGGCGTCCGGCGCGTACGGACGCCAGGCGCCGGGGCTCGTGTCCGCCTTGCCGCCAACGCAGTTGGCGGACTGCGAGGCCGAGAAGTTGGCGGTGAGGTCCGGGTGCGTGTCGTCGACGCCGGTGTCGATGACGGCGACGGTGACCTTGCGGCTGCCCGGGTTGATCCGGGCGGCCTTGTCGGCCCGGATGGCCGGCAGGTCCCACTGGTCGGGCTCCATCGGCTCCTGCCCGGCGGTGGCCGCGGCCTTCGCCCGGGCGGCGTCGGCGGCGGTGATCTCCTGCACCGCGCCCAGATCCGTCGTCGACGCCGTGGACAGCGCGGCCGTACGGGTCGCCCCGGCCGTCTGCACACCGCGGACCTTGCGCATCTCGGCGGCGAACGCGGGGTTCGCGGAGTGGACGACGACCACGCCGATCCGGTCGTAGGTGGTGACGACGTCACCGCCGTTGCGGGCCACGGCCCGCTCGACGGACTTGATGGTGCCCCGGTCGGTCCTGGTGTTGACCACGTACGACAGCGTCGGGCCGTCGTACGCGGCACCGCTGCCGCCCGAGGCGGATCCGGTGGTGGCGGCCGAGGCGGCGTTCGGCAGGAAGGCGAGGGCACTCGCCACCGCGAATCCGAGAGGTATCGCGAAGGCGCGGCGCCGTCCGGGCAGTGGAGCCATGGGATCTCCAATCGTCCAAACACCCGTCCGGGCGGGCAGGGTTGCCCTTGGACGGGTACATGACGCTGGAAGCTATCGCCGCCGTCCACGCGCTATCAATGGATTGGTAAAGAAAGCTCAAGTTCCGGTTGCCGAACAAGAATCAGTTTTCAACTACCGCCCCCTGTCGAAGGCCGTGGTCGCGCCTCTACCATGCGCGGGTCCGATCTTTACGTGACGTAGCTCACGTCGGCGCCCCATGCGCCCACGCGGGTCGCGTCGCCTGCTCGTGCCCTCTCAAGCTCCGCCCCACAGGAGGCATCGTGGACCCCGCACGACCTTCGGCAAGCTCCGGTCCGCCGTCTGCCGACTCGTACGCCGAGGTGCAGGCGAGCGCGGAGTTCGCCCAACTGCGCCGCTCATACCGCTCGTTCGCGTTCCCGCTCACGGTCGCGTTCATCACCTGGTACCTGCTGTACGTCCTGCTGTCGAACTACGCAGGCGGCTTCATGGACACCAAGGTCGTGGGCCACATCAACATCGCGCTCGTCTTCGGGCTCGCGCAGTTCGCCACCACCTTCGGCATCGCCGTCTGGTACTCCCGGCACGCGAACGCCAAGCTCGACTCCCGCGCGGACGCCATCAAGGCGCGCCTGGAGGGCTCCGGTCCCCGGGGCGCCGACGACACCGACGACACCCAGAGCACGGAGGCCACCGCATGACCGCGCTGCACACCACGGGAGTCCAGGTGGTCGCGGTCGGCGCGAGCGAACACCGGCCGCTGATCATCACCTTGTTCTCGGTCTTCGTCGTGGCGACCCTCGGCATCACCGTCTGGGCGGGCCGCCAGACCAAGGACGCCACCGACTTCTACGCCGGCGGCCGCTCCTTCAGCGGCTTCCAGAACGGCCTGGCGATCTCCGGCGACTACATGTCGGCCGCTTCCTTCCTGGGCATCGCCGGCTCCATCGCCCTCGTCGGCTACGACGGCTTCCTCTACTCGATCGGCTTCCTCGTCGCCTGGCTGGTGGCGCTGCTGCTGGTCGCCGAACCGCTGCGCAACTCCGGCCGGTTCACCATGGCCGACGCCCTGGCCTTCCGGCTGCGGCAGCGCCCCGTGCGCACGGCCGCGGGCATCTCGACCATCGTTGTCAGCATCTTCTACCTGCTGGCCCAGATGGTCGGCGCGGGCGCCCTGGTCGCGCTGCTGCTCGGCATCACCGGTGAGGGGCCGCGCCGCCTGATCGTCATCCTTGTCGGCGTCGTCATGGTGCTGTACGTGACCATCGGCGGCATGAAGGGCACCACCTGGGTCCAGATGGTCAAGGCGGTGCTGCTGATCGGCGGGACCCTGCTGATCACGTTCCTGGTCTTCGCCAAGTTCAACTGGAACCTGTCCTCGCTGCTGGGCGCGGCCGCGGAGAAGAGCGGCAAGGGAGCGGCGTTCCTGGAGCCGGGTCTGAAGTACGGCGTCACCGCGACCTCGAAGATCGACTTCATCTCGCTGGGCCTGGCCCTCGTCCTCGGCACGGCCGGACTGCCGCACATCCTGATCCGCTTCTACACCGTGCCCACCGCCCGGGCCGCCCGTACCTCGGTGAACTGGGCGATCGGCATCATCGGCTGCTTCTACCTGATGACGATCGCGCTGGGCTTCGGGGCCGCCGCCCTCCTCACCCCGGAGACCATCACCACCTCCAACGCGGCCGGCAACACCGCGGCCCCGCTGCTCGCCCAGGAGATCGGCGGTGGCGCGGACTCCACGGGCGGCGCGATCCTGCTCGCGGTGATCTCCGCGGTCGCCTTCGCCACCATCCTGGCGGTGGTCGCGGGCCTCACCCTGGCCTCCTCGTCGTCGTTCGCGCACGACCTGTACGCCAACGTCATCCGCAAGGGCACGGCGAGCGAGAAGGAGGAGGTCGCGGCGGCGAAGATAGCGGCGGTCGCCATCGGGGCCGTGGCGATCCTGCTCGGCATCTTCGCGGGCAAGCTCAACATCGCCTTCCTGGTCGCCCTGGCCTTCGCCGTCGCGGCCTCCGCGAACCTGCCGACGCTGCTCTACAGCCTGTTCTGGAAGCGCTTCAACACCACCGGGGCGCTGTGGAGCATCTACGGCGGTCTGATCACCTCCGTCTTCCTGGTGGTGTTCTCGCCCGTGGTCTCGGGCAAGGAGACCGCGATGTTCCCCGGTGTGGACTTCCACTGGTTCCCGCTGGAGAACCCCGGGATCGTCTCCATCCCCGTCGGTTTCCTGCTCGGTGTGGTGGGCACGCTCCTGTCCAAGCCGGAAGATGACGCCGACCGCAAGTACGCGGAGCTGGAGGTCCGGTCCCTCACCGGAGCCGGAGCGCATTAAACAGACTGTTGAACGTCAGTGCCGTCCCGTAGGCTGCGAAGTAACGGGACGGCACTGCCGTCCCACCGACCGGACCCTCAAAGGGAGGCGCGCCGTGCTGATCGACACCTACGGCCGGATCGCGACCGACCTGCGGGTCTCGCTGACCGACCGGTGCAATCTGCGGTGCACCTACTGCATGCCCGAGGAGGGCCTGCAGTGGCTCGGCAAGCCCGACCTGCTCACCGACGACGAGATCGTCCGGCTGGTGCGGATCGCCGTCACCCTGCTCGGCGTCAAGGACGTCCGCTTCACCGGCGGCGAGCCCCTGCTCCGGCCCGGCCTCGTCGGCATCGTCGAGCGCTGCGCGGAGCTGGAGCCCCGACCGAAGCTCTCCCTCACCACCAACGGCATAGGCCTCGCCCGGACCGCGGCCGCGCTGCGCGGCGCCGGCCTGGACCGGGTGAACGTCTCCCTGGACACCCTGCGTCCCGACGTCTTCCAGGCCCTCACCCGCCGCAAGCGGCACGAGGACGTCGTCCGCGGCCTGGAGGCCGCCCACGCCGCGGGCCTGACCCCGGTCAAGGTCAACACCGTGCTGATGCGCGGCGTTAACGACGACGAGGCCCCCGAACTGCTGGCCTGGGCCCTGGAGCACGACTACGAGCTGCGCTTCATCGAGCAGATGCCGCTCGACGCCCAGCACGGCTGGCAGCGCAGCGACATGGTCACCGCCCAGGAGATCCTGGAGAGCCTGCGGACCCGCTTCGCCCTGACCCCCGAGCCCGACGAGGCCCGTGGCCACGCCCCGGCCGAACGCTGGCTGGTGGACGGCGGCCCCGCCCGGGTCGGTGTGATCGCCTCCGTCACTCGGCCCTTCTGCCGGGCCTGCGACCGCACCCGGCTCACCGCCGACGGTCAGGTGCGCAACTGCCTCTTCGCCCGCGAGGAGACCGATCTGCGCGCCGCGCTGCGCTCCGACGGCTCCGACGAGGAGGTCGCCGAACTCTGGCGGACCGCGATGTGGGGCAAGAAGGCCGGCTCCGGCCTCGACGACCCCACGTTCCTGCAGCCCGAGCGGCCCATGTCAGCCATCGGCGGCTGAGCTCGTCTCCCACTCCGCGAACGGCACGACGTCCTTCAGGAAGCCGCGGACGCCCAGGAACGAGGACAGGTGCTCGCGGTGTTCCTCGCACGCCAGCCAGGTCTTGCGGCGCTCGGGCGTGTGGATCTTCGGGTTGTTCCAGGCGAGCACCCACACGGCGGGGGCGCGGCAACCCTTGGCGGAGCAGATCGGCGATTCGTCGTTCACGAACCCCATCCAAACATGGCGACGCCGGGCAGCCACGGGGGGAGCCGCCCGGCGTCGGTCCGTCGCTCCGACGGGGGATGCGGAGCGCGTACGCAGTATGTCACGCGGAAAGGCCCGCAGTGCAGTGGATCCCCATGATTGATCTGAGGTTTTCTTGAGCTTCGGAGGGGGGCAGGAAGGGGCGAAAGGTTCAGACCTGACCGGAACGAGGTCGTCCGTCCTCTTCCGGGGTCCGCTCCGCCGGCAGCAGTGGCTCACCGGGGCCGAGCGCCCGCCGCACAGGCGGTGAGATCCGCGCCGACGGCAGCCCGGGGGCGTTCTCCCGGCCGGCGTTGGCGATGACGACCGCGATGTACGGCAGCACCAGACCGAGGACCAGCGCGATCCAGGCCAGGGGCGTCGAGACGTTCCACAGGACGACCGCCAGGATGAACGACAGGGTGCGGACGGACATCGAGATGATGTAGCGCCGCTGCCTTCCGCGGACGTCCTCGGTGAGCCCTGCCGCGGTCCCGGTGATCCGGAAGACCTCGGTACCGCTCCGCTTCCGCATCACGTTCCACCACCTGCTCGAAACGCCGGAAGCCACCCGGTCCCGGCACGGTCCACGTTACGCCGCGGCTCCGTCGCAGTGGAGACCGGGGAGACCGTCGGGGTGTGACAGCACCCGCCGTACGGCGTATGGCCGCCCTCCGCATGCGTCGTACCCGGGCCACGCCGAGACTGGCCGCATGAACTGGTTCTGGGCGATCATCGTCGGCATCGTGCTCGGCTTCCTGGCGAAGCTGCTCCTGCCGGGGAAGCAGGACATCCCGTGGTGGCTCACCATCATCTGCGGCATCCTCGGCGCCTTCCTGGGCAACGCGGTCGCCGGATGGGTCGGCGTACGGCACACCGGCGGCGTCGACTGGATCCGCCACGTGCTGCAGATCCTGGGCGCGATCCTCGTGGTCGCCGTGATCACCCCGCTGTGGGCCTCGGTCCGCGGCCGGCGGCGCCGGACGGCCACCTGAGCGGGCGTCCGGGCCCCGGCAGGGGCGCGCCGCTCTAGCTGACGTGCTGTCGCAGATGCGTCGGCGGAACCAGGTCGGTGAGCCACACGCCGTTGGCGCTCACCCGGAACACATGGCCCGTGGCGGCCAGCCCCGCCGCGTCGACCGCGAGCACCACCGGACGGCCGTGCCGCGCACCGACGCGCACGGCCGTCTCCACGTCCGCGGAGAGGTGCACGTCCTGCCGGGACATCGGCTTGAGCCCCTCGCGCAGCACGATCGGCAGGGTGGTGCTCGCCGTGCCGTGGAAGAGGACGGCCGGCGGCTGCGCCGGGGACAGCCCGAGGTCGACCTCGACCGAGTGCCCCTGGCTGGCCCTGATCCGCCGCCCGTCCTCCGAAAAGGCGTACCGCTTCTTGTTGTTGTTGGCCACGACGTGGTCGAGATCGGCGCGCGAGAAGCGCCGGCCGGCCCGGCGGGACGCGGCGATCAGCTCGTCGACGTCCACCCAGCCGGCCTCGTCGAGGGTGATCCCGATCGAGGCCGGGTCGTGCCGCAGCACCCGAGCCAGGAACTTCGAGACCCTGACCGTCTGCTTCTCGTCCATCGCCCCACCCATCGTCCTGGTCAGACCCCCTGGCTGACCGAGCTCATGTTGAAGTCCGGGACCCGCATCGCCGGGAAGGCGGCCCGGGTGAACCAGTCGCTCCACTCGCGCGGCAGCGTCCGCTCGGTGCGGCCCACCTCGGTGGCCCGGCCCAGCAGGTCCACCGGCGACTCGTTGAACCGGAAGTTGTTCACCACGCCGGTCACCTCGCCGCCCTCCACCAGGTAGACCCCGTCCCGGGTCAGCCCGGTCAGCAGCAGGGTGGCCGGATCCACCTCGCGGATGTACCAGAGGCAGGTCAGCAGCAGGCCGCGCTCGGTGTCCGCCACCATCTCCTCCAGCGACCGCTTGCCGCCGCCGTCCAGGATCAGATTGCCCCCGGACGGTGCGAACGGCAGTCCGGTCAGACCGGCGCTGTGCCGGGTGGTGGACAGCCGGTTGAGCACGCCTTCGCGCACCCAGTCGGTGGCCCCGACGGGCAGCCCGTTGTCGAAGACCGACGCGACGTCACCAGAGGCGTGCGCGATCACGAACGGCGCCGACTCCAGCCCCGGTTCGGCCGGGTCGCTGCGCAGCGTCAGCGGCAGCTCCGAGAGCTTCTCGCCGACCCGGGTGCCCCCGCCCGGCCGGCTGAAGACCGTACGGCCCTCCGCCGCGTCCCGGGCCGCGGCGCTCCACTGCTGGTAGATCACCAGGTCCGCCACGGCGGACGGCGGCAGCAGCGTCTCGTACCGCCCGGCGGGCAGGTCGATCCGGCGTTCGGCCCAGGCCAGGCGCTGTGCCAGGTCGGCGTCCAGGGCGGCCGGGTCGACGTCGGTGAAGTCGCGGGTGGCGGCACCGGCCCACGCCGAGCGGGACATGTCCTCGGACTTGGCGTTGAGTTCCAGGGTGCCGCTGGGCTGGTCGTGGCGGAGCCGCAGCCCCGAGGACGTGCCCAGGTAGGTGGAGGTGACGGAGTGGTACGCGAAGCCGTACAGCCGCCGGCCGCCGGCCCGCGCCGCGGCGAAGGACTCGCCCAGGGCGGGCGCGAAGGCGGCGAACACCTCGGAGGAGGTCTCGGCCGGCGGCTCGGTGAAGGAGGTGCTCGCGGGCACCCCCTCGACCAGCGGCTGGGCGTCCTCGGCGGGACCGGCGGCGCGCGCGGCCGCCTCGGCGGCCCGTACCAGCGGCTCCAGTTCGTCCGCGGTGACCGCGGCGCGGGACACCACGCCCGAGGCGGTGCCCTGGGAACCGTCCACCGTGGCCACCACGGTCAGGGTCCGGCCCCGCGTCACGCCGTTGGTCGTCAGGGCGTTGCCCGCCCAGCGCAGGTTGGCCGAGGAGCCCTCGTCGGCGATGACGACGCAGCCGTCCGCCCGGGACAGCTCCAGGGCGCGCTCGACGATCTCGTGGGGCTTCGAAACGGAGCTCATCGACCGGCCTCCTGCGTGGTGTTGAGGATGTTGACGCCGCGGAAGAGCGCGGAGGGGCAGCCGTGCGAGACGGCGGCGACCTGGCCCGGCTGCGCCTTGCCGCAGTTGAAGGCACCGCCCAGGACGTAGGTCTGCGGTCCGCCGACGGCCTCCATGGAGCCCCAGAAGTCGGTGGTGGTGGCCTGGTAGGCGACGTCGCGCAGCTGCCCGGCCAGCCGGCCGTTCTCGATCCTGAAGAAGCGCTGGCCGGTGAACTGGAAGTTGTAGCGCTGCATGTCGATCGACCACGAGCGGTCGCCCACGACGTAGATGCCGCGCTCCACGCCGCCGATCAGCTCCTGCGTCGACGGCCCGTCGGGCGCGGGCCGCAGCGACACGTTCGCCATGCGCTGCACCGGCACGTGGCCGGGGGAGTCCGCGTAGGCGCAGCCGTTGGAGCGCTCGAACCCGGTCAGCCGGGCGATCCTGCGGTCGAGCTGGTAGCCGACCAGGACGCCGTCCTTGACCAGGTCCCAGGACTGCCCGGCGACGCCCTCGTCGTCGTAGCCGACGGTCGCCAGGCCGTGCTCGGCGGTGCGGTCACCGGTGACGTTCATGTGCGGGGAGCCGTACTGCAGCTTGCCCAGCTGGTCGAAGGTGGCGAACGAGGTGCCCGCGTAGGCGGCCTCGTAACCCAGCGCGCGGTCCAGCTCGGTGGCGTGGCCGATGGACTCGTGGATGGTCAGCCACAGGTTCGACGGGTCGACCACGAGGTCGTACGAGCCCGCCTCCACCGACGGCGCCGCCATCTTCTCGGCGAGCAGCCCGGGGATCTCGGCGAGCTCCGCGTCCCAGTCCCAGCCGGTGCCGGTCAGGTACTCCCAGCCGCGGCCGGCCGGCGGCGCGAGGGTCCGCATCGAGTCGAACTCCCCGGACCGGGGGTCCACCGCGACGGCGGTCAGCTCGGGGTGGACCCGCACCCGCTGCTGGGTCGTGGTCGTCCCCGAGGTGTCCGCGTAGAACTTGTTCTCGTGGACGGTCATCAGGGAGGCGTCGACGTGCGACACGCCGTCGGCGGCCAGCAGCCGCCCGCTCCACTCGGACAGCAGACCCGTCTTGTCGGCATCGGGCACCCCGAAGGGGTCGACCTCGTACGAGGAGACCCACACCCGGTCGGAGTGGACCGGCTCGGCGGCCAGCTCCACCCGCTCGTCGGAGCCCGCGGCCGCGATCACCTTGGCCGACAGCCTCGCCATCGCCACGGCCTGCCCGGCCACGCGCGCCGCGGCGTCCATCGTCAGATCGACCCCGGAGGCGAAGCCCCACGCCCCGCCGTGCACCACGCGCACCGCGTAGCCGACGTCCGTGGTGTCCGACGAGCCGGAGGCCCTGCCGTCACGCAACCGCCACGCGGCGCTGCGCACCCGCTCGAAGCGGAAGTCGGCGTGCTCGGCGCCCAGCGCGCGGGCGCGTGCCAGCGCCGCGTCGGCCAGCGCCCTGAGCGGCAGCGCCAGGAATGACTGATCGACCTCATGGGGCACGACGGCCTCCCCTTCTGTCCAATCGTCAATGTCTCCGCAGTGAATCATGCCGCTCCGACAATCCGTCCGCCTGCGGTTTTCTGTAGGGACTCGACAGCGACTCGCACATGCCCCTGTCGGGGGTCGATTCCTCGTACCGCGACGTAGGCAGATAGTTTTCTGGAGTACCAGACCTCTAGGGAAAGGGTGATCCGTTGAGCCGCTCGGTTCTCGTCACCGGAGGAAACCGGGGCATCGGCCTCGCCATCGCCCGAGCGTTCGCCGACGCGGGCGACAAGGTCGCCGTCACCTACCGCTCGGGCGAGCCCCCGGAGGGGTTCTTCGCCGTCAAGTGCGACATCACCGACGGTGAGCAGGTCGAGCAGGCGTTCAAGGACATCGAGGCCCAGCAGGGCGCGGTCGAGGTGCTGGTGGCCAACGCCGGCGTCACCCGCGACCAGCTGCTGCTCCGGATGTCCGACGACGACTTCACGTCCGTCCTGGACACCAACCTCACCGGCACCTTCCGCGTGGTCAAGGGCGCGGTGAGGAAGATGCTGCGCGCCCGCAAGGGCCGCGTCGTGCTGATCTCCTCCGTGGTGGGCCTGACGGGCCAGGCGGGGCAGGCGAACTACGCCGCGTCCAAGGCCGGCCTGGTCGGCTTCGCACGCTCCCTGGCCCGTGAGCTCGGCTCGCGCAACATCACGGTCAACGTGGTCGCCCCCGGCTTCGTCGACACCGACATGACCCGTGTGCTCACCGACGAGCAGCGGGAGAGCATCGTTGGCCAGGTCCCGCTGGCCCGTTACGCGCAGCCCGAGGAGATCGCCGCCTCGGTCCGCTTCCTCGCCTCCGACGAGGCCGCATACATCACTGGAGCCGTCATTCCCGTAGACGGCGGATTGGGCATGGGTCACTGAGCACCATGAGTGGAATCCTCGCTGGAAAGCGCGTCCTCATCACCGGCGTGCTGATGGAGTCCTCCATCGCCTTCCACACCGCGAAGCTCGCGCAGGAGCAGGGCGCCGAGATCATCCTCACGGCGTTCCCGCGGCCCACGCTGACCGAGCGCATCGCCAAGAAGCTGCCCAAGCCGGTCAAGGTCATCGAGCTCGACGTGACCAACGACGAGCAGCTGGCCACGCTCGCCGACGTGGTCCGCGAGGAGCTGGGCGGCCTCGACGGCGTCGTGCACTCCATCGGCTTCGCGCCGCAGGACGCCCTCGGCGGCAACTTCCTCAACACGCCGTTCGAGTCCGTCGCCACCGCGATGCACGTCTCCGCGTACTCGCTGAAGTCGCTCACCATGGCCTGCCTGCCGCTGATGCAGGACGGCGGCTCGGTGGTCGGCCTCACCTTCGACGCGCAGTTCGCCTGGCCCCAGTACGACTGGATGGGCCCGGCCAAGGCGGCGCTGGAGGCCACCTCCCGCTACATGGCCCGGGACCTGGGCAAGCAGAACATCCGCTGCAACCTGATCTCGGCCGGCCCGATCGGCTCCATGGCCGCCAAGTCCATCCCGGGCTTCAGCGAGCTGGCCGACGTCTGGAACCACCGCTCCCCGCTCGAGTGGAACCTCGCCGACCCCGAGCCGGCCGGCCGCGGTGTCGTCGCGCTGCTGAGCGACTGGTTCCCGAAGACCACGGGCGAGATCATCCACGTCGACGGCGGTCTCCACGCGGTGGGCGCGTAGCGGCTCGGGCCGCTTGGACCGGTGGATGCACCGCCGCTGACGGCGGTGCGCCGCCGCCGGACGGTGTCCGGCGCAGCCGTCCCGAAGCCGGCGAGGCCCTCCGGGGCCGGGTCGTGCGGGGGCGGCGGGGCAGCACCGGGTCCACGGGCGGGATCATCCACGTCGACGGCGGTCTCCACGCGGTGGGCGCCTGATCGTACGGGCCGTTCCGGCCCCTTGGCATACGGCCCCGGTGCCGCCTTCGGGCGGCGCCGGGGCCGTACGCGTGTTCGCCGCCCTGTCCCCCGTTCGGCCCAGCAGACCGGGTGGCCGGACGCCCGGGGCCGCGAGGATGGCTGTGCGGGGGAGAGCCGGGGGCGAGCGGAGGGAGGGTGTGCATCGTGCGTGCCTATGTGTGCGCCGCCGCGGCCGTCGTGGCGCTCGTCGTTGCCGTGGGCCCGGCGGCCGTGACGGCGGCGGCCGTGGAACGGCTGCCCGACGTCGCGGAGTGCCGGACGTCGGTGCAGGGCAGCGAGGGCGTCGCCGTGTGCTTCAACCCCGACCCCGACCTGGACCGCGTCCAGCTGCACATCGAGTGCCTCCAGTGGTGGGACCCGGACGTCGACGGAGTCCTCGTCCCGGTCGGTCCCGCCCAGACCGTCACCCTCAGCGACCGCTGCTGGAGGGAGATCCAGGAGGTCTGGGTCACCGGGACGCTGGGCTGAAGCGGCAGCTGAAGGCGTGTGCCGAGGCCTCGGCTGAGGCCGCCTCGGGATCGCCGGCCCGGATCGCCTCGACCAGCCTGGCGTGGTCCACGTACTGCTCGGGGCGCAGCTCCTCGCCGACGTCCGCGCGCAGGAAGGCGCGCAGCACCTCGCCGAGGTCGGCGTAGAGCTCGACGACGACGTCGTTGTGCGAGGCCGCCACGACGGACAGGTGCAGCGCCGCGTCGGCATCGACGAAGGCCTCGGCGCGACCCGACTCCCAGGCGCGTTCCCGCCGGGCCAGGGCCGCGTCCAGCTGCTTGAGGTCGCGCTCTGTGCGCCGCCGCGCGGCGAGCGCGGCCGCGGACGCCTCCAGTGCGCTGCGCAGCTCGGCCACGTGCTGCGGGTCGGAGTCGGCGAAGCGGCGGTGCATCACCCCGGCCAGCTCGCTGGTGGCCAGCACATAGGTGCCGGAGCCCTGCCGGATGTCGAGCAGTCCGTTGTGCGCGAGTGCCCGGACCGCCTCGCGGACGGTGTTGCGGGCCACCCCGAGCTGCTCGACCAGCTGGGTCTCGGTGGGGATCCGCGACCCCACCGGCCACTCACCGGAGGTGATCTGGGCGCGCAGCTGCGCGATCACCTGGTCGGCCAGGGCGGAGCGCCGGGGGGAGGTCAGGGGCATGGGCTCTCCTCAACATTCATCCCATCATTCTATGATGGTCGGCATGCGTGACGACGAAGCGACGCTCGACCCTGCCACGGAACGGGCCACCATGCCCGCACACCTTCCCCCTGCCGCGCAAGGCGAACGGCGCACCCGGATCCTGGTGGCGGTAGCGCTGGTGCTCGCCGCACTCAATCTGCGGCCCGCCATTACCAGCCTCGGCGCGCTCCTGGAGGAGGTCCGCGACGGCCTCGGCATGAGCGGCACCGTCGCGGGCCTGCTCACCTCCGTCCCCGCGCTGTGCTTCGCCGTGTTCGGGGTGACCGCGCCCCGGCTGGCGCGGCGACGCGGCCCCGGCGCCGTGGTCTGCGCGGGCCTGGTCGCGATCACCCTCGGGCTCTTCCTGCGGCCGTTCGCCGGCGGCACGGCGCTCTTCCTCGCCGCCAGCGCCCTCGCGCTGGGCGGCATAGCCGTCGGCAACGTCCTGATGCCGGTCGTCGTCAAGCGCTGGTTCCCGGACCGCGTGGGCACCATGACGGGGCTCTACTCGATGGCCCTGTCCCTGGGCACCGCCCTCGCCGCCGCGGCGACCGTCCCGGCGACCCGTGCCTTCGGCGGCGACTGGAGGCTCGGCCTCGCCGCCTGGGGCGTGATCGCCGCCGTCGCCGTACTGCCCTGGCTCGCACTCGTCCGCGACCGGGGGCACGCCCCCGCCACTCCCGCCGCGGCGCCCGCCGCCGGGCCGGCGCAGGCCGGCAGCATCGCCCGCAGCCGTACCGCCTGGGCACTCGCCGTCTACTTCGGACTCCAGGCCACGGGCGCGTACATCACCATGGGGTGGCTCCCGCAGATCTTCCGCGACGCCGGGGTCTCCGCCTCCGCCGCGGGCGTGCTGCTCGCCGTCACCATGGTGATGGGCGTACCGCTCTCCTTCGTGCTGCCCGCGCTCGCCGGCCGGATGCGGCACCAGGGCGGACTCGCCGTCGGCCTCGGCCTGTTCGGGATCGTCGGCTACGGCGGCCTGTGGGCGGCCCCGGCCGCCGCGCCCTGGGTGTGGGCCCTGCTGCTGGGCATCTCGAACTGCTCGTTCCCGCTCGCCCTCACCATGATCGGGATGCGCTCGCGCACCGGCGGCGGGGTCGTGCGGCTGTCCGCCTTCGCGCAGTGCACCGGCTACCTGCTCTCCATCCCCGGTCCGATCCTCGTCGGGGCCCTCTACCAGCACACCGGCGGCTGGGACCTGCCGGTGGCCTTCATGCTCGCCCTGCTGGTGCCGCAGATCGCCGCGGGCGTGGTCGCCGGCCGCGACCGCTCGGTGGAGGACGAGCTCTGACCACCGGCGTGCCCACCCGCGTGCACGGGTGCCGCCGGCGGATGCGAGACTGGGCGCCATGCCCGTGCTCGAGCCGAACCCCCCGCAGCCGCAGAAGAAGCTCCTGATCATCTTCGGCCTCATGATGGCCGTGCCCGCCCTCGTCGCGGTGATCGCCGTCATCGGCGCCAAGTTCGGCTGAGCCGCCACCCCGAGACCCGGGGTAGGGACAACCCCACCTCCCCTAGGGGGCCAGGGTCAGGGTCAAGTGGGTGGGCCACCCGATGGGACCGGCGGCCGCCTTTCCGTAGCGTCGTGGTGCAAGGCCGGACAGCGCTCCGGCACCCCGGCGGACCCACGGAGGCGTCCCGTGTCCATGCAGGCTGTTCCCTCGCGTACCCCGCGAGCCCGCGCCGCCCGCCCGGCGGTCGGGGGCGGCACGCAGACGCGCCTGCCGTGGTGGGCGCTCGCCCTGCCCGCGCTCGCCTTCGCGGCGCTGCTCGCCCTGGTCGCGGGCCCGGGGGCCGCGGAGGCATCCGCCGCGGAGCCCGTCGGACAGCTCCTGCACGCGGTCGGCGAAGGGCTCCCGGGGCTCCTGCAGCACCTGCTGTGACCCTCCCGCGGCGAACCGTGATCCGTCCCGCAGCCCGCGCCTGGCGGCCGGATTTCTGGAAAGCTGAGGGTCATGAGCGCAGCTGCATCGCCCCGCCGGATCGTCCTGCTCCGGCATGCCAAAGCCGACTGGCCCGACGTCCCCGACCACGAGCGACCGCTGGCGGAACGGGGACGCAAGGAGGCCCCCGTCGCCGGCCGCAGGCTCGCCGAACTGGGGATCCCGTTCGACCTCACCCTCTGCTCCTCGGCCACGCGCACCCGCGAGACGTGGAAGCTGGCCGCCCACGAACTCCCGCACCGCCCCCGCACCGTCTACGAGGAGCGCGTCTACGACGCCACCCTCGGTGACCTGATCGCCCTGCTCAACGAGACCCCCGAGGACGTCGACGACGTGCTGCTGGTCGGCCACAACCCGGCCGTCCACGCGCTGGCCGACGCCCTCGCGGGGGAGAGCGACGGGGACGCCCGGGCGCGGATGAACCGCACCGGCTTCCCTACGGCCGCGATCGCGGTGATCGCCTTCTCCGGTCCGTGGAAGACGGTCGAGCACGGCGTCGGCCGCCTCGTCGACTTCTGGTCGCCGCACGACTGAGCCGTGCGCGGCCGTGGTCCGGCGAGCCGCGGTGACCGGACGGCGAGGGCCCCGGCGCACGCGCTCGGGGCCCTCGCCGTGTCCGTGGGTCCGCAGCGGTCAGGCCCCGGCGTCCGCGCCGTCCCGGGCGTCGGCCGCCTCGACCTCCTCGCGCGTGATGCCCAGCAGGTAGAGCACGGTGTCCAGGAACGGCACGTTGACGGCGGCGTCCGCGGCCCGCCGCACCACCGGCTTGGCGTTGAAGGCCACCCCGAGGCCCGCCGCGTTGAGCATGTCCAGGTCGTTGGCACCGTCACCGATGGCGACGGTCTGGCTCAGCGGCACCCCGGCCTCCGTCGCGAAGCGCCGCAGCAGCCGGGCCTTGCCCGCCCGGTCCACGATCTCGCCGGTCACCCGGCCGGTGAGCTTGCCGTCCACGATCTCCAGGGTGTTGGCGGCGGCGAAGTCCAGCCCCAGCCGTTCCTTGAGGTCGTCGGTGACCTGCGTGAAGCCCCCGGAGACCACACCCACCTGGTAACCCATGCGCTTGAGCGTGCGGATCAGCGTGCGCGCCCCGGCCGTCAGGCGTACCTCCTGGCGGACCTTGTCCACCACGGACTCGTCCAGCCCCTTGAGCAGCGCGACCCGGGCGTGCAGGGACTGCTCGAAGTCCAGCTCGCCGCGCATCGCCGCGGCCGTGACCTCGGCGACCTGGTCCTCACAGCCCGCGTGGGCCGCGAAGAGCTCGATCACCTCGTCCTGGATGACGGTGGAGTCCACGTCCATGACCACCAGGCGCTGCGCCCTGCGGTGCAGCCCCGCCGAGACCACGGCCACGTCGACCCCGCGCTCGTGGGCCTCCAGGGCCAGCGCCGGGCGCAGCGTGTCGGTGGCGACGCCGGAGACGGCGAACTCCACCGCCGTCACCGGGTACTTCGCGAGCCGGAAGATACGGTCGATGTTGCCGCCCGCGCCGGTGATCCTGGCCGCTATGGCCGCCGTGGACTCCGCCGTCAGCGGGTGTCCCAGCACCGTCACATGGGAGCGGCCCTCGCCGCGCGGCCGGTTGTCGCCGATGCCGGAGATGATCTCGGCCTGCAACCGCATCGACTCCGCCCACGCGTGCACTGTCGCGCGCAGCTCGCCCTCCACCGAACGGCCCGCGGGGGCGGGCACCAGGGCGCAGAGCACGATGCGTCCCCGGGTGACGACCTGCTCGATGTCGATGACGTTCACCTGGAAGCGGGCCAGCGTCTCGAAGAGCCCGGCGGTGATCCCCGGCCGGTCCTTGCCGAAGATCTTGACCAGCAGCGTCGGCACATTGGCGGCGGTGGCAGCGGTCGCCTGCGATGCGTCGTTCATGGTGTCTCCACCGTATCGGGCACCGTGCCCGGGACGGACATGTGTTCCGCCTGGCGGACACCGTCCGTGGTCAGCGGCGGCCCCCGGGCGCGCCGGGCGGTGGCGGGCCCTCGCGCGACGGGCCGGGCGGCCCCGGGGGAGGTCCGGGCGGCGGGGGCAGCGGCGCCCCGGTGACGGTCCGCGCGGAATGCGGCGCCCGGCCCTGCGGCGGTGAGCCCTGCGCCCCTCCCTGCGGCGGCTGGCCCTGCGGGGGTTGCCGGTAGGGGTTGGGCCCGGCGTCCGGCGGTCCGTAGCCGGGGCTCGGGACGTACGGTCCGGGCTGGTACGCGATGCCCGGGTAGGTGCGCGAACTGCTCTCCCCGGCCGCCGCCTCCGCCGCCCGGCGCAGCGCGTACGGCGACACCCGTCGCCCGGCCGTACCCGTCAGCAGGGCCAGCAGCGCCCCCGTGCCGCCCGCGAACGCCCCCCAGGCGGCGCCCAGCAGGAAGGCCAGGGGAAGGCTGCCGTGCAGGTCCACACCGGCGCCCACCGCGTCGAAGCCGAAGACCGAGACGCCCGCGTTCACCGAGACGCCGGTCACCCACACCAGCAGCGGGAAGGCGACCGCCGTGACCAGGCCGAGCCGCACCGCGCAGCGCCCCGCGTACCCGGCCCGTGTCGCCCCCCACAGCGGGGTGCGGGCCGCCGCCAGCGCCCCCGCGGCCAGCATCATCAGCGCCGCGGCCACGGTCAGCAGCCACACCCGCTGGTCGTACTCGGCCAGCCGGGCGGGCGTCACCGGCTCCTGCACGCTGGTCGACAGCAGCCGGTCCAGCGGATCCGGCAGCACCTTCGCCAGCTCCCCGGTCGCCGTGCCGCGCCAGGACACGAACAGCCCGAGCGGCACCGCCAGCCACACCCCGTTGGGCGCCCCCAGCAGGGCCGCCCCGGCGATCCGGCCCGGTTCGTCACCCGTCACCGCCGCGTACCCGGCGGCGGCGACGCCCGCGAGGACGGCCAGCAGCAGCACCCAGCGCAGCGCCGACGCCGCGGGCCGGACGAAGCGGTGCAGCCCCTCCAGGGCGGGCGGCAGGGGCGTACGGCGCGAGGTGAGCAGCGCCAGCAGCAGCACGACCAGCACCCACAGCAGACCGCCCAGCAGGGTGCGGCCGGTGGCGACGTGGAAGCTCACCGAGGCCTTGGCGTCGATCAGGTCCTGCAGCCCGTCCCCGAGGCCGCCGCCGATGTCGCCGATGTCGCCGATGCCCGGCAGCCCGTCCGTCAGCCCGCCGCCCCCGTCCCCGCCCAGCGCGGCGCCGTCGAGGGCGATGGTGTCCTCGCCGGACCACGCCAGCGCGCCCAGCAGCGCCACGAAGAGGACCACCACCGCCCCGGCCCGCGCGGCGAGTTCGCCTCCGGGGACGGTCAGCCCCGCCCCGCGCAGCGACCGCAGGAACACCCAGGCCAGCAGCAGGGCGCCCACCAGACCGACGCCCAGCGGCATGAGGTCCAGCCGGCCCTCGCCGCCCGCACCGCCCAGCCCGAACACCGCGATGTCACCGGAGGGGACGACCTTGCCGCCCACCGCCATGGCGACCACGGCCGCCGTCATCGGCCCCAGCGAGCCCGCGGTGTCGGCGCCGAGGAGGTGCAGGCCCAGCGCGGCGGCCCCCACCATCCCCAGGTACGCCCAGCTCACCGCGGCGACCGCGGAGAGCAGCACGCCGCCCCACGGGACCGGGCGCGCGGGCGCGTTCGTAGGTGTGGAGGTGTACGCGGTCATGCCCGCCCCCGAGGTCTCGCGTCCGAACCGCCTGCGCTGCATGGTGCCCCGATCCGTCATGATCCGCACGGTTCATGGGCGGTTACCACTCTCCGGTGGTGTTTCGGTGCCGTCAACGGCTTCTCGGAAGAGGGTTCACATCACCTCTTCGGCATGACTTCCTGACGAGTGGGCGTGCCTGGAATAGTTCCTCCCGGTGTTCGCAATCCCTAGACTCCCCCCATGGGGAACTCGGGGGACAACTTTGTGGGGCTTGGGGTGCCTGGACTCGTACTCGAACTGAACGGACGGACCTGGGCGCTCGATCCGGCCAGGTCCTACAGCCTCGGCCGGGATCCGCAGTCGGACGTCGTCCTCGACGACGCCCGGGTCTCCTGGCGGCACGCCACCATCCGCCGCGGCGAACGCGGTTGGGTCATCGAGGACCTTGGCAGCACCAACGGGACCTACGTCCAGGGCCAGCGCGTCCACGCCTACGACGTCGCCGCCGGGGCCACCGTGAACCTCGGCAACGCCGCCGACGGCCCGCGTCTGAGCTTCAGCGGCGGCGCCGCGGCCGGCGGCGACCTCTACAGCGCCGAGACCGCGCTGGCGAACCCGCAGCAGGCCCACCGGCCCGGGCCCGCGGCCCAGGGGACGCCGAACAAATCGGTGGCCCCGCCCCGCCAGGGCGGCTGGGGGAACGGGTCGTCCGCCGCCCACGTGCCGCAGCCCTCGCCGTCCCCGCAGCCCGACCGGCGGGGGCCGCAGGCGCACATCCCGTCCCCGCACGGGCCGTCGGGCGGCGCCGGGGCACCGCCCGTCTACGGCGACCGCAGCCCGACCACGTTCCACCACCTGGTGCTCGGCCGGGTCATGAAGATCGGCCGCGCCCTGGAGAACGACCTGGTCGTCTCCGACCTGCAGGTCTCCCGCTTCCACGCGGAGTTCCGGGCGCACCCGGACGGCCGCTACGAGATCGTCGACCTCGGCAGCCACAACGGCACGTACGTCAACGGCCAGCCGATACAGCGTCATCTGCTGGGGCCCAACGACATCGTGGGCGTCGGCCACTCCACCTTCCGGCTCGTCGGCGACCAGCTCGAGGAGTTCGTCGACACCGGCGAGATCTCCTTCTCGGCCCGCCGGCTCACCGTCCGCGTGCCCCAGGGCAGCACCACCAAGACGATCCTCAACGACGTCTCCTTCGGCGTCCCCGAGAAGTCGCTGATCGCCGTCATCGGCCCCTCCGGCTCCGGCAAGTCGACGCTGCTGCGCGCCCTGACCGGCTACCGCCCGGCCGAAGAGGGCGAGGTGCTGTACGACAGCCGCAACCTCTACAAGCAGTTCGCGGAGCTGCGGCAGCGCATCGGCCTCGTCCCGCAGGACGACATCCTGCACAAGGAGCTGACGATCCGCAGAGCCCTGCGCTACGCGGCCAAGCTCCGCTTCCCCGGTGACACCAAGGCCGCCGAGCGCGAGGCCCGCATCGACGAGGTGCTGCGCGAGCTCAAGCTGGACGTCCACGCGGACAAGCGCGTCACCTCGCTCTCCGGCGGCCAGCGCAAGCGCGTCTCCGTCGCCCTGGAACTGCTCACCAAGCCCTCGCTGATCTTCCTGGACGAGCCCACCTCCGGCCTCGACCCGGGCATGGACCGCGACGTCATGAAGCTGCTGCGCGGCCTCGCCGACGACGGCCGCACCGTGCTCGTCGTCACCCACTCGGTGGCCGAACTCGCCCTGTGCGACAAGCTGCTGGTGATGGCGCCGGGCGGCGCCGTGGCCTACTTCGGCCCGCCGGAGGAGGCGCTGAACTTCTTCGGCTACGAAACCTGGGCCGACGTCTTCTCCGCCTTCGAGAACTACCGCGACTACGACTGGTCCGGTCGCTGGCGCGGCTCCCAGCACTACCAGATCTACGCCGCTGACCTGGACGCGGTCGCCCCGCAGTCCGTAGGCGCCGCCCCGCAGCGGGCCAAGCCGCCCAAGCCGCAGAGCTGGCCCGCCCAGTTCGTCACCCTCGTCCGCCGCTACCTGTCGGTGATCGCCTCCGACAAGGGCTTCATGGCGCTGATGGTCATCCTCCCGGCCGTCCTCGGCCTGGTGAGCGTGGTCATCCCGGCGAAGTCCGGCCTGGCGCCGCCCGCCGAGGCGGGCAAGTTCAACCCCGACGCGGGCACCATCATGCTGATCATCGCGGTGGGCGCCTGCTTCTCGGGCGCCGCCAACTCGGTGCGCGAGCTGATCAAGGAACGGGTGATCTACGAACGGGAACGCGCCACCGGCCTGTCCCGCTCCGCGTACCTGCTCTCCAAGGTCTTCGTGCTCGGCCTGATCAGCGCCCTGCAGGGCGTCATCATCTGTGCCATCGGGCTGTCGGTGCGCAAGCTCCCGGAAGAGGGCCTGATCGTCAAGGGCTTCCCGGCAGCGGAGATCACCCTGGTGGTGATCGCGCTGGGCTTCACCTCGATGATGTTCGGCCTGGTGATCTCCTCCCTGGTGAAGACCGCCGAGAAGACCATGCCCCTGCTGGTGATGTTCGCGATCGTCCAGGTCGTCTTCACCGGCGTCCTGTTCCAGATCTTCGGCACCGTCGGCCTGGAGCAGGTCGCCTGGCTGATGCCGTCCCGCTGGGCCGTCGGCGCCGCCGGTGCCACCCTCGACCTCGGCCGTCTCATGCCGCCGTGGGACCAGGCCAAGCCCGACAACCTCGACCCGCTGTGGGAGCACACGGCGGGCCAGTGGGGCTTCGACATGGCCATCCTGCTCGGCATCGCTCTCGTCTGCGGCATCCTCGTGCTGAGGCTGCTGCGCCGCCACGAGCCGGAGGTCATGCGCAAGTAGCGGCCGGCACGTACGCCGACGGAAGGCGGCGGCTCCCCGAGGAGGGGAACCGCCGCCTTCCGCATGTCCGCGAGATCCGCGCGGGCCGGCTCAGTACCAGTGGTTGGCCTGCCAGAACGACCAGGCGCCGCAGGGACTGCCGTAGCGCCCGTTCATGTAGTCCAGCCCCCACCTGATCTGCGTGGCCGGGTTCGTGCGCCAGTCGGCGCCCGCGGAGGCCATCTTGGAGCCGGGCAGCGCCTGGACCAGGCCGTACGCGCCGGAGGAGGGGTTGACCGCGTACGGGTTCCAGGTGCTCTCGTGCATCACGATGTTGGCGAAGCACTGGAACTGGGCCGCGTCGCCGATGATCTGCTGAGCCATCTGCTGAGGGGTGCCGGACGGGGCGGCCGGCGCCTTGGGAGCGGCCGCGCGCGGTGCCGGGGCCGAGGTCTCGTGCCGCTGCCCGGGGACGAGGGCCTTGCGCTCGTGGCTGCGGTTGGCAGCCTGCCGCTCCCGCGCCTCGTGCGCGGCCTTGCGCGCACGCTCCCGCGCCTCGCGCTTGCGCTCCACGGCCAGGTGCGCGACATGGGCCGCGTGCTGCTTGGCGAGCACCTTGCGGTGCGCGACGTGGGCGGCGTGCGCGGCGTGCCGTTCGGCAGCGGCGGCGGACCGCGCCTGTCCGGCGACCGGCTCCGGCGTCTTGCCGGTGGCCTGAGCCGTCCCGCTGGTCCCGGTCAACCCGGTGATGGCCAGGACGCCCACACCGGCCGCGGCGAGGCCGGCGGCGGAGTACTTGTGGGTCTTGGTCAGACGGTCGGACTTCGGGATCGTCGGGAGCTGCATGGGGGAGTGACCTCTTCCATTCGGCTGTGCCCCACTCCGCCCTCGGGCAAGGAGAAGCGCCGCGTGTCGAACGCGGCGCGGAGCGACCCGAGCATTCTTAGCCCCCGGAAATTCCCCGACCAAACCCGCCCATTACTACCCGAAGTCGTAGTGGCCGGACCGGCCCGGTACGGCACACGCCGTACCTCAGGCCGATCCGGCCGCCCCGCCGCCTACTACGCGCCTTCGTACGTGATGTACGTCCTATGTGCCGCCTCACAGGCGCGTCGCGCACCGCGACCGGGCCGCGACGCCATGTGCCCCGGCCGGGCCGGGTCAGGGCAGCAGCAGGTTCACGTCCCCGAACTCGTGCCAGAGGTAACCCGCCCCCACCGCGGCGTCGTAGACCCGTTGCAGCAGCTCCCGCCCGGCCACCGCCTCCAGCATCAGCACATGTGACGCCGCCGGGTCGTGCAGCCCGGTGAGGAGGCCGTCGACCACCCGTACGCCCCGCTCCGGCGTCACCACCAGATCCGTCCACCCGCCGGCCGCCGTGACCCGCCCCCGCCCGTCGGCCGCCGTCTCCAGGGCGCGCACCGCGGTGGTGCCCACCGCCACCACCCGGCCGCCCCCCGCCCGGGCGGCGTTCACCAGCCACGCGGTGCTCTCCGGCACCGAGAAGCGCTCCGGGTAGGGCGGTTCGTGCGCCTCGCCCGAGGACACCCCGGTGTGCAGCACCACCGGAGCGATCTGCACACCCCTGCTCACCAGCGCCGTGACCAGCCCCGTGGTGAAGGGGCGGCCCGCGCTCGGCATCTCCGCCGAGCCGAGGCCGTCGGCCGACGGCACCGAGAACACCGTTTGGTACGCCGCCGCCGGCTGGTCCCGCTCGGTGTACGCGTACCGGATCGGCCGCCCGTGCCGCTCCAGGAACGCCGCCGGGTCCGCCGCCGACGCCCGGGCCACCCACAGGCGCTCACCGCAGGGGCTCAGCGGCTCCTGCAGCACCAGCCGCTCACCACCGGGCAGCGCCACCGCCACCCCCGCCGGACCGCCCCTGCGCTGCCGGGTCGTGCCCCGCCCGTCGGGCGTCCGCAGCTCCACCACCCAGCGCCCGTCGTCCAGCAGCCCGGAGAAGTGCACCACCACCGGGGACTCCCCGAGCGAGGCGTCCACCGCCGCCGGCAGGGTCCGGGAGGTGTTCACCACCAGCACGTCGCCGGCCCGCAGCAGCCCCGGCAGGTCACCGAAGGCGTGGTGCGCGACCTCGCCCCGGGCCCGCCGCCCCACCAGCATCCGCACCCCGTCACGCCCCGACGCCCCGCCCGCACGCTGCTCCACCGGCACCCGCGCCGCCAGCTCCGCCGGCACCCTCAGCGCCCCCAGCGCGGTCACCGACCGGCCTCCGGCGGCGCCGGGGCCACGTGGCGGCCACTCGCGGCGCCGCCGTCGAGCAGCCCCAGCACGGCCGGCACCACGGACTCGGGAGCCGGGCGCCGGTCCGCGTCGGGATCGTCGGGCACCGCCGCCGCGTACAACGCGGTCCTCATGTCGCCCGGGTCCAGCCACCACACGCGCAGCTCCGGCTCCTCCACCGCCAGCACCGCCGACAACCGCTCCAGCGCCGCCTTGCTCGCGCCGTACCCTCCCCACGTGGGGTACGCCTCGACGGCGGCGTCCGAGCTGATGTTGAGCACCGCCCCCCGCCGCCGGCGCAGCAGCGGCAGCGCCTCCTGCACCAGGCCGAGCGCGGCCACCACATTGGTCTCCAGCGCGGTCCGCAGCCCTTCCAGCGGATGCCCGGACAGCCGCCGCAGCGGCTCGGCGCCCAGCGCGCTCGCGTTGTTCACCAGCAGGTCCAGCCCGCCGAAGTCCCAGGCCGCCGAGACCAGTTCCACCCGGTGCCGCGGATCAACGACGTCACCCGGCAGCGCGGCAACCCGCGTGCGGACCGCCAGCTCCCCCTCCGCCCGCTTCAGTTCCTCGGCCGACCGCGCGTCGACCACCAGGTCCCAGCCCCGCTCCGCGAGCGCCCCGGCGAGGGCCCGTCCCAGTCCCCGCGACGCTCCCGTGATGATTGCCACCGGCATGACGTGTCCTCCCGCCGGCCGCCGGGCCCGTCGCCCCGCGGCTGCCCCCCACCGTAGGAACGCACCCGTCCCGGACACCTCGGCCGCCCGCAGCACCGGCGGAAGGAACTTCGCCCTAGGTCCACGGACCGGGGGAGCTCGGCCACCAGGCCGATCCCGCCGGCCCCGGCCCGCCGGTACGGTGAACCCATGTCCAGCCGATCGTCCCGACGCGGCATCGAGGCGGTGAGCGCGGCCGTCCTCGCGATGAGCCGGCACCTGGAAGTGCGCGAGGTCCTGCAGACGATCGTCTCGTCCGCCCGCGAACTGCTCGAGGCCGAGTACGCGGCCCTCGGCGTACCCGACGACCACGGCGGCTTCGCCCAGTTCGTCGTCGACGGCATCAGCGACGAGCAGTGGAAGGCCATCGGCCCGCTGCCCCGGCAGCACGGCATCCTCGCCGCGATGCTCCACGAGGCCACCCCCCAGCGCCTGCCCGACGTGAAGGGCGACCCCCGCTTCGGCGGCTGGCCGTCCGCCCACCCCGACATGGCCGACTTCCTCGGTATGCCGGTGGTCGACGGCGACGAGATCCTGGGCGCCCTCTTCCTCGCCAACAAGCGCTGCGCCACCAGCCCGCCGGAGGACGGCCGCGGCTTCACCGAGGAGGACGAGGAACTGCTGCGCACCCTGGCCGCGCACGCCGCCATCGCCCTCACCAACGCCCGGCTGTACGAGCGGAGCCGCGAGCTGACCCTCGCCGGGGAACGGGCCCGCATCGCCCACGAACTGCACGACGCCGTCTCGCAGAAGCTGTTCTCGCTGCGGCTGACCGCCCAGGCGGCCTCCGCCCTGGTGGCCCGCGATCCGGAACGCGCCCGCCAGGAGTTGCGGCAGGTCGCCGCGCTCGCCGCCGAGGCCGCCGACGAACTGCGCGCGGTCGTGGTGGAGCTGCGGCCCGCCGCGCTCGACGAGGACGGCCTGCTGGCCACCCTGCGCACCCAGGTCGGCGTTCTGGACCGGGCGCACTCGGCGCGGATCTCCTTCGGCCACCGCCACGTCCGCGCCCTGCCCGCCGCCCAGGAGGAGGCGTTGCTGCGGGTCGCCCAGGAAGCCCTGCACAACGCGCTGCGCCATGCGGACGCCACCTCGGTGACGGTGCGCCTGGAGGGCCGGGGTAGGGGAGCGGTGCTCACGGTGCGCGACGACGGGCGGGGCTTCGACCCGTCCGCGGTGCGCCGAGCCGGCCGCCACCTGGGACTGGTCTCCATGCGGGACCGGGCCGACGGGGTGGGCGGCGGACTGACGGTGGATTCGGCGCCCGGCAAGGGCACCGTGATCGAGATGGAGGTGCCCGGTGGCTGACGGCCCCATTCGCGTCCTGCTGGTCGACGACCACCAGGTGGTCCGGCGCGGGCTGCGGACCTTTCTGGAGGTGCAGCCCGACATCGAGGTGGTGGGCGAGGCCGGGGACGGCGAGGAGGGCGTGGAGCGCGCCGGCGAACTCGACCCCGACGTGATCCTCATGGACGTCCGCATGCCCGGCGTCGACGGCATCGAGGCCCTGCGCCGGCTGCGCGACGAGGGCTGCAAGGCCCGCGTGCTGATCGTCACCAGCTTCACCGAGCAGCGCACCGTCGTACCGGCGCTGCGCGCCGGCGCGGCCGGCTACGTCTACAAGGACGTGGACCCGGACGCGCTGGCCGGCGCGATCCGTTCGGTGCACGCCGGTCACGTGCTGCTGCAGCCGGAGGTCGCCGACGCCCTGCTCTCCCAGGAGGACACCACTCCCGGCCAGGGGCGCGGGGGCACCCTCACCGACCGGGAGCGCGAGGTGCTGTCGCTGATCGCCGAGGGCCGTTCGAACCGGGAGATCGCCCGTGCCCTGGTGCTGTCGGAGAAGACGGTGAAGACCCACGTGTCGAACATCCTGATGAAGCTGGACCTCTCCGACCGCACCCAGGCGGCCCTGTGGGCGGTGCGGCACGGCATTGGCGGCTGAGCCGGGACCGGCCGACCCCGCGAAAGCCGGGGCGCTTAGCGGTAGGACAAGCGGATCGTCTCGGTCCGGAGTGAGATTCATACCGTCGGGTGTATGTCGCCCGGATGGCGCAACCTGGGCGGGCGTGGGCCGTTCTCCATGGCGTGCTGCGGCGACTGCCGCGGTACCCATGCAAGGAGGGTCAAGAACGTGAAGAACCTGCACAAGGCCGCCGCCGTCGCCATGGTCGCCGGGAGCCTCGCCATGGTCGGCGCGGGTGCCGCCTCCGCCCACACCGGTGGTGCCCAGGCCCACGGTGGCGCGAAGAACAGCCCCGGTGTGGTCTCGGGCAACGTGATCCAGGTGCCGGTGCACGTCCCGGTGAACGTGTGCGGCAACACCATCAGCGTCATCGGCCTGCTGAACCCGGCCATCGGGAACGTCTGCGTCAACCGCTGACCCAGGACGTCACCCCCACGGCACGGCCGTGACCACCGGCCCCGGAGCGTTCCGCCGCCCCGGGGCCGGTCCGTTCGTGCGGCTCAGGGCGTCCGCGGGCCGGCACGCGGCGCACGCCGGTGCGACACGCGGATTCCGCCGTACGGAGGTTTCCGGCGCCCTCCCCGTGTCAACGCCCCGGGCTCCGCGTTCCTCACAGTGCGGCTCCTCGAACCGGGCCGTGTCATCACAGGAGGAACAGTTTCATGAACAGCGCCAAGAAGGCCGCCCTGATCATCGCCGCCGCCGGTGCGGCCGCCGCCGGTTCGGCCGGTACCGCGCTCGCCGACTCCCACGCGGGTGCCGTGGCCGCCGGCTCGCCCGGTGTGCTCTCCGGCAACGTGATCCAGGTTCCGGTGAACATCCCGATCAACCTGTGCGGCAACACCATCGACGCGATCGGCATCCTGAACCCGGCCATCGGGAACGTCTGCTTCAACCACTGACGTGCGCGGAAGGCCCCGCGGACAGCGTCGTCCGCGGGGCCTTCCCCGTTCCCGGCCGCTCTCAGCCCCGGCGCCGCTCGGCCTCCTCGACGTACGCGTTGTACGCCGCCACCTGCGCCCGCCGTGCGGTGCGCTCCACCGGCCGCAGCAACTCCGTCCGGGCGGCGATCTCCGAGGCGCTGACCGCCGCCCCGTGCCCGGCCCGGGCGCCGGTCGCGATCCCGATCAGCGCGCCCACCCGCTGGGCCAGCTCCAGCACCCGCACCGCCCGCGGCGGATAACCCGGCGCCAGCACCTCACGCCCGCGCGCCGCCCGTGCCCGGTACGCCTCCAGAGCCGCCTGCACGGCCGGCCCCGCGCCGGCCACGTCCAGCCGCGCCAGCGCCTCCGTGGCGTCCCGCAACGCCTCCGCGAGCTCCCGCTCCGCCTCACCCAGCGAGGGCACGTCCGCCGGCGGGGCGTCCCGCACCGCCAGGCACTGCCACTCCACCGACACGTGCACGTCCCCCTGCGGCCCGGCCTCCGTGACCTCCGGCACCAGGCCGAGCGCCGGTCCGCCCACCGCGATGACCGCCTCGCCCGCCGCCAGCGCCCGCGCGTTGAACTCCGGCGGCCCGCTGAGTCCGAGCGGGTGCCCCGGCACCGGGAGCGCGATCCGCAGCCCGGACACACCGAGCGCGCGCAACCGTCCCAGCCCCAGGGTCAGCCCCACCGGGCCGTCCTCCCCGGGGAGTCCGGAGATCCGGTGCACCGAATCGTCGGCGATCACTTCCTGAGCGGCGTCATCCGGCGCGGCAAGTCCGGCAATCAGGGCATTTCCCCAGGCGGCCAGTCGTCCTGAGCGAGGTTCGTCGAGCATCCCCCCAGCCTAAGGACTGGGGCGGCCCGGGCGTGGCGTAGATTTCCTGGGGGCAGCGCCTACAGGTGCTCGCGACGGCAGACGTGCGATCGGGAAGTGGGAGACAACACGCTCATGAGCGATGTTCTGGAGCTGGTGGACGTATCCGTGGTCCGAGACGGCCGGGCTCTGGTGGACCAGGTCTCCTGGTCGGTCGCCGAGGGCGAGCGCTGGGTGATCCTCGGTCCCAACGGCGCCGGCAAGACGACCTTGCTGAACATCGCCTCGAGCTACCTCTTCCCGACCTCCGGCACCGTCCAGATCCTCGGCGAGAAGATGGGCGGCGTCGACGTCTTCGAGCTGCGCCCCCGCATCGGCATCGCGGGCGTCGCGCTGGCCGAGAAGCTGCCGCGCAGCCAGACCGTCCTGGAGACCGTGCTCACCGCCGCGTACGGCATGACCGCGCACTGGCGGGAGAGCTACGAGCAGGTCGACGAGGACCGCGCCCGCGCCTTCCTCGACCGCCTCGGAATGAGCGACTACCTCGACCGCAGGTTCGGCACCCTCTCCGAGGGCGAGCGCAAGCGCACCCTCATCGCGCGCGCCATGATGACCGACCCCGAGCTGCTCCTGCTCGACGAGCCCGCCGCCGGCCTCGACCTGGGCGGCCGCGAGGACCTCGTCCGCCGCCTCGGCCGGCTCGCCCGCGACCCGATCGCCCCCTCCATGGTGATGGTCACCCACCACGTCGAGGAGATCGCCCCCGGGTTCACCCACGTCCTGATGATCCGTCAGGGCAAGGTGGTCGCCGCCGGCCCCATGGAGACCGAGCTCAGCTCCCGCAACCTCTCCCTCTGCTTCGGCCTCCCGCTCGTCGTCGAGCGCCGCGGCGACCGCTGGACCGCCAACGGACTGCCCCTGAAGTGACCCGCTGAAGCGACCCGCTGACGACACCCGCGCACACGGCCCCGGCCGAAAGCGTCGGGCAGAGCCGTCGCACCCTGTCACAGATCGACTGCGGGCCCCTACGATGGGCCTGTGGACGACTGGTTGTGGTGGCTGATCGCCGCCGTGGGGCTGGGTATTCCGCTTGTGGTGACCGCGATGCCCGAATTCGGGATGTTCGCGGTCGGAGCCGTCGCCGCCGCCGTCGCGGCGGGCCTCGGCCTCGGCATCACTCCGCAGGTGCTGATCTTCGTCATCGTCTCGGTCGCGGGCATCGCCGTCGTACGCCCGCTGGCCAATCGGAACCGCGCGCAGCGCCCCGAGCTGCGCAGCGGCATCGACGCGCTCAAGGGCCGCCAGGCCGTCGTCCTCGAACGGGTCGACGGGCACGGCGGACGGATCAAGCTCAACGGCGAGGTCTGGTCGGCCCGCGCCCTCGACTCGGGACGGGCCTTCGAACCCGGCGAGAGCGTCGACGTCGTCGAGATCGAGGGCGCCACGGCCGTCGTGATGTGATCCTGCGCGCCCCCGCATCCGGAGACGGCACGGGAATTCGCCGAACCCGGCCCGTCTCCCCGCGGGGTCTGCCAGACTTGATCATGTCTTCGTACAGGTAGCCACAGGCAATCGGCGTGGGAGTGGACGTGCAGCCGATCATCATCGTCCTGATCATCCTGGTGGTGCTCGTCTTCATCGCGCTCATCAAGACGGTCCAGGTCATCCCGCAGGCCAGCGCGGCGATCGTCGAGCGCTTCGGCCGCTACACCAGGACCCTCAGCGCGGGCCTCAACATCGTGGTGCCGTTCATCGACACCATCCGCAACCGCATCGACCTGCGCGAGCAGGTCGTGCCGTTCCCGCCGCAGCCGGTGATCACCCAGGACAACCTGGTCGTCAACATCGACACGGTCATCTACTACCAGGTCACCGACGCGCGGGCCGCCACCTACGAGGTCGCCAGCTACATCCAGGCGATCGAGCAGCTCACCGTCACCACGCTCCGCAACATCATCGGCGGCATGGACCTGGAGCGGACCCTGACCTCCCGCGAGGAGATCAACGCGGCCCTGCGCGGCGTCCTCGACGAGGCCACCGGCAAGTGGGGCATCCGCGTCAACCGCGTCGAGCTCAAGGCCATCGAGCCGCCCACCTCCATCCAGGACTCGATGGAGAAGCAGATGCGCGCCGACCGCGACAAGCGCGCCGCCATCCTCACCGCGGAGGGCATCCGGCAGTCCCAGATCCTCACCGCGGAGGGCGAGAAGCAGTCCGCGATCCTGCGCGCCGAGGGCGAGGCCAAGGCCGCCGCCCTCAAGGCCGAGGGCGAGGCCCAGGCCATCCGCACCGTCTTCGAGTCCATCCACGCGGGCGACCCCGACCAGAAGCTGCTCGCCTACCAGTACCTGCAGATGCTCCCCAAGATCGCCGAGGGCGACTCCAACAAGCTCTGGATCATCCCCAGCGAACTCAACGACGCCCTCAAGGGCCTCGGCGGCATCGTCAACCTCCCCGGCGCCCCCGGCGCCGGCCCGGGCAACGGCGAGGGCGGCACCCGCCGCGAGACCCCCCGGCTCGACAAGGACTGAGCGGCGCGGCTGCCGCCGCCGACGCGTATGACATGATCCGTGCGCTCCGGCTCCCCCCGGTCCCGTCGGGGGGAGCGAGCCGCACCGACCATGGAGACGCCTATGACCTACTGGGAAGCCCTGGCCGTGTTCGCGGCCGGAATCGGGGCCGGCACCATCAACACCGTGGTCGGCTCCGGCACGCTCATCACCTTTCCGGTCCTGCTCGCCGTGGGGCTGCCGCCCGTCACCGCCAACGTGTCCAACACCCTCGGCCTCGTCCCCGGCTCCGTGAGCGGCGCCATCGGCTACCGGCGCGAACTCGCCGGACAGGGCCCCCGCCTGCTGCGGCTGGGCGGCGCCGCCCTCGTCGGCGGACTCATCGGGGCCGTCCTGCTGCTGACGCTGCCCTCCCAGGCCTTCGACACGATCGTGCCGGTCCTCATCGGACTCGCCCTCGTCCTCGTCGTCGTCCAGCCCCGGCTCTCCCGTGCCCTCCAGGCCCGCCGCTCCGGCAACGGCACCCGCGTCCCCGAGCACGGCGGCCCGTTCCTGTTCGGCGGACTCCTCCTCGCCAGCATGTACGGCGGCTACTTCGGCGCCGCCCAGGGGGTCATCTACCTCTCCCTGATGGGCGTCCTCCTGGACGAGACCTGGCAGCGGATCAACGCCGCCAAGAACGTCCTCGCACTGACGGTGAACGGCGTCGCCGCGGTGTTCTTCCTCTTCGTCGCCCGCTTCGACTGGACCGCCGTCGCGCTCATCGCCGTCGGGGCCGCGCTCGGCGGTGTCCTCGGCGCCCGCATCGGCCGCCGCCTGCCGCCCGTCGCCCTGCGCGGCGTCATCGTCGTCGTGGGCCTCGTGGCGATCACCCAGCTCCTGCTGAAGTAGCCGGGCGACCGCCTCGGGGCTCAGGGCTCAGGCCGGCAGGGCGAGCCAGTCCGGAACGCCCTCACGGTCCTTCAGACCCAGGTGCAGCAGCAGCGCGTCCGCCGGCGTCGGCTCGAACGGCTGCGTCAGCAGCCGCATCCCCGCCTGCTCCGGCGTACGGTCCGCCTTGCGGTGGTTGTCCTCCGCGCACGACGCCACCGTGTTCAGCCACGTGTCCCCGCCACCGCGCGACCGCGGCAGCACGTGGTCCACGGTCGTCGCCCTCCGGCCGCAGTACGCGCACCGGTGCCGGTCGCGCACCAGCACGCCCCGCCGCGACCATGCCGCCCGTTGTCGGAAGGGCACCCTCACGTACCTGCAGAGCCTGATCACCTGCGGCACCGGCACGTCCACTGCCGCCGCGCGGATCCGCAGCCCGGGATGAGCCTGCTCGACCACGGCCTTGTCCTGCATGACCAGCACCACCGCACGCCGCAGCGACACGGTCGACAGCGGCTCGAAGGTCGCGTTCAGCACCAGCGTCTCACGCACGTCGCCCACCCCTCGGGTCCATCCCCGCCCCGGCGGCGAGGTGGCTCCACTCTGACCGGGCGATACCCGTGCGGACAACGCAATTTCCGCACGTGGAAGCGAACAGGAGGAAACAGGGAACGGAACAGCGGACCATGGGGCCGGCCACCCCGGGCGCCCACCCCCGTGGGGTCAGGGGCGCCCGGAGCGCGGCGATCGGCGTGGACGCCCGGGCGCATGACCGGGCTCCGGCGGACGGCAGGCAGATCGCGCGGCGAGAACCGCACAGCGCAACGCCCCGCCGCCCCCGCCACTGCGGTGCCGACCCCCGGTGACGGTCAGGTCACCAGGCAGACACCACAGTGCGATGCGGGAGCGCCGGGGCGCAACGGGATTTCGGGACCCCCGGCCGCGGCCGGGAGCGCCACGGCTACTGCGGGTTCTCGTACTCGCCGATCAGGTTGGCCCGTGCGATCGCGTGGAACCGCAGGTTGAAGCCGACGACGGCGGGCGACACGTCCCCGTCCGGCCCAAGCTTCTCCTGGTCCACCGCGTACACGGTGAACACGTAACGGTGCGGCCCGTCCCCGGGCGGCGGCGCGGCACCGCCGAAGTCCTTGCTGCCGTAGTCGTTGCGCACGTGCACCGCGCCCTCCGGCAGCCCCTTGAACCCCTCGCTGCCGGCGCCCGCGGGCAGCTCCGTCACCGACGCCGGGATGTCGAAGAGCACCCAGTGCCAGAAACCGCTGCCCGTGGGCGCGTCGGGGTCGTAACACGTGACGGCGAAGCTCCCGGTCCCCTCGGGGAAGCCCTCCCACCGCAGGTGCGGCGAGACGTTGCCCTCGGCGTAGACCTGGGCGTCCTTCAGGGTGCCACCCGGCTCGACGTCGTCGCTCACCACCGTGAACGACGCCACCGGCGGATGGAAATCGTGGGGGAGCGGCCGCCGCTTCTGCTCGGTCACCTCGGTACCTCCTGCTGATCGCGAAACGCCCTTCCGCCCGCCGATCCTAGAACCAGTTGCGCTTGCCGCCGACCTCGGCCAGCCACTGGTTGAGGTACCCCGCCCAGTCGGTCGTGTGGAAGTTGTTCAGGTCCACCGTGAACGAGCGGAAGGCGTCGCTGCCCTCGCTGAACAGCCCCGGCTTCTTGTCCATCTCCAGGACGACGTCCATCTCGTGGCCGTCGGAGACGAAGCTCAGCTCCACCTGGTTCAGCCCGCGGTACTGCTGCGGCGCGAAGAACTCGATCTCCTGGTAGAACGGCAGCCGCTGCCGCGTGTTGCGGATGTGGCCGCGCTCCAGGTCCGCGTTCTTGAAGCCGAAGCCCAGCTGGCCGAACGCGTCGAGGATCGCCTGCTGCGCCGGCACCGGGTGCACGTTGATCGGGTCGAGGTCACCGGAGTCCACCGCACGGGCGATCGCCAGCTCCGTGGTGACGCCGACGTTCATCCCGGTCAGGTGACGGCCCAGGAACGTCGTGATCGGGGTCTCCCACGGGATCTCCAGGCCGAACGGCACCACGTGCACCGCACCCGGCTGCACCTCGAACGCCCCGCCCAGCTGCTGCCGGTGGAACTCGATGTCCTGCTTGTACTCCGTGTCCTGGCCCTCGACCTCGACGCGGGCCTGCAGGCCGACCGACAGCCCCTCGATCTGCTGCGGCACCGAGCCGCCCTGGATGCGCACCTCGCCCTGGACGACCCCGCCCGGGACGACGTTCGGCTCGTTGAGCACCGTCTCGACCGACGCGCCACCGGCGCCCAAGCTCGCAAGCAGCTTCTTGAAGCCCACGATGTCCCTCTCCCTTTGCTGGCGGTTGCCTCGGTCATTACGAACGCGGCCCCACCACGAACGGTTCCATTACTCTCGTACCGCATGATCCCCCCTCCTGAAAGCACCCCGCTCCCCAGGTCCTTCTTCGACCGGCCGGTGCTGGAGGTGGCTCCCGACCTCCTGGGGCGAACGCTCGTACGCAGGACGGACGACGGCCCCGTCGCGCTCAGGCTGACCGAGGTCGAGGCCGTCCCCTTCACCCACGGCTTGCCAAGGCGGTCAGCATGAACCTCGTGGATCTTGCTCACCCCGCTGAAGACGTCGCCCCCAGGCTGCTCGGCGCCGTCCTCACCCACGAGTCCCCCGAGGGCACCGTGAGCATCACCATCACGGAGACCGAGGCGTACTCCGGTTCGGCCGACCCCGCCTCACACGCCTACCGGGGCAGGACACCCCGCAACGCCGTCATGTTCGGACCCGCGGGACACCTGTACGTCTACCGGTCTCACGGACTCCACTGGTGCGCCAACGTCGTCACCGGGGCGGACGGCGTCGCTACGGCCGTCCTCATCCGGGCGGGCAGGGTCATCGAAGGCGAGGACCTGGCCCGCGAGCGGCGAGGGGGCAAGGTCGAGGGTCCACGTCTCGCGCGGGGTCCGGGGAACTTCTGCCAAGCCCTCGGCATCACGGCAGAGCACAACGGCACGGACCTGCTGACAGGCGCCGCGGTCGCGCTGTCCGAAGGCGAGCCGGTACCCGCCGCACTCATCCGAGCCGGTCCTCGGGTGGGTGTGAGCAAAGCCCACGACTGGCAGCATCGCTTCTACCTCGCCGGTGACCCGACGGTCTCGGCGTACCGACTGAGCCCGCGAGCCAAACCGTCGGCCGGAACCTGAGCCGCCCTGCGCCTTGCTCGCGCACGCGCCTCCAGCCCTGACCGCGAGTGGACACTTTGCGGCCCTCGACGAGGCGGAACCTCGACGCCGAAGAGTCCTTCTCCGTGATGACCTCGACAACCGCTGCGCCAGGCTCCCTCCCTTGGACTCCTCACCCCTCGGGGTAGGGCTGAGTCCGGCGCAGACGATCGCTCGCGCTGTCCGCTTCTCCTGCCTGCCGCCACCTTGCCGATGCAACGACATGCACGCTCAGTGGGTTACCTACACGTGTGGCACCGCATGAACAACGCCCACGGCCCCGCCCGCCGTGCAACCGCAGCCGCCACTGCGCCCCAGGGGGCGTAAAAGGAGTCGAGCGGAACGCGTAGTCTCGGAAAGACTCCGTACGACGGGTACGAGGCATCGAACGACACCAGGAGGCACGAGAACCGTGACGGACATCGTCGACGAGCTGCGGTGGCGAGGGCTGATCGCCGTTTCCACCGACGAGGACGCACTGCGCAAGGCGTTCGCGGACGGCCCGGTCACGGTCTATTGCGGCTTCGACCCCACCGCCCCCAGCCTCCACCTCGGCAACCTGGTGCAGATCCTCACCATCCGCCGGCTCCAGCTGACCGGCAACCGGCCGCTCGCCCTCGTCGGCGGCGCCACCGGCCTGATCGGCGATCCCAAGCCGACCGCCGAGCGGACGCTGAACGACGCCGACGTCGTCGCCGGCTGGGTGGAGCGGATCCGCGCCCAGATCGAGCCCTTCCTCTCCTTCGAGGGCCCGAACGCCGCGGTGATGGTCAACAACCTCGACTGGACCTCGGGCCTGTCGGCCATCGAGTTCCTGCGCGACGTGGGCAAGTACTTCCGGGTCAACAAGATGATCGCCAAGGAGGCCGTCGCCCGCCGGCTCAACTCCGAGGCCGGCATCAGCTACACGGAGTTCAGCTACCAGATCCTCCAGGGCATGGACTTCCTCGAGCTCCACCGCCGCTACGGCTGCACCATGCAGACAGGTGGCAGCGACCAGTGGGGCAACCTGACCGCCGGCATCGACCTGATCGGTCGCGTCGAGGGCACCTCCGTGCACGCCCTCGCCACCCCGCTCATCACCAAGGCCGACGGGACGAAGTTCGGCAAGACGGAGTCCGGCACGGTCTGGCTCGATCCCGAGATGACCACGCCGTACGCCTTCTACCAGTTCTGGCTGAACGCCGACGACCGCGATGTGTCCAAGTTCCTGCGCATCTTCAGCTTCAAGTCGCAGGAGGAGATCGAGGAACTGGAGCGGCTCACCGAGGAGCGTCCGCAGGCCCGCGCGGCCCAGCGCGCCCTCGCCGAGGAGCTGACCACCCTCGTCCACGGCGCCGGGCAGTGCGCGGCGGTCATCGCCGCGTCCAAGGCACTTTTCGGCCAGGGCGAACTCGCCGAACTCGACGAGCGGACCCTCGCCGCGGCCCTCGGCGAGCTGCCGCACGCCAAGGTCGCCGAGCTGGCCCCGGTCGCCGAGCTCTTCACCGAAGTCGGGCTCGTGGCCAGCAAGTCCGCCGCCCGCCGCACCATCAAGGAGGGCGGCGCGTACGTGAACAACGTCAAGGTCGGCGACGAGGACGCGACCCCCGGGGCGGCCGACCTGCTGCACGGCCGCTGGCTCGTGCTGCGGCGCGGCAAGAAGAGCCTGGCGGCCGTCGAGGTCGTCGGCGGCTGACGTCGGCCGGTTATCCACGTTTGAGCGGCGGCGGAGCTTGACTCCGCCGCCGCTCTTGCGTAACGTAGCCCGAGCCGCTTGAGACGGTGCGCCCGGTTCGTCCGGATCTCCGATCGGCGGTCACTCACCACTACGACACCACCCCGAGATTCGGGCGCACTTCCGTGCCCTCGAATTCCATTGGCGTGGAATCGAACGGCGAGTGGGGGACGAATTCGCAAGACGCGAAGGAATCCGCTAACGTAGTGAATGTCGCCGAGGCGGGAACGCCGAAAGCGAAACCCCCTCCAGAGGGTGGCAGAGAAGGAAATCGGATCTGCTAAGCTGGAGACAACGAAGGGAAAGCCCGGAGGGGCCGGTGAAACGGTCTCGAAGGAAGCTTCCGTTCCTTGAGAACTCAACAGCGTGCCAAAAGTCAAC
>NZ_JBHYMQ010000034.1:0-78467 GCF_042742985.1 Streptomyces sp. NPDC058864 | reverse complement strand
CGCACCAGCGTGCTGTTCGCCATGCTCCGCGACGGCACCCTCTACCAACCCAGAACCCCCCACCTCGCTTGACGAAGAACATAGAGGCACCCCCCACCGGCGTCAGTCGCCCATACGACGGGAGGGGGTGTGGCGGGGTGCGCCCGGAAGCGACGAGCGGTGATGCCGGTGACGCAACGACCCGGCAAATCCGCGAGCGCTGTGGGGGTCCCCCCGGCCGAAGGCTGGGGGAGTGCGCCGGCGCGCCACCGACCCAGGTACACGATGCGAGACCCGCACTGACCGACCGGGGCCACGGGAGGGCGGCGGGAAACCGCCCGCCGCAGGCGCCAACGACCCGCACACCAACAACCGGCCGCAACCACGACACCCCGGTCACAAATCCCCGCACGCGTCCGCGCGGAACTCCGCGACCCCCACCGTGGCGAACCCGTCCCGGTCCGTCCCGCGCATCCCCTCGCCCTTGAAGAAGCGGACCTGCCCCGGTTCGAGGCCCTCGAACTGCTCGGCGGTGAAGTCCACGCTCTGCGCGGACCAGGAGTTGTCCCGGGTCCAGCCGTAGAGACTGTACGTGCGGTGCGGCTGGAACGGCGTGGACGCCGCCACCTCGGTGCGCCAGCCCCGGCCGCCGCTCTCCAGTGACCACATCGTGAACCCCGTGACCGGCTTCCCGCGTCTCCACCTGCCGAGGTCCTCCGAGGTCTCCTCCTCGTCGGGGTCGTAGAGCGTGGCCCCGTCGATGTGGTCGTGGCACACCAGCATCACCCCCAGCGGCCTGCCGTCCTCGCCCACGGCGATCCCGGTGACCCCCGCGACCGGCACCGTGCATCCGCTCAGCGTGCCGAGCACGGCGACCGTGCCGAGCAGCGCCGGCAGGGCGAAACCCCTCCGCGTCATGACTCCCCCACCCCCGGCCCCGGGCCCCCCGGCCCGGACGCCTTCAGGGTGCCCCGCCTGTGCCTCCTCAGCCCGGCGCCGGCGCAATCGATGACGTATCGCAACGCGGTCGCGACCCGGACGTCCGGTCGACAAGACGGCCGGGCGGGGCGGCCGGGGGCCGAGGGCCGGGGGCCGCAGGAACGTCCGGCGTTGGCGGAGCGTTATCTCGCCGTGGGTGTGCCCGGCGGCAGCCGGATGGCATGATCGGGCGGCCAGCACCACGACCGATGACGCACCGCCTCCGCAGGAGCCCGCACGATGACGACCGCAGCAACCCGCAGTGAACGGCAGATCAGCCCGATCTTCCTGGGCCTGGTCGCGATCATGGCCGTCTCGGGCTGGGCCGTGTGGACGGACTTCTCCACCAGCACCGGCTTCGCCGTGTTCCTCTTCGTCGTGTCCGGCTGGGTGGTCTCCCTGTGCCTGCACGAGTACGCCCACGCCCGTACCGCGCTGCACGGCGGGGACATCTCGATAGGCGCCAAGGGCTACCTGACCCTGAACCCGCTGAAGTACACGCACGCGCTGCTGAGCATCGTGCTGCCGGTGATCTTCGTGATCCTGGGCGGCATCGGCCTGCCCGGCGGCGCCGTCTTCATCGAGCGGGGCAGGATCCGCGGCCGCTGGAAGCACAGCCTCATCTCGGCCGCGGGCCCGCTCACCAACGTGCTGTTCGCGATCGCCCTGATGCTGCCCTTCACCCTCGGCGTCGTCACGCTGGACCGCAGCCACGCGCCCTTCGCGTCCGCGCTGGCGTTCCTGGCGATGCTGCAGGTCACGGCGGCGATCCTGAACCTGCTGCCGGTGCCGGGCCTGGACGGCTACGGGGTGATCGAGCCCTGGCTGTCGTACCGGACGCGGCGCCAGCTGGAGCCCTTCGGGCAGTTCGGGCTGCTGGCCGTCTTCGGCGTGCTGTGGATCCCCGAGGTCAACTCCGCATTCTTCGGCTTCGTCGACTCCGTGACGGCGGCCTTCGGGGTCCCGGACGGGCTGTCGGGTCTGGGCTACGCCTTCTTCCAGTTCTGGAAGGGCGACCCACTCAGCTAGCGGTCCCCGGCTCGCCGGACTCCTTCTCCGCCTTCGCCTTGCGCACGTAGTACCAGCACATGTTGCTGGTGAGGCCCGCGATCAGGATCCAGAGGATGCCGAGCCAGCTGCCCTCGACGAAGGAGACGACGGCGGCGGCCACGGCGAGCGCGCACAGCACGAGCGCGTAGAGGGCGAGGCGGGGCATGGGGGGCGGCTCCTGTCGGGTCGGTCGCGAACCCGCCCATTGTCCCCCATGCCCCCGCGGCCCTAGACGTCGGTCAGGCGCAGGCCGGCGTGGGCCTTGTAGCGGCGGTTGACCGAGATCAGGTTGGCGACCAGCGCCTCCACCTGGTGGGCTCCCCGCAGCCGGCCGGCGAAGACACCGCGGATGCCGGGGATGCGCGCGGCCAGGGCCTGGACCAGGTCGGTGTCGGCGCGGCTGTCGCCGAGGACGAGGACGTCGGTGTCGATCGAGTCGACCTCCGGGTCCTCGAGCGTCACCGCGGACAGGTGGTGGAAGGCGGCGGTGACGCGGGACTCCGGCAGCAGCGCGGCGGCCTGCTGGGCGGCGCTGCCCTCCTCCGGCTTGAGGGCGTAGGCGCCCTGCTTGTCGAATCCCAGCGGATTGACGCAGTCGACGACGAGCTTGCCGGCGAGTTCGTCGCGCAGGGCTTCCAGGGTCTCGCCGTGGCCCTCCCAGGGGACGGCGACGATGACGACGTCGCTGCGGCGGGCGGTCTCCGCGTTGTCGGCGCCCTGCACGCCGAGGCCGAGCCGGTCGGCCGTGGCCCGGGCACGGTCCGCGGCGCGCGAGCCGATGATCACCTGCTGGCCGGCCTTGGCGAGCCGGTACGCCAGGCCGCGGCCCTGCGGGCCGGTGCCGCCGAGGACGCCGACGACGAGGCCGGACACGTCGGGCAGCTCCCAGGGGTCCTTCGCCGGGGCCTTGGGGGCGGGGGTCTCATTGCCACTGTCAACAGTCATACCGCGATCCTGCCAGGTGGGGGCGGCGCCCGGCCCGTGCGGGAGCTGTGACGCGCCCCTCGCCGCCCGGCCCGTCGCGGCCCTGCGGCGGTACGGGAAAGCCCCCGTACGCACCGGTATTGGCTCGGGGGACGACGGATGTGAGGTATGACATCGGTGTTGCCTCCCGATGCGCGGCCGCCGGGCGGACGCAGGACGTCCCTCGTCCCGTGCGGGCCGCACGGGAAAGCTGACGGAACGTCAAAAGCGCACGACAGCACAGGGAAAGGCGGCCACCCGTGACCAGAACCGTCGGCAGGAGCCGCGGCCCGAGGCTCCAGGACCGCATCATCGAGCTGATCCACGAGCAGCGGCTCGCCCCCGGCGCCACCCTGCCGACCGAGCCGCAGTTGATGGATCTGCTCGGTGCCAGCCGCAACAGCGTGCGCGAGGCGGTGCGGGCGCTGCAGGCACTGGGCATCGTCGAGATCCGGCACGGCACGGGCACCTTCGTCGGGGAGGCGCCGCTGCGGGTGCTGATGCCCTCGCTCACCTTCCACCTGCGGTCCCGGGTGCGGGCCCTCGCCGACCTCGTCGCGGTGCGCGAACTGCTCGAGGTGGGCCTGATAGGCGAGGTCGCCGGGACGATACCGCCGCAGCGGCTCGACGAACTCGACGCGCTCGCCGCCCGGATGGTCGACGACCCGGACGCGGACCGGGCCTTCCACGCGCTGCTCTACTCCTCCTGCGGCAACGAACTGGTGCTGCAGCTCGTCGACCTGTTCTGGAGCGCGTACCACGAGGTCGGCGCCGCCCTGGCGCCCGCCGACGACCCGGTCGAGCGGGTCGTCGCCAATCACCGCGCCGTCGTCGGCGCGCTGCGCACCGGTGACGCGGGCGCGGCGAGGGCGGCCATGCGGCGGCACTTCACGGACGTGCGGGAGCGGGTGTCCCGGGCCCTGCCCGAGGACGGCACGGACTGACCCCGTTCGGGTGAGCGGGGCGCGAAGCCGGGCCGGCCGGGGGCGCGGTCCGCGAGGATGCGGGGCATGGATGCCGTACGGGTCGAGGTCGTCCGTGAACTGCTGGCCGGGAGCGGGTGGCCGGAGCTGACCCGGTCCTTCGCGGGCTCGCTGCGCGGGTCCGTCCGCCGGGGGCCCGCGGGCGGGCTGCTGCTCGTCGGCAGCGGGGGCTACGAGCCCTGGCACATGGCGGCCCATCTCGACGAGGAGGCCGCCTGGAGCGGGCTGCCGGAACTGTCGCCCACGCTGGTGCGGCACCACGTGCCGCGGGGCGCGCCCCCGCACCTGGCGGTCGGGACGGCCCGCCTGGAGGCGGCGCGCAGGGGCGAGACGGTGCTGGTGGTCACCCCCGAGCGGGCCGGGGCCGGGCTGCTGGAGCGGGTGGACGACGCACGGCGCTCCGGCGCGACGGTGCTGGCGATGGACGCGGGCGACCCGGAGCTGCGCGGGCTGGCGCACGACGCGCTCACCGTGCCGCCGGAGCCCGCCGAGGTCGGCCTGGACGTGCTGCAGCACCTGGTCAGCGCGGCGGCCGGACGCCGGGTGCGGCTGCGGGACCGGCTGCCGCGACTCGCGCGGCTCGCCGAGCAGTTGGTGTCGCCGCCACCGGCGAGCTGGTAGGAAGCCGTCCATGACCGCAACCGGGAACGATCCGCTCCGCCCGCTGCGCGGGGTCGTACCACCTCTGTGCACCCCGCTCACGAGGACGGGGGACGTCGACACCGAGGGCCTGCGCGCCCTGGTCGGGCATGTGCTCTCGGCCGGGGTGCACGGGGTCTTCGCCCTGGGGTCCAGCGGCGAGGCTGCCTTCCTCACCGACGGGCAGCGGCGCACCGCCCTGGCGACGGTCGTGGAGGCCGTCGGGGGCCGGGTGCCCGTGCTGGCCGGTGTCGTCGACATGACCACCCCGCGCGTCCTGGAGCACGCGCGGGCCGCCGTCGCGGCCGGCGCCGACGCCCTGGTGGCGACGGCGCCCTTCTACACGGCGACGCATCCGGTGGAGATCGCCGACCACTTCCGCCGGGTGCGGGAAGGCGCGGGCGGGGTGCCGCTGTTCGCGTACGACATCCCCTCCGCGGTGCACACGAAGCTGCCCGCCGCGACCGTGCTGGCCCTCGCGGAGGAGGGCACCCTGGCCGGTCTGAAGGACAGCAGCGGCGCCGACGGCCCCATGCGCCGGCTGCTGACCGAGCTGCGCCGCCGCGGCCTGGACTCCTCCTTCGCCCTGCTCACCGGCTCCGAACTGGCCGTGGACGGCGCCCTCCTGGCAGGCGCGCACGGCGTCGTCCCCGGACTCGGCAACGTGGACCCACACGGCTACGTACGGCTGCACGCGCACGCCGTCGCGGGACGCTGGCGCGAGGCCGCGGCGGAGCAGGACCGGCTCGCGCAGCTCTACGCGATCGTCGACGCGGGCGCGGACTCCACGCCGATGGGCCCGGGTTCCTCCGCGCTGGGCGCCTTCAAGACGGCGCTGCGGCTGCGCGGCGTCATCGGCTGCGCGGCCACGGCGCCCCCGCAGGTCCCGCTGGACGACACCGCCGTCGCGGTGGTCCGGCAGCGGCTGGCGGCCGCGGGGCTGATGCGCTGACGGCGACGCCCGGCCGCCGTGACCCGGCCCTCCGTCACGACACGGACGGCGCCGGGCACATCCCGGCCGTTGACCGACCGTCCGCGGCGGCCCCGCGAGGGCGCCCGACGGGCAACCCGTCCCGGCCGGTCGCGGGCGTGGCGGCGCTGGGCCCCGCCCACCGCGGGAGCAGCGTTCGCCGGTGAGGCCGACCAGGGACGGGCGGGCCGTACCGGCACCTCGCGGCCACGGCCCGTCCCGGCCGGTCGCGGGGCACGGGCCGGAAAAACCCGGTTGCGCCGGAAGGGTCCGGGCACGGAGCATGCGACCTCGTGTCCAGACTCCTTCCCGACCTCGCACCCTGGCGGACCTCGCGCGACTTCCGCCTGATGTGGTGCGCCGGCCTGATCACGAACTTCGGCAGCTTCCTGACCTTCGTGGCCGTCCCGGTCCAGGTCAAGGAGCTGACCGGCTCCACCCTCGCGGTCGGCGCCCTCGGTGCCGCCGAACTCGTGCCGCTGATCGTCTGCGGCCTCTACGGCGGGGCGCTCGCGGACGCCCTGGACCGGCGCAAGCTCATCCTGTGGACGGAGGCGGCCCTCGGGGTGCTGTCGGCCGTGCTGCTGCTCAACGCCCTGCTGCCGCGGCCGCTGATCTGGCCGTTGTACGCGGTCGCCGCGCTGACCAGCGCGCTGGGCGGGCTCCAGCGGCCGGCCCTGGACGCGATCGTGCCGCGCGTCGTCCCGCACGAGCAACTGACCGCGGCCGCCTCGCTGAACGCGCTGCGCTGGCAGATCGGCGCGATCGCGGCCCCCTCCCTGGCGGGTGTGCTGATCGCGTACGCCGGTCTGCGATGGGCGTACGCCATCGACGCCCTCACCTTCGCCGTCTCCGTCGTCCTCGGCCTGGGCTTGCGGCCCTCGCCGCCCTCGCACGACGCGAAGCGCCCGTCGCTGCGCTCGATCGCGGAGGGCGCGCGCTACGCGTGGAGCCGCAAGGAGCTGCTGGGCACCTACGTGGTGGACATCGCCGCGACCGGGCTGGCCTTCCCGATCGCCGTGTTCCCCTTCATGGCGGACGACCTGGGCGCACCCTGGTCGCTGGGCCTGATGTACGCGGCCCTGCCCGCCGGTGCGCTGCTGATGAGCCTCACCGGTGGCTGGTCCTCGCGGGTGCACCGGCACGGGCGGGCGATCGTACTGGCCGCGGCGGGCTTCGGTCTGTGCATGGCGGCGGCCGGCTGGTCCGGCAACGTATGGGTGGTGCTGGCCTTCCTGGCGCTGGCGGGCGCGTTCGACATGATCAGCGGGGTGTTCCGGGCCACGATCTGGAACCAGACGATCCCCGACTCGCTGCGCGGCCGGCTGGCCGGCATCGAGCTGCTCTCCTTCACCATCGGCCCGCAGTTCGGCCAGGTGCGGGCCGGCGGCTCGGCGGCGCTGCTGGGCCTGCGCACCTCGGTGTGGACGGGTGGTCTGGCGTGCGTGGCGGCGGTCGGGGCACTGGCCGCCTGCCTGCCGACGCTGATGGCGTACGACGCCCGGACCAACGAGCACGCGGTGGGCATGAGAAAGGCGGCGGAGGACGCGGTCTCCTCCGCCGCCTGACCCGTGGGGGTCGGGGCTCCGATCAGCCGGTGAAGCCGGCGGTGATCGAGGTGAACTGCCAGGTGCTCTGGTTGATGCCGGAGCAGTTGCTGGTCACGCCGCCGCCGGGGCACGGGCGGTCCCGGTTGACGGCCCAGTAGGCGAGCCGGGCGATGTGGTGGGAGTTGGCCCAGTCCCTGATCTGCGTCCAGATGGCCGGGGTGGTGGTCTCCTGCTGGTCGCTCAGCCCGTTCATGCCGGAGATGCCGAGGTGGGCGTAGGCGGTGGCGTCGTCCCAGCCGAAGGTGGACTTCAGCTTGGCCTTCAGGCCCTCGGCGGCGTTCACGGTGTTGCCGTACATGTCGGCGCCGCCGCCGAAGTCGAACGGCATGATCGTGAAGACGTCGATGTTGGCGCCGAGCGCGTTGGCCCGCTCGACGAGTCGGTTGCCCCAGTAGCTCGGGCCGGTCGTCGACGTGCCGAAGGTGATGATCGTGCGGATGCCGGGGTTGTTCTGCTTGACGATCTTCAGCGCGTTCAGGACGCGGTCCTGGACGACCTCGCTCTCGAACTCGTCGGTGTTCTCGATGTCGACGTCGATCGCCTTGAGGCCGTAGGCGTCGATCACCTTCTGGTACGCGCCGGCGAGCGCCTCGGGCGTGGAGCAGTTGGGCCCGAGCTTGTTGCCGCTCCAGCCCCCGATGGACGGGACGATGTCGCCGCCCGCGGCACGGATCGCGTTGATGGTGGACTGGTCGGTGCCGCCGGTCAGCGGACGGGAGCCGTCCCAGGCGGGGTTGCAGCCGCCGGAGGAGAGGATGAAGGCCATCGTGAACCACTTGATGCCGGTGGCGCTCATCACCGTGGACGGGCTCGGCGGGTCGCCCCAGCCGAGGTAGAGGTAGGGCGCGGCCTGTTTGAAGCCGGTGCCCCCGCCGCCCGCGTTGGTGGTGACGGTCACCGCGTTGGAGGCGGCCGAGGTGTTGCCGGCGGCGTCGCGCGCCTTGACGGTGAAGGTGTACGCGGTGCTCGCGGCCAGGCCGGTGACGGTGGCCGAGGTGCCGGTCACCGTGGTGGCGAGGGTGCTGCCGCGGTAGACGTCGTAGCTGGTCACTCCGGTGTTGTCGGTGGCGGCGTTCCAGGACAGCGAGACGCTGGAGGAGGTCTTGCCCGTGGAGGTGAGGCCGCTGGGCGCGGTGGGCGCCTGGGTGTCGCCGCCGCCCCCGCCGCCGGGGCCGTCGAGGCTGATGTCGTCGGCGTTGTAGGTGCCCTGGGCGTACCAGCCGTGCACGTAGATCTGGACGCTGGTCTGCGAGGCGCCGGTGGTGAAGGGGACGGTCAGCTGGGTGTAGGAGGCGGCGGACGGGGTCCAGGTGGACGCACCTCCGGTCACTCCGAGGTAGACGTACGCGCCGCGCACCCAGCCGGAGAGCGAGTAGGCGGTGTTCGGCTGCACGGAGACGGTCTGGGTGCACTGGGCGGTGTCGCTGCTGCTGACCGCGCCGGCGAGCGCCTTGGTGCCGCTGTGCACGGGGCTGCCGACGACCGATCCGCCGGAGCAGGACCAGCCGGAGAGGCTGCCGCTCTCGAAGCCCGGGTTGGCGACGAGGTTGGCTGCGTGGGCGGTGCCGGGCAGGGCGATGAGGCTGCCCGCGGCGGCGAGGAAGGCGGCGGTGACGCCGGCGAGGATGCGGGATCTGCGCGATCCGGTACGGGGGACATGACGACGGAAGAGCACGTGACCTCCCTGTGGGGGGCGGGGGGCTGCGCTGTGCAAGTGGTCTGGACCGTTGGTCTGGACCTGTCATCGCGGATTGAAGCGAACTGTCGTGCTCCCGTCAAGAGGTCCGGGCCACCGCCGTTTACTGGTACGGCGGTGGCCCGGACCGGCCGCGGTGTCCCGGTCAGCCGACGCGTTCGATGCGCGCCTTCCTGATCAGGAACTTGCCGGGCTCCCGGACCTGCTCGAAGGCCGCGTTGTTCAGCAGCGCACAGCTCCCGGAGGTCGAGGTCACCGTCACCGTGGTCGACTTGTTGTTGTCCAGGTTGGTCACCTTGAGCCTGGTGCCCAGCGGGAACTGGTTGCTGGAGGCGGCGGGCGCGCCGGCCTCCCCGGAGAGGGTGACCGTCGAGCCGGGGCAGACGACCTGACCGCCCGCGCCACCCGCCGGGGGCGCGGCCTGGCCCTGGTTCTGGCCCTGGTTCTGACCCTGCCCCTGGTTCTGCTGGTTCTGGCCCTGCTGGTTCTGGCCCTGCCCCTGCCCGGCGGGGGCGGCGGGCGCCGCGGGTGCCGCCGGGGCGGCTCCGCAGCCGGAGGCCGCCCGCTGCACGTTGATCTGCTTGATCACGGCCTCGCGGTTGGCGATCCGCGCCGCCGACTGGGCGTCGGGGTTGGCGCGTTGGCCCGCGATGAAGCTCTCGTTGTTGCGCAGTGCCTGGTCGAGCCCGTCGCACACCACCGAGGCGTGGCCCATGCTCATCGTCACCACGGCGAAGCCGCCGGCCAGGGTGGCCGCGCCGGTCATGAGCGCGATCTTCTGCTTGGTGCTCATCGTGCGTTTCCTGGACATGGGGGCCCCTTTCCTCCGACCGGCCGTCGGTCGGATCCGGTCCACGTGCCCTGGGGAACGGAGCGCCGCTGGTCTGGACCTCAATCCGTTCGGAATCTCGGACAGGAAGGGGGTGTCTGTGCTACGGCTGGGTAGCTTCCGCGTCCCAGCGGACGACGAGCCGCCCGCGCTCCTCCGTGACCTCGTGCCCGAACGCGGCGCAGGCGCGGCGGAACCGCCGGGCGATCCAGGCCCGTTCACGGCGGTCGGCCAGGCGGGTGAAGCAGAAGTCGAGGGCGATCGGCACCGCCTCCAGCCGGACGGCGCGCCGTCCGGCTGGATCGAAGCCGACGAGGAAGAGCAGACCGCGGTCGTTGCGCAGCCGCGGGTCGGTCGCGTAGTCGTCGACGAAGTCGCCGAGGTCGTAGAGCACCCCGTCCGTCACGCCGTGGAAGACGTGCGCGGACGTGCCCGCCACGAGCGTGGCGCCGGCCACACGCAGGGCCGCAGCGGCGTCCCGGATGCAGCGGGCCGGGCCGGTGGTCATGTTGGGCCCCCAGTGCGGGGTGATGAGCACCGCCGGGGTCCGGGCGCGCAGGCCGGTGACGGCGTCGGTGAGCCAGCGCGGGACGCCCTCGCGCAGGTCGGCGTAGGCGACCCCGGGGCGGTCCGGCCCGGCGGCGTACTCCGCCGGGTGGTCGGTGACGCCGAGGACGCCCAGGGAGCCCCCGGCTCCCGTTCGGCCGCCCAGCACCACCGGGGCGCGCGCCGCGGCCTCGTCAGCTCCGGCCCCGACGGCGGCGATCCCGGCGGCCGCAAGGTGTTCCAGGGTGTCCAGCAACGCCGGGCGGCCGTAGTCCAGGGCATGGTTGTTGGCCAGGTTGACGCAGCTCACGCCCAGGTGCCGGAGGGCGCGCACGGCGACCGGCGGGGCACGGAAGAAGAAGGGCTTGAAGGGGTCGGGCCAGGGTTCGCCGCGGTCGGAGATCGCGCACTCCAGGTTGAGGACGAAGAGGTCCGCCTCCCGCGCGACGGCCACGACCTCCTCGGAGAACAGCGCCTCCGGAGGGGCCTCGGCCAGCCGCGCGGCAACCGTGCGGCCGAGCATGGTGTCGCCGGCCAGACCGAGCTTCACCCCTCCATCGTGCACCCGGCGCCCGCGGCCGGGTCAGTCCTCCCCGTCCTCCCGCGCACGGTCCTTCCACCGCGGGTCGTTCTCCCACTGCAGGTTCCGCTCGGCGGCCGTCTCCATCGCCCGCTCCGCGTCCGCGCGGCTCGGGTACGGGCCCATCCGGTCCTTGGCGGGGCACTCCGGCCCCTCCTCGACCTTGTGGTGCTCGATGCAGTAGAACCACTCGCCGGGCTTCCCCGCAGGCTTGCGGACTCGCCTGAACAGCGCCATCGTCCCTCCTCGTACGACGTCCTGCCGCCATGCTGCCCGACCGGCCGCCGATACACTCGCCGACATGTCTGTCCTGGTTCCCGGCAAGCTCTCCCCCACCCGTCCCGTGCCCGCCTCGATCCCGCGTCCGGAGTACGTGGGCAGGCCGGCGCCACGGCCGTACGACGGCCCGGAGGTGCAGTCGGCGGAGACGATCGAGAAGATGCGGATCGCCTCGCGCATCGCCGCGCAGGCCATGGAGGAGGCGGCGAAGGCGATCGCGCCGGGCGTCACCACCGACGAGCTCGACCGGATCGCGCACGAGTACATGTGCGACCACCAGGCCTACCCCTCGGACCTCGGGTACCGGGGCTTCCCCAAGTCGCTGTGCTCCTCCATCAACGAGGTGATCTGCCACGGCATCCCCGACTCCACCGGGCTGCGCGACGGCGACATCGTCAACCTGGACGTCACCGCCTACATCCACGGGGTGCACGGGGACACCAACGCCACGTATTTCGTCGGTGAAGTCGCCGAGGAATCAAGGCTGTTGGTGGAACGGACCCGGGAATCCCTGAATCGCGCCATCAAAGCGGTGAAGCCCGGACGGCAGATCAATGTGATCGGCCGGGTCATCGAGTCCTACGCCAAGCGATTCGATTACGGCGTGGTGCGCGACTTCACGGGCCACGGGATCAACACCGCCTTCCACTCGGGCCTGATCGTCCCGCATTACGACGACCCCCGCGCCACCACGGTCATGAAGCCGGGGATGACCTTCACCATCGAGCCGATGCTGACCCTGGGCACCCACGAGTACGAGATCTGGGACGACGGCTGGACGGTCGTCACGAAGGACCGCAAGCGCACCGCGCAGTTCGAGCACACCCTTGTGGTGACGGACACAGGCGCGGAGGTACTGACGCTCCCTTGACCTTTCCATTACCTTTCCTTTGCGAAAAGGAGAGGAAGGTGCAGGGTGCCTCGGATAGGTTAGGCAAGCCTTTCACAGGAAAGGCTTGCCTAAGCCGTTTTCCCTGAGCCGCCTGGAGATCGCATGTCCGCCGTCCGCATGTCCGCAGTAGCCGCCGCCGGCATAGTGGTCGCCGTCACCGCCGTCACCGGGTGCGCGGAGAAGGCGGACGGCAAGGCCTCCGACGCGATCACGGTGACCGCGACGGACAGCAAGTGCGAGGTCTCCAGGACGAGTTTCCCGGCCGGGCACGTGCAGCTGGCCGTCGAGAACAAGGGCTCCAAGGTCACCGAGGTCTACGTCTACACGCCCAGCGACCAGATCGTGACCGAGCGGGAGAACATCGGCCCCGGCACCAAGGCCAGCATCACCGCCGAGATCAAGGCCGGTACGTACGAGATCGCCTGCAAGCCCGGCATGAAGGGCGACGGCATCCGCCAGAAGATCACCGTCACCGGCAAGGGCGCCGCCAAGGCCGACCCGCGGCTGGACGCCGCGGTGGCCGCGTACCGCAAGTACGCCCAGGAGCAGGCCGACCAGACCATCCCGGTGGTCCAGCAGTTCGCCGACGCCGTCAAGGCGGGCGACGTGGAGAAGGCCAAGTCGCTCTTCGCGCCCTCCCGCGTCGGCTGGGAGCGCACCGAGCCGGTGGCGGAGTCCTTCGGCGACATCGACCCGCTGACCGACACCCGTGAGGACGGCCTGGAGGACGGCCAGAAGTGGACCGGCTGGCACCGCCTGGAGAAGTCCCTGTGGCACGACAAGAAGGCCGGGGCCGAGGAGGGCGCCCTCGCCGACCAGCTGGTCTCGGACCTGAAGGACTGGCAGACCCGGGTCGGCAAGGCCGACATCACCGCCACCAGCATGGCCAACGGCGCCAAGGAGCTGCTGGACGAGGTCGCCACCGGCAAGATCACCGGTGAGGAGGACCGCTACTCCCACACCGACCTGTCGGACTTCCAGGCGAACGTCGAGGGCGCCATGAAGGCCTACGAGCTGCTGAAGCCGGTCGCCGCCGGGAACGACGCGGCGCTCACCGCCGAGCTGGACAAGCAGTTCCCGGCCCTGACGGCGCTGCTCGACAAGTACCGCAAGGACGGCAGCACCACGGAGTTCGTGTCCTACGACACCGTCGGCAAGGACCAGCGCAAGGAGCTCTCGGACGCGGTCAACGCGCTCGCGGAGCCCCTGTCCAAGCTCGCCGCGGCCGTCGCCAAGTAACCCGAGGGGGCATCGGACCATGTCCGAGGAGACCGTCACATCGCGTCGCAAGGTGCTCGGCTGGACCGGTGCCGGCGTCGTCGTCGCGGCCGCCGCGGCCGGCGGCGCCGTGGCCGCCGTCCGCTCCGGGGACGACGTGCAGCCCGTGGGTGCCGCGGGCAGCGCCATCGCCTTCCAGGGGGCGAACCAGGCCGGCATCACGACCCCGGTGCAGGACCGGCTCCACTTCGCGTCCTTCGACGTCAAGACCGAGGACCGCGAGGAGCTGGTGGCGCTCCTGAAGGAATGGACCGACGCCGCCCGGAAGATGACGCAGGGCCGGCCGGTCGGCGAGGGCGCGGTCGGCGGCCTCGCCGAGGCCCCGCCGGACGACACCGGCGAGGCGCTGGGCCTGCAGGCCTCCCGGCTCACCCTCACCATCGGCTTCGGCCCCTCGCTGTTCACCACGAAGGACGGCGCGGACCGCTTCGGCCTCAAGGCGCACCGCCCCGAGGCGCTGGTGGACCTGCCCAAGTTCCCGGGCGACGCCCTCGACCCGAACCGCAGCGGCGGCGACCTGTGCGTCCAGGCCTGCGCGGACGACCCGCAGGTGGCGGTGCACGCCATCCGCAACCTGGCCCGGATCGGCTTCGGCAAGGTCGCGATGCGCTGGTCGCAGCTCGGCTTCGGCAAGACCTCCTCGACCACCCCCGAGGAGCAGACCCCGCGCAACCTGATGGGCTTCAAGGACGGCACGCACAACGTCGCGGGCTCCGACCGGGCCGCGCAGGACAAGCACGTGTGGGTGTCCGCGAAGGACGGCCCGTCCTGGATGGCCGGCGGCTCGTACCTGGTCGCCCGCCGCATCCGGATGCACATCGAGACCTGGGACCGCACCCCGCTGCAGGAGCAGGAGCAGATCTTCGGCCGGACGAAGGGCGAGGGGGCCCCGATCGGCAGGCAGCGCGAGCACGACGCCCCGGACTTCAAGGCGATGCTCCCGGACGCGCACGTGCGGCTGGCGCACCCGGACAACAGCGGTGTGACGATCCTGCGCCGCGGCTACTCCTTCACCGACGGCACCGACGGCCTGGGCCGCCTGGACGCCGGGCTGTTCTTCATCGCGTACCAGCGCGACGTCCGGGACGGCTTCGTGCCGCTGCAGATGCGGCTGGCGAAGCTCGACTCGCTCAACGAATACATCCAGCACGTGGGTTCGGCCGTCTACGCCGTACCGCCGGGCGTCCGCGACGAGGACGACTGGTGGGGCCGCGAGCTCTTCCAGAACCACTGAGAGGAAGTGACCGGCGGTGTTCGCCAACTACCTGATCGGGCTCCGGGAGGGCCTGGAGGCCAGCCTGGTCGTCTGCATCCTGGTCGCGTACCTGGTGAAGACCGGCCGCAAGGAGAAGCTGCCGCCGGTCTGGCTGGGCGTCGGCACCGCGGTCCTGGTGAGCATGGCCTTCGGCGCGGCCCTGCAGTTCGGCTCCTCCGAGCTCACCTTCAAGGCGCAGGAGGCGCTGGGCGGTTCGCTGTCGATCGTCGCGGTGGGACTGGTGACATGGATGGTCTTCTGGATGCGGCGCACCGCGCGGCACCTGAAGGCCGAACTCCACGGCAGGCTGGACGCCGCGATCGCCATGGGGACCGGTGCGCTGGTCGTCACCTCCTTCCTCGCCGTGGGGCGGGAGGGGCTGGAGACCTCGCTGTTCATCTGGACCGCGGTGCAGGCCACGGACGACGGCGTGCGCCCGCTGGTCGGCGCGGTGCTGGGCCTGCTGACCTCGGTGGTGCTGGGCTGGCTGTTCTACCGGGGCGCACTGCGCATCAACCTCGCCCGGTTCTTCACCTGGACCGGCGCCATGCTGGTCGTCGTGGCGGCGGGCGTGCTCGCGTACGGCTTCCACGACCTGCAGGAGGCCGGCTGGCTGCCGGGGCTGCAGACGCGGGCCTTCGACATCAGCGACGTGATCCCGGCGGACTCCTGGTACGGGACGCTGCTGAAGGGCGTGTTCAACTTCCAGCCGGACCCGAGCCTGCTGCAGGTCACGGTCTGGGCGCTGTATCTCGCTCCCACGATGTTCCTCTTCCTCCGCCCCGGTAGGGTTACCGCGCCGGCCGTCAAGCCGTCCGCCGCAGCCCCGAAGGAGCCCACGTCCGATGACCCGCAGGCCGCGATTCCTGCCGGCGCTCGTCCTGTTGACACTGACGGCGGCACCGCTGACCGGGTGCGTGACGGTGCACGGGGAGCGGGCGCTCATCCCGTCGGCGACGAGGACTGAGGCCGCCAAGGCCCTGGCCCGTTTCACCGAGGTCAACAACGAGGCGAACAAGAAGCTCGACGCGAAGCTGATCGCCACCGTCGAGTCCGGCCCCCTCGGCGCCGTCGACGGGGCCGGTCTGCGCGCCCGGAACACCGCCACCCCCGGCGGCAACCCCGACTTCAAGGCGCTGGGCCTCCGCGACCCGCGCTTCCTGATACCCCGCCAGGTGGGCTGGCCCAAGTGGTTCGTGGCCGACGTCGCGCCTGAGGTGGGCGGCTCGGGCTCCGGCACGAACCGCTGGCTGATGGTCTTCGAGCGGGACGGTGCCCGTGACCCGTGGCGGGTGTCGTACGTCGCCGCGGTGCGGGCCTCCGCCGTCCCGGAGTTCACCCGTGACGCGCAGGGGTACGTGGAGCCGGTGGCGGCCGAGGGCTCCGGACTGGTGGTGGACCCCGGCGAGCTGGGCGGTGCCTACACCGGTTACCTGGCCAAGGGCGACGCGAAGGACGTGTCCGTGTTCGCCCCCGGCTCGTCCACCTCGGAGCTGATCACCAGCCGGGCCAAGAGCGCCCGTACCGCACAGTCGGCCACCCAGTTCGCCGACCAGCCCGCCACGGAGGGGGACTTCGCCCCGCTCGGGCTGCGCACCAAGGACGGCGGCGCGCTGGTCTTCTTCGCCACGCACCACACGGCGAAGATCACCATGCTGCGGGCGGGCGTCTCGCCGCAGGTCGACACGTACACCAAGGCGCTGATGACCGGCACCCCGAAGAAGTCGGTCACCCTGGGCCGGGTCGCCCGGCAGGCCGTGCTCGTCCCGGCGGAGCGGGACGGCGGCGGTCAGGTCGTCTTCCTCACCCGCACCGTGGGCCTGGTCGCCGCGCGCGGGGAGTGACCCGCGGGGCCCGTGCCGCGAGGGTCAGTGCAGCCAGCCGGCCGTCTCGGGCTCGGGCTCGACCTGGGCGCAGGCGTCCGTCAGCACCCCGAGCAGCGGCAGCGGGTCGGGCAGCGCCCGGTCCGGGCCGTGTCCGGTGACCCATGCGACGGTGGCGCCGGACGGCAGCCGCGAGGGCGGGAGCAGCACGTAGCTGGCGCGGCAGTGCCAGCGCAGGCCCGGGTGCTCGTCGAGGGTCTCGGGATGGCAGTCCAGCTCGCAGGGCCACCACTCGTCCTCGTCGGCCGTGGCGCGGGTGGCGGTGAAGAACAGCATCCGCCCGTCGGAGACCGCGACGGGCCCGGCCGCGGAGCCCTCGGCGGCCAGCCGCTCCAGGGCGATGCGGCCCGCCTCGGCGGGTACGTCCAGGACGTCGTGGGCGATGCCGGTGGCGGTGATGAAGTTGGCCAGCGGGTGCGTGCGCAGCCAGCGCCTGACCTGCTCGGGGTCGGTGGTGGCCTGGGTCTGCCAGGCGAAGGAGACGGGGTGCGTGCCCGGCGTGGGACAGCCGATCCGGTCACACGAACAGCGGTAGCCGGAGACGGGCGACGGATGGGCGGCCGGTGCCAATGGCAGGCCCGCGTCCGCGGCCTCCAGCAGGAGCTCGTCCCGGCGCAGGTCGTCCCCGTTCCGGCCACCGGCGGCCGCGCGGACCGCGGCTCCGTCCACGCCGGCACCACGCTCCCCCGCTTTGCGGCGCAGCCAGTCGGACAGCCTGCCCTTGGTGACCATCGAGCCCCTTTCCTCGCCCCGTGAACCCTTGCTCCACCCTACGTAACGAGGGAAAGGCCGTAGGCGGAATCCACGGATGGTTGAAACCATCCTGCTCCCCGTCCGCATTCCGGTGGCACGCGGGGTCCCCCCGTCAGGGGACGCCTCGTACGCCCCGATCCGGCCTGCCGTACCGGGGCGAAGGACATCGCATGCACCATTGGGTGATTTACCGGTCATTCGGGAATGATTTCCTCGTCGTCGCTGCTCGCGGCACCCGGGGCGGCGACCGGCGAGGACCGCGGGCCGGTGACCACCGTCACCTGCGGTTTGACGCGCCACCTGCCCCGGAAGGCGGATCCGCGCTAGCCTGGTTTTCCGACATGCTGTCGGCAACCCATTGACTTAGGGTTACCTAAGTTGCAACGATTCCTGCAGGCCCGACGCAGGAGGATTCCTTTGACGCCAGCCCACGGTTCCGCGACCGCGCCCTTCTCGGCCGTCATCCGCTCCGCCAGCCACGACCGGCACACCGAGGCGGAGTCCTCGACGTTCATCGGCGACCTGCTCGGCGGCCGCCACCCGGTCGCCGCCTACGCGCGCTACACCGAGCAGCTCTGGTTCGTCTACCGGGCGCTGGAGGACGCCGCCGCGCAACTCGCCGGCGACCGTGTGGCGGGCCCCTTCCTGCGCCCCGAGCTGATGCGCGTCGCCGCCCTGGAACGCGACCTGGACCATCTGCTCGCCCCCGGCTGGCGCGACCGCGCCGCCGCGCTGCCCGAGACCCTCGCCTACGCCGACCGCATCACCGGGACGGCCCGCACATGGCCGGCGGGCTACGTCGCCCACCACTACACCCGCTACCTCGGCGACCTCTCGGGCGGCCAGGTCATCCGCGGCATCGCGGAGCGGACCTGGGGCTTCGCCCGCAAGGGCGACGGCGTGCGCTTCTACGTCTTCGAGGCGATCGGCAACCCCGCAGCGTTCAAGCGCGAGTACCGGAGCCTGCTGGACGCCCTCCCGGTCGACGAACTCGAGAGGCAGCGGGTCGTGGAGGAGTGCCGGCGGGCCTTCGCCCACAACTCGGCCCTCTTCGCCGCGCTCGGCCGCGAGTTCCCCCTGACGGCCTGACAGCCCGGCAGCCCGGCGGAACGGTACCGCGCGTCAGCCGAGTGGGGAGGTCCAGCCGGCGGGGTCGACCCCGCCGGGGACGGGGGCCGTGGGGTCGTAGGGGGTGCGGGTGAAGACGAAGGAGCCGAGGTCGAGGTGGCTGACGGCGCCGCCGGGGGTGCGCACGGCACGCAGGGTCTCGCCGTCGTAGTAGCCGTCCAGGCCGGTCCAGGTGCCGTCCGGTTCCGCGCGGAAGCGGGCGCCGCGGGCGGTGCCGGAGAGGGCGGTCAGTTCCAGGTCGCGGCCGGCACGCAGGCGCAGCACGTGCGGGGCGGTGCCCCAGTACCAGGGGCCGGTGAGGGCGAGCAGTTCCGGGTCGGCGTCGGAGACGGGCCGCCAGGGCTCGGGGATGCGGGGCTCGCGTTCGGCGACGAGGCGCAGCAGGTCGGCGGCGATCGACGTGGCCGGGGCGCCGGTGGTGGAGTTGGCGAGGACGACCGCGCCGAGGCCCTCGGCGACGTCGCACCACAGCCCGGCCACGAAACCGGGCATCGAGCCGCCGTGACCGACCAGCACCCGGTCGCCCGGGGCCCTCAACAGCTGTACGCCGAGGCCCTGGTCGCCCCCCGGAGCGGCCGGCCGGCGCATCTCCTCCAGCGTCGCGGGCGCCAGGACGCGCTCGTCGCCCGCGGCGAGGAACGCCGCCCAGCGGCACAGGTCGTCGGCGGTCGACCACAGTTCGCCCGCGGGGGACATCCGTCCGGTGTCCTGCACGGCCTCGGCCATCATCAGGTCGGCGTACGGGTGGACGGCCCAGCCGCCGGCGTGCGGGGCCCGCGGGCGGCGCGTCGTCCGGGTCATCCCCAGCGGCTCGAGGACCTCGGAGGTCAGCACCTCGTCCCAGGGCACGCCGTCCTGGAGGGCCTCGACGACGGCACCGAGCAGGGCGAACCCGGGGTTGGAGTAGTGGTGGCGTTCACCGGCCGGGTGCAGCCGGGGCGTCCCGCCGAGGAGGTCGGCGGTCTCCGGGCGCAGTTCCCCGGGCGTGCGCTCCCACCAGGGGCCGGGGGTCTCGGCGGCCAGTCCCGCGGTGTGCGTGAGGAGTTGGCGCACGGTGACCCCGTCGGCGGGGGTGCCGCCGATGTGCTTCTCGACGGGGTCGTCCAGCCCGAGGCGTCCCGCGTCGCGCAGTCGCATCACCAGCACGGCCACGAAGGTCTTGGTGATGGAGCCGATCCGGTACTGGGTGTCCCCGTCCGGCGCGTGCCCGTCCACGCAGGAGCGCGCCCCGGTCCACACGGCCTCGCCGTCCCGGACGACGGCCGCCACGAGGGAGGGGGTGCGGCTGTCGGACTGGGCGACCGCGACGCGGTGCAGCAGGGCCCGGCGGGTGTCGGGGAGCAGGGCGTCGTCGGGCTCGGTCTGCGGTGTCGGCATGCGCTCACCTTAGAGGTCGCCCCCGACGGGGTGCCGGGCGCACGGCACCGGCCGTCCCGTCCCCGCGGTCGCCCTCGGCCTGCCCGGCCTCGCTGGGCCGTGTCGTCAGCCGAGCTTCCCGGCTACCGCTGGGAGGTGCCCCCGGCGCGGTGCGTCGCGGGGCGGAGACCGTCCGTCCTCGTAGTCGGCCACTCGGACGATTCGGCAACTCCCCAGGACCGAAGGCCGGGGCAGGACACTTGACGGCATGGCCCGGACGCGGGCGCGGCGATGCCGGCCGCGGTCGGCGAGAGGCGGACGTCGGCTCCGCCCTGGACGATCCGATCCGGCAGGCCGGTACCGCGCTCGGCACAGCGACCCCCGGTTCGCTGCCGGCCGGCGGCTTCGCCCGCGAGCCCTCGGCCGCCCCGGCGCGTGAGGCGGACCTCGCCGCGGGGTGCCGCACACCCGTCCGGCCGCGGGCGTCAACTGGTCAGGAGCACGCCGGCGTAGGAGACGGTGGCGATGAGGGTCCAGGAGATCAGGCCGACGGCGGCCACCCGCGGCCCGGTCCGCGCCAGGGTGGCCAGGTTCACCATGCTGCCGAGCCCCACCATGGCCATGGCCAGCAGGACTTGCTGCAGCTGCTCCGCGCCGTCGAGCACGCCGGCCGGCAGGACTCCGGTGCTGCGTACGGCGATCATGACGAGGAAACCGACGACGAACAGGGGCAGCAGCGGGGTGCGCGCCACGGAGGCGGAGGCGGCGGCGTCCGGCCCCGCGGCGCCGGAGGCGGCGCGCCGCCGGCGCAGGCCGAGGGCGACCGCGGCAACCAGGGGCGCCAGGAGCGCGACGCGCATCAGCTTGACGAGCACCGCCTCGCCGAGCGCCGCGGGGCCCGCGGTCTGCGCCGTCGCGACGACCTGCCCCACGTCGTGCACGCCGGCCCCGGCCCAGCGGCCGAACTGGACGTCGTCCAGACCGAGCGGGTGGTGCAGCAGCGGCAGCACGCCGATGGCGAGGGTGCCGCAGAGCGTGACCAGGGCCACGGACGCGGCGACGTCCTCCTCGTCGCTGCCGGTGACCTGGCTCACCGCGCCGATGGCTGAGGCACCGCAGATCGAGTAGCCGGTGGCGATGAGCAGGGGCTGGTCGCCGGGCAGGCCCATGCGGCGGCCGAGCCGGACGGTGCCCCAGAAGGTGGCGGCCACGACGCAGACCACCATGCCGGCCGTGGCCCAGCCGAGGCCGAGCACGTCGTCCAGGCTCAGCTGCAGCCCGAGGACGACGATGCCGACCCGCATCAGCCGTTTCCCGGCGAAGGTCAGTCCGGCCCGGGCACGGCCGCGCAGGGTCGTGCGCAGGCCGGGCAGGTTGGCGGCGGCGATGCCGAGGACGACGGCGGTGGTGGGCACCGGCACGGCGGGCAGCAGCAGGTGCACCACGGTCGCCAGGGCGGCGCCGACGGCGGCCACCAGCAGGCCGGGCAGCACGGCCGCGGCGGCGCGGCGGCGGCCCGCACCGGCTCCGGCGGGGGCCGCGGCACCGCGGGTGGCCGGGGCCGCCGCGGCGGGGGTGGTCGCGGGGGCGCGCGTAGGGGTGCGGAGGTTCACCGTTCGCCGACCGGCAGCCGGTAGACACGCCGCACGCTGGAGCCCAGGCGGGAGATGTCGGCCCCGTAGATGTGCAGCGATATCGCCTTTCCGCGGCCGCCGTTCCACACCTCGTGGATGTCGCCGGGCGGCGCGAAGCCGCAGACCTCGCCCTGGGCGTTGACGACGTCCTCGGTGGGGACGAGGCGGGAGCCCTCGCCGTCCGGGACCAGCCGGTAGCGGCGCTCGTGCTCCCGGCCCTGGTGCACGCCCGTGACGCACCACGAGACGTGGTCGTGGATGGACGTCCGCTGCCCCGGCAGCCAGACGAGGGCGACGATGGAGAAGCTGCCGTCCTCCTCGGCGTGCAGGACGTGCTGGCGGTAGCGGTCCGGGTCGCCCTCGGTGTGCCGCTCGGCCAGCAGGCCGGGGGCGCCGAGGTGCGGCGCGAGCCGTTCGCCCACCAGGTGGGCCGTGGGGCCGGGCGGCAGGCCACGGCCGACGGCCTCGCGCACCTCGTCGACGAGGCGGGCCAGCCGGGCGGTGGGCGCGGAGAGCGCCGGAACGGTCGCGGAGGTCATGCCCGCAGCGTCCGTGCGCCCGGGCCCGCGCGTCCACTGACAGTTCCTTCACCCCGCTTTGCCCCTCCTTATGGATGGGCTCCGGGTCAGCAGCCGCTGCGCCGCTCGGCGACCGTCCGGAGCGCGTCGAGCACCAGGACCGTGGCCGGGATCCGCAGGTGGTCCCGCGGCACGTACGCCGCGACCCGGCGGCGGGAGACGGGGTCGAGCGGCCGGCCGGTGACCCGGTCCAGCCGCATGAAGGACAGCACCAGCCCGGGCATCATCGCGACCCCCAGCCCCTCGGCGACCAGCGACTGCACCACGAGGTTGTCGTCGGTGGCGAAGGCGATGTCGGGGGCGAAGCCCAGCTCGGCGCACTCGTGGAGGAAGTTGACCCGGCAGCGCATGCAGCCGGCGATCCAGCGTTCGCCGGCCAGGTCGCCGAGCCTGACCGAGCGGGACCCCGCGAGCCGGTGCCCGGCCGGCATCAGGACCATGAGCTGGTCCTCCAGCAGCGGGATCTCGACCAGGTCGTCCGGCACCGCCTCGTGCAGCCCGGGGTAGGTGAAGGCGAGGGTGATGTCGCACTCGCCGCGGGTGACCCGCTCCAGGGAGTCGGGCGGCTCGTCCCCCAGCAGCTCGACCCGTATGCCGGGGTGCTCGGCCGCGAGCAGGGCCAGGGCCTCGGGGATCAGGGTGGCGTTGGCGCTGGGGAAGGCGCACAGCCGCACCCGGCCGGTCTCCAGCCGGGTCACCGCCCCTATCTGCTCCCAGGCCACGGACATGCTGTCGAGGATGGTCTCGGCGTGCCGGGCCAGGGCCTCGCCGGCCTCGGTCAGCCGCATGCGCCGTCCGACGCGGACGAAGAGCGCGGTGCCCACCGAACGCTCCAGCGCCTTCATCTGCTGGGTCACCGCGGGCTGCGTGTAACCCAGCGCCACGGCCGCGGCCGAGTACGAGCCGGCCGTGACCACGGTGTGGAACGTCTTGATGTGCCTGGAATCGAACACCCACGAATCATAAGAGGAACTTGGGTCAACCCGGCACGGGGCCTCCCGGTGCTTCTGGGACCCCTGCGCCGGGAGTGTTTGCGTCCGCAATCCGGTGCGCGGTGTCCGCTGTGGGTCCACCATGTCACTACGGCCTCAACCACACCGCGAGGAGCCTTCATTGAGCGCAGCGCGAACCGCCTCGTACCGCCGGTATCTGATGTGTCCTCCCACGTACTTCCGCGTCACGTACTCCATCAATCCCTGGATGGACCCCACGAAGCCGGTCGACCCCGCGCTCGCCCTGCTGCAGTGGGAGGACCTCCGCGACCGCTACCGCTCGCTGGGGCACACCGTCGAGATCCTGCAGCCGCTGCCGGGCCTGCCGGACATGGTCTTCGCCGCCAACGGCGCCACCGTGCTCGACGGCCGGGTCTTCGGCGCCCGCTTCGCCAACCCCGAGCGGGCCGCGGAGGCCCCCGCGCACCGCGAGTGGTTCCTGAACCGCGGCTACGGCGAGGTGCACGATCCGCACCACGTCAACGAGGGCGAGGGGGACTTCGCCGTCACCGAGAGCTGGCTGCTGGCCGGGAAGGGCTTCCGCAGCAGTCCGCTGTCGCACGCCGAGCTCCAGGAGTTCTTCGGCCGCCCCGTCATCGGCCTGGAGCTCACCGACCCGCACTTCTACCACCTGGACACGGCGCTGTGCGTGCTCTCCGGCGACGAGATCATGTACTACCCCGACGCCTTCTCCCCGGGCAGCCGCGCGGTGCTGCGCCGGCTCTTCCCCGACGCGCTGACCGCCACCCGCCAGGACGCCACGGCCTTCGGGCTCAACTGCGTCAGCGACGGCCTGAACGTCCTGGCCCCCTCCGGGGCCACCGGGCTGCTGCGGCGGCTGCGCGAGCGCGGCTACCAGCCGGTGCCGGTGGACATGTCCGAACTGCACAAGGCGGGTGGCAGCGTGAAGTGCTGCACCATGGAGCTGCGCGACTGAGCGTGATACCAAGGGGCACATGTCGCAGCAGCTGCCCCTCCGCACCTCGTACGACGCCGTGATCGTCGGCGGCGGCCACAACGGCCTGGTCGCCGCCGCGTACCTCGCCCGCGCGGGCCGCTCCGTGCTGCTGCTGGAGCGGCTGCCCGGCACCGGCGGCGCCGCCGTCTCCACGCGGGCGTTCACCGGTCTGGACGCACGGCTGTCCCGGTACTCGTACCTGGTGAGCCTGCTGCCCCGGAAGATCGTCGACGACCTGGGGCTGCGTTTCGCTGTGCGGCGGCGGCGCATCTCCTCGTACACCCCGCACGGTGACGGCGGGCTCCTCGTCGACGCCGAGTCGCCGTCCGCGACCCGCGAGAGCTTCGTCCGGCTGACCGGTTCCGACCGCGACTTCGAGGCCTGGCAGCGCTTCTACGGCATGACGCAGCGGGTCGCCGAGCGCGTCTTCCCGACGCTGACCGGGCCGCTGCCCTCCCGGGCCGGGCTGGAGCGGACCGTGGACGACCCGGAGGCCTGGTCGGCGCTGTTCGAACGGCCGCTGGGCGAGACCGTCGAGTCCGTCTTCGAGGACGACGTGGTGCGCGGCGTGGTGCTGACCGACGCCCTGATCGGCACCTTCAGCCACGCCCACGACCCCTCGCTGCTGCAGAACCGCTGCTTCCTCTACCACGTCATCGGCGGCGGCACGGGCGACTGGGACGTTCCCGTCGGCGGCATGGGCGCCCTCACCGACGCCCTGGCGGACGCGGCGCGGGCGGCCGGGGCGGAGATCGTGACCGGCACCGAGGTCACGGCGGTCGAGACCGACGGCACCCGGGCCGAGGTGTCCTTCGAGGGCGGCAGGGTGGGGGCGGGCCACGTGCTCGTCAACGCCTCCCCGTACGCGCTGGCCGGGCTGCTGGGCGAGGCCGCCCCGCAGAAGCCGGAGGGCGCCCAGCTCAAGGTGAACATGCTGCTGAGGCGGCTGCCGCGGCTGCGCGACACCGCGGTGGACCCGCGCGACGCCTTCGCCGGCACCTTCCACATCGCCGAGTCGTACACCCAGCTGGACCGGGCCTACCGCGAGGCGGCCGAGGGCACGGTGCCCTCGGCGCCGCCCTCCGAGATCTACTGCCACTCGCTGACGGACCCCTCGATCCTCTCCCCCGAGCTGGCCGCCCAGGGCGTGCACACCCTCACCCTCTTCGGGCTGCACGCCCCGGCACGGCTCTTCGCGGACGACCCGGCGCAGGCGAAGGAGACCCTCCTCAAGGCCACCCTGGCGCAACTGGACGCGGTGCTCGCGGAGCCGCTGGCGGACTGCCTGGCGGTGGACGGGGACGGACGGCCGTGCATCGAGGCGAAGTCCCCGCTCGACCTGGAGCGGGAGGTCGGCCTGCCCGGCGGGCACATCTTCCACCGCGACCTGGCGTTCCCCTACGCGGAGTCGGGCGGCGGCGCCTGGGGCGTGGGGACCGCTCACGCGAACGTGCTGCTGTGCGGGGCGGGCGCGGTGCGCGGCGGCGGGGTCAGCGGCGTCCCGGGCCACAACGCGGCGATGGCGGTGCTGGGCGGCCGGTGACGCGGGGCGCTACTCCTGCTCGGCCTCGGGCGGCCAGGCGTCGCCCCACGCGACGTCGCGGGCCGCGCGGTACAGCGGCCCCTGCCGCTTGGTCACGGTGTCGCGGCGCAGGCCGTCCTCGACCGTGCACAGGTCGATGAGGACCTGCCCCTTGCGGATCTGCGGGTGCCGCACCACCCGGTCCGGCACACCGGCCCGGGCCGCGGGGAAGCGGGCGGCGGCGACGTAGCTGAACTTCTCGTCCTCGTACGGCAGGGAGCCCCCCTTGACCTGCCGGTGCAGCGAGGTCCGGGCGACCCGAGCCGCGAAGTGGCACCAGTCCGGGGCCTGCACCGGGCAGGTGCCGTCGTGGGGGCAGGGGGCGAGGACGTGGAAGCCCTCCGCGACGAGCCTCTCGCGCGCCGCGAGGACCCGCGCGTAGCCGTCGGGGGTGCCCGGCTCGACGACGAGCACGGCCCCGCGCGCCGCCCTGGCGGCCTCGGCGACGACCGCCTCGCGCTCCGGCGCGGTGAGCTCGCCGATGACGTACGAGAGCGTGACCAGGTCCGCCTCCGGCAGCCGGGCCCCGCTGCCCAGCGGTGTCTTCTGCCAGCGCGCGTCCCGGACGGCCGCGTGCTCCGAGTCCGCGGCCAGCTCACGGCCGAGCGAGAGCGCCGCGTCCGACCAGTCGAGGACGGTGCTGGTGTGCGTCCCCTCCTCCCAGGCGTCGGCGACAGCCCAGGTCGCGGCCCCGGTCCCGCCGCCCACGTCCAGGTGGCTGTCCGGCGCCCACTCCCCCGCCCGGGCCCGGAACTCCGCCAGCGCCGCGCCGACCGCGGCATGGGTGGCAGGCATGCGGTACGCCGCGTAGGCGGCGACGTCGGAGCGGTCGCGGAGGATCGGGGTGCTGCTCGGAGTACGCCCCCGGTAGGTGGCGATCAGCCGGTCGACGGCCTGGGTGGCACGGCCGGGCGGGAGCCCGTCGAGGAGACCGGCGAGGGCGGATTGCAGAGAGGACACAAGGGTCAAGGGTAAGGCTCGCCCGGAGCGGGCCGGGCCGGTCGGCGGCACCGCCTGCGCCTCCACGGCCGCGGCTGACGGGCCGAGCCGGGGCCCGGCGACCGTTCGGGCAGGCGGGACGGGGCTTCGAGCCGCGTTCGGCTGTCCCGCCGTCTCGCGCCCCGCGGGCGCACAGATGCGGGCTGCGGACGGGGAGGGTGGGCGCGGGCCTTCTCGGCGGTGTGCGGGTCGGTGGTCGGCGGGGGTTCAGGCGCCGGAGCGGGCGGGCTTTACGGCGGCCGAGGTCTCATCGCCGTCCGCGGGTATGGATGGCCGGTTGCCACGCCCACCCTTGGTGGGTGGCGCGCCCGCCGCAACCCACGTCCGCGGGTGCTTCCCCTGCAGTCCTTTCGGAGATCGGGCTCTGCTCCGCCGAGCATGCCGGCGAAAGCGGGCCCGATCTTCCCCCGCTCAAAGATCGGGCTCTGTTTCGCCACCTGTATCGGCGAGAGCGAGCCCGATGTCCCCTCAACAGCACCTCGAAGCACCCGCGGACGCCGGTTACGGCGGGCGCGCCCACCACCACGAGTGGGCGTGGAAGCCGTTATCTCCACCCGCGGACGGCGACGAGACCCCGGCCACCGTCAACGCACCCCGCTCCGGCGCCTGAACCCCGCCCCGCACCCACCCGCGGACCGCGGCCAAGGCCCACGCCCACCCCTCCCCCTCCGCAGCCCGCCGCTGTGCGCCCGGAGGGCGCGAGACGGTGGGACAGCGGCACAACCAGGTGAGGAACTCAAAGTCCTGGCCGGCCCGGGGGTGTGGCACCCGGCACCCGGCACCCGGGGACTCCGGAAGCCAGGCCCTAGGATCAGCCGCCATGACCTCTGCGGGCGATCAACCAGGCGACCCACGGCGGGACTTCGGCCGGCTGTGGGGCGCCTACGCGGTGAGCGCGGCGGGGAGCGCGGTCGGCTCCGGGGCCCTGCCGCTGGTGGCCGTGCTGGCGCTGGACGTCACGACCTTCCAGGTGTCCCTCCTCGCGGCGCTGTCGGGGCTCGCGGGCGCCGCCATCACCCTCCCCCTGGGCGGCCGCGTCGAGCACCGCCGCAAACGTCCCGTCATGATCACCGCCGATCTGCTCCGCTGCCTCGTGCTGCTCAGCGTCCCCGTGGCGGCGGCCCTCGACGTGCTCGCCTTCGCCCAACTGTGCCTGGTGGGCATCGTCCAGGCGGCCGCGGCCATCGTGTTCGGGGCGGCGAGCACCGCGCACCTCAAGGGCCTCGTCCCGCCGCGGGAGCGACTGCGGTCGGCCTCGCGACTGGAGACCACCAACTGGCTCAGCCTGAGCGCGGGGCCGCCGGTCGGCGGGCTGCTCGTCACCGCCTTCGGGGCGACCGTCACGCTGGCCGTGGACGCGTTCTCCTTCCTGCTGTCCGCGCTGGGCGTCCGCCGGATCCGCCGTCCCGAGCCGGAACCCCCGGCACGGTCCGGGTCGCACGGCCGCGGCCGGGACCTCGTGGCCGGCTGGGCCTACGTCCTGCGGCACCGCGGACTGCGACCGCTGTTCTGGAACGCCATGCTCTTCGGCGGGGCCATCATGATGAGCAATCCGCTGCTGGCCGTCCTGATGCTCCGTGAACTGCACTTCACCCCCTGGCAGTACGGTCTGGCGCTGGGGCTGCCGTGCCTCGGCGGCGTCCTGGGCTCCCGCCTCACCGCCCCGCTGACCGGCCGGCTCGGTCCGCACCGGGTGCTGCTCCTGTCCGGGGTGCTGCGCACTCCCTGGCTCCTGCTGCTCGCCTGGGCGCCGGCCGGCCCCCTCGGGCCCGTCGTCCTGATCACCGCCGACACCTTCCTGCTGCTGGCCGCCGGGGTCTTCAACCCGTCCTTCCTGACGTACCGCATGGCCGCCACGGACGACGGCGTCATGACCCGGGTGGTCACCGCGTGGTCGGTGGGCTCCAAGACGGCCCAGCCCCTGTCCATGCTGGTCGGCGGTGCCGTCGCCGCCGCAGGGGGCGTCCGGCTGGCGATCCTCGTCGCGGGCGTGCTGTGCCTGGCCAGCGCGCTGCTGCTGCCGTGGCGTGCGCTGCCGTCCGCGGCCGCCGGCCCCGGGCCGGCGGAGGCGCGGGCGGAGGCACGGGAGGACGCGCGGGAGGAAACCGGGCCCTCGGAGAAGCCCGCCGCGATGTGAACGGGCGCCCCGCAACGGGGGGTTGACGTTGACAACCCCGGGTTGTCACCCTGGGGGCATGGCTGACACCAAGGACCTCTCCCCGTACGAACCGGCCCTCCGCCGCATCAAGGAGGTGCGGGCCCAGGCCGTCCACCACGCCCGCCTGGCCCAGGAGTTCGCCGCCGAGCGCCGCACCCTGATGCAGGAACTGATAGACCAGGGCGTGTCGCAGGCCGACATCGCCCGGGAGCTCGGCGTGAGCCGTCAGGCGATCCAGAAGATGCTCGCCTGAAGCGCGGCGCGCGGACCATGGCCCCGGGCGGCGGTCCGTGCGAGGGTGGCCGCATGCTTCCCATCACCGTGCGCAGGGAGAACGGACGGCGGCACGTCCGGGTCTCGGAGAGCGAACTCGCGGAGCTGGTGGGCGGGATCGGGGCCGGTGGCGATCTGTTCCTGATCGTCCAGCGGATACCGGACTTGCCGGAGCACTTCCTGCAGGTGTGGCACATGGCCGGCGACGACTACTACCAGCTGGAGCACCGCGACGGCGGGAACGACCGCCACTACGTCGTGTATGTCGACACCCCCGAACCCGTGGCGGACGTCGTGGCCGCGATGACCGGCTGGGCCCGCGGGGAGAAGGGCTGGGACGACGGGCTCGCCTGGACCCGTCTGAAGCTCCGGGCCCCGAAGCGGGCCCGCCCGCTCGAGCTCGACGACCACGAACGCGCACGCCTGGAGGCGCGGGTCCGCGAAGTGCTGGTCGGCGGATACGCCACACGGGACGAACTGGCCGAGATCGCCGAGCAGTTCCCCGTCCCCGGGAGACGGCGTCCGGTCTCCCCCGAGCAGGCACGGGAACTCGCCGACCGGATGTGGCTGGAGCGCGTGGCGGAACAGGCCCACTGGCAGGGCGAGACCGACCCGGAACGGCTCACCGCCGCGTTCGAGGCTCTGGAGGCGGCGGGCATCACGGCGCGGGAGAACTTCACCGGCCCCCGCTCGTCCGGCGACTCCGGGATCGGCGCGGCGGGCGCGCCGGACGCCCGCGGATTCGTCTGCTTCCACCCCGGGTGCACGGACGCGGCGGCCGCCGGACGGGGACTGCCCCTCCTCTACGGCGGCTTCGACGGCTCACCCGGGACGACGGCGGCGATCGGCCGGGAGGTCGTCGCGGCCCTGACGGCGGCCGGTCTGCCGTCGGAGTGGGACGGCGCACCGGGCAGCGTCATCACGGTGACCCCGCTTGACTGGCGCAAACGGCTGGTCGGCTAGGCCCTGTCGTCAGCGCGGGGCAGGGGGACCCCGACGACATCGCCTGACGCCCGCCCGGGGGGCTCCGGGGCGTCCGACGTGCCGTGCCAGGAACGCCAGAGGGCCGCGTAGGCGCCGCCGGCGGCCACCAGGGCGTGGTGGGTGCCGAGTTCGGTGACCACGCCGCGGTCCATCACGGCGACGCGGTCCGCGTCGTGCGCGGTCTGCAGCCGGTGGGCGATGGCGATGACGGTGCGTCCCCGCAGGACGCGGGCGAGGGCGCGCTCGGTGCTGCGCGCCGTCGTGGGGTCGAGCAGGGCGGTGGCCTCGTCCAGGACCAGGGTGTGCGGGTCGGCCAGGACGACCCGGGCGAGGGCGAGTTGCTGCGCCTGGGCGCCGCCGAGGCGGTGGGCACCGCCGCCGAGCTCGGTGTCGAGGCCGTCCTTCAGCTCACCGGCCCAGCCGGCGTCCACGGCGGCGAGCGCGGCGCGCAACTCCTCGTCGGTGGCGGACGGTCCGGCGATGAGCAGGTTGTCGCGGAGCGTGCCGTGGAAGACGTGGTGCTCCTGGGTGACCAGGACGACCTGGCGGCGCAGCTCGTCCGGGGCGAGGTCGGCGACCGGCACGCCGCCGACGGTGACGAAGCCGCTGCGGGGCCGGTCGACGCCCGCGAGCAGCCGGCCGAGGGTGGACTTCCCGGCCCCGGACGGGCCGACCACCGCGAGCCGTTCCCCGGGCCGTACGTCCAGATGGACGCCGTGCAGCACGTCGCCGCCGTGACCGTAGGCGTAACGGACGTCCACGATCTCGATGCGGCCGTCGGCGGGCACGGCCGCGGTGGGCGGCCCGGCAGCGGGGACCACGGCCAGGCCCTCGACGCGCGCGTACGAGGCCGCGCTGCCCTGCAGGTGCTCGACCCACATCAGGAGGTTGTCCAGCGGCCCGACCATCTGCCGCAGGTAGACAGCGGAGGCGATCACGGTGCCGAGGGAGACGGCGCCCCGCGCGTGCAGCGCGCCGCCGGCGAGCAGCACGCACACGACCGGCAGCGTGTAGGAGACGTCCACGGCCGGGAAGAGCACCGTGCGCAGCCCGAGCGTGCGCAGCCGGGTGCGGCGGGCCTCCGCGATGGCCGCCTCGGCCGTGGCGACACGGCGTTCCTGCAGGCCGAGGGCCTCCACGGTGCGGGCCCCGCCCGCCGTGGCCGCGAGCTCCTCGGCGAGCCCCGAGTTGGCCGCGCCCTCGGCGAGGTAGGCGGCGCGGGCCCGGCGCAGGTACCAGCGCAGGGCTACCGCCATCACCGCCATGCCGGCCAGACCGCAGAGCCCGAGCAGCGGGTCCAGCAGGACGACGGCGCAAACGACGAACAGCACCTGGACGCAGGAGATGAGGACCTCGGGCAGCGCGTCGCGCAGCGTGACGGCGACGGCGGTGACGTCGGTGGTGCCGCGTGCGGCCAGGTCGCCGGTGGGGACCCGCTCGACGGTGGCGGCGGGCAGCGCGAGGGTACGGTCGAGGAAGCGTTCGCGGATCCGGGCCGCGGCGCGCTCGCCGAAGCGGGCGCCCGCCTTGAGGGCCTGCCGGGACAGCAGGATCTGCAGCAGTGTGCAGGCGGCGATGGCGAGCGCCAGCCGGTCCACGGACGCGAGGGCGGCGCGGCCCGGCGCGTCCTTGACGGTGTCCACGATCGCGCCGAGCAGCCGCGGCCCGGCGAGCCCGGCGGCCGCGGCCAGCGCGTTGAGGACGAGTACGCCGGTGAACGCACGGTGGTCGGCGCGGAGTTCGCCCAGGGCCGCACGGCGGACCCGGGCGCGGTCGGCGACCGGCAGCGCGTCCGCCGTCATCCCGCCACCTCGCCCGCGCCCCGTGCCACCAGCGCCCGGTAGCCGGCCTCGTCGCGCATCAGGTCGTGGTGCGCGCCGGTGGCGGCCGCCTTGCCGTCGACGAGGAACACGACGACGTCGGCCTGTTCGAGCACGAGCGGGGACGTCGTGGTGACCAGGGTCGTGCGGCCCTGCCGTGCGGCGCGGAGCCGCGCGGCCATCGCGGCCTCGGTGTGGGCGTCGACGGCGGAGGTCGGTTCGACGGCGAGCAGGGTCTCCGGGGCGGCGTGCAGGGCGCGGGCGAGTCGCAGGCGCTGCCGCTGGCCTCCGGAGATGTTGCGTCCCTGCGCGGCGACGGCGGAGTCGAGGCCGTCGGGGAGGGCGTCGACGACGTCGTCGGCGACGGCGGCATGGACGGCCGCGCGGATCGCGTCGTCTGCGGGCTCGTGGCGTCCGGCGACGACCTCGCGGACGGTACCGGCGAAGAGGTCGGCCTCGTTGTCCGCGACGAGGACGCGGTCGCGCAACTGCCCGACGGGGATGTCGTCCAGCCGGACGTCGCCCCAGGTGGCGTCGGAGGAGGCGAAGCGGCCGAGCCGGTCGACGACGGCGACGGCGTCCTCGGGGTGGGTGGCCGCGAGCGCGGTCAGCAGCCCGGGGCGGACCTCCACTCCGGAGTCGGGGTCGCGCAGCACCGCGGGCCCGTCCGGGACGTGGGCGGTGGCCCGGCCCGGGTCGTCCGGGTCGTCCGGGTCGCCGGCGTGCTCGGGCCGCAGGGCGAGGAAGCGGGTGACCCGCCGGGCGGCGACGGTGGCCCGGGCCAGGTCGGCGCCGCCCTCGATGAAGAAGGCCACCGGAACCACCAGGACGGCGACGTAGCCGTAGACGGCGACGAGGTCGCCGACGCTGATCGAGCCCTCCGCGGCCATCCGCGCGGCCAGCCAGGTCACCACCGCGAGGAAGAGCGCGGGGAGCCCGTTGCCGAGGGCACCGACCCAGCTGGTCACGGCGCCGACCCGGTACCCCTGCTCGCGCAGGTGCGCGGAGTCGCGGCGGTAGCGCGCGGCGTGGGCCTCCTTGCCGCCGAGGCCGCCCAGCACCCGCAGTCCGGTGACCACGTCGACCAACCGGGCGGTCAGTGCGCCCTGTTGCTCGCGGTAGCCGGCGCCGACGCCCTGCAGCCGGCGCAGCAACGGCCCGACGGTGACGGCGAGCAGCGGCACTCCGGCCAGCACCACGGCGGCGAGCAGCGTCGATATGGACAGCAGCAGCACCGCGACGGCCACGTAGGCGACGACGGCGCCGACCCCGGGTCCGGTCACGGTGAGCGACTGGGCGATGGCCTGCACGTCGCTCATGCCGATGGCGACGACCTCGCCCGCGGTGACCCGGCGCGGCAGGGTGGCGCCGAGGCGCGTCGCGTGCGCCACGGTGGCCCGGACGGTGCGGAAGGAGGCGTCCATCCGGACCTTGGTCATGGTCCGGTGCCGGGCGATGCCCAGCCACGCCGTGACCGCGCTGCCGGCGAGCAGCGCCGCGGACCAGCCGGCGAGGGCGCCGTGATCGTGGGCGCGCAGGCCGTCGTCGACGGCGCGCGAGAGCAGGTAGGGCGACAGGGCCAGGCTCGCCGTCCATGTGCTGCCCAGCACCGCACCGAGGGCCACGCGGCGGCGCTGGCTGACGACCAGCCACCACAGGAACCGGACCGGACTGCCGATGTCCATGGCGGTGGGAGCGGTGCGACTGCCTGGCATGGCCACACCATACTGACCCGGTCCGTCCGCTCCGTCACCCTCCCCCCACCCGTCCCGGAACGAGCGGTTCCGACAGCGCGCGCCCGTATACGAAGGGACGGCGCGCACCGCGCTCCGGCCGGGGGCGCACGAACCGCACGCCGGAGTGCGTCCGGAGCGCGGACAGGGGACCCTCGACCCCGTACGATCAGGAACGATCCCCAGACGGCGTCGTACCGCATCACAGGACCCCCCAGCGGACAGATCAAGCCGAATGTGAACTTCAGGACAACTGGCCTCCGAAATTTCGTAAACCGCAGCGAACGCACAACTGTTTGGCATAGCGTTCCGGGTTACTACGGCGCACGGCTGCTTGGGGAAGTAGCGGGTGCGCCCACATTTGTCGCGTTGTGCCAGGGGGGTCCATGCGGCGTGTCGGTATACCCAATTCAGGCCCGACGGATACGTCTTCCGCGCGCGGCCGTACGGCCACCCCGCGCGGGCTGAGCGACAAGGCGCGCTGGTACCTGCCGGCGGCGCTCGTCACGGACGCGGTGGGGATCGCGCTCCCGGTCGGGGTCGTCTTCGACGCCACGTTCCAGCCGCACCCGGTGCTGTGCGCCGTGACCGCCGCGGCGGCCTGGCTGATCGTCCAGACCGCCCGGCGCCGGTACGCCCAGCGCGCGCTCGGCGAGTCGCGCAGCGGGCTGTCCGTGCTCTACGACTGGCTGGTCCTGCTCGGTGTGCTCGCGGTGGTCCGCGCGCTGCTCGGCGAGCAGTCCGAACCGTCCGTGGCGCTGCTCGCGCTCACACCCGGTCTGCTGCTGACCACCGCCTGCCGCAAACTGACCTACCGTCATCTTCTGGCGTCCCGGCGCGAGGCGCACGCGGTGCGCCGTGTCCTGGTGATCGGCGAACCCAGCGCGGCCGACTACGTCGTCGACCAGCTGGCCGCGCGCACCGACCACGAGTACGTCGTCGTCGGCACCATCCCGGTCGGCCTGGCCAACCTGGAGTGCGGCGCGCCCGTGGCCGCCCGGCTGGAGTCGCTGGCGCCGGCGCGGCCGAGCGCCGATTCCGGTGCGGTGCTGACCGCGGCGCGGGAACTCGGCGCCGACCTGGTGCTGGTCGCGCCCGGCCCGCGGATGGCCGGCGAACGCCTGCGGCGGCTGTCGTGGTCCGTGCACGACGCGGGCATCCCGCTGGCCGTGCTCCCGGGCCTCACCGACGTCGCGGTGCGGAGGGTGGAGCTCACCTCCGCCGCCGGTCTCACGCTGCTGCACATCAGCCCGCCGCTGCGGCGCGGGGTGCAGGTGAGTCTGAAGGAGGTGCTGGACCGCGCCGGGGCCGCCGTCGGACTGCTGCTGCTCTCCCCGCTGTTCGGCCTCATCGCGGCGGCCATCCGGCTCGGCTCCAAGGGACCGGTGTTCTACCAGCAGATCCGGCACGGGGTGAACTGCGTGCCCTTCACCATGTGGAAGTTCCGCACGATGGTGACGGACGCCGACGACCGCAAGCCCGAGCTGGCCTCCGCCAACGAGAACGACGGCCTGATGTTCAAGCTCCGCCGCGACCCGCGCGTCACGCGGGTCGGGCGGATCCTGCGCCGCTGCTCACTGGACGAACTGCCGCAGCTGATCAACGTGCTGCGGGGCGAGATGTCGCTGGTCGGCCCGCGCCCGCCGCTGCCGGAGGAGGTCGCCCGCTACGACGAGGTCGCGCTCCGCCGGCTGTCGGTGAAGCCCGGCCTGACGGGCCTGTGGCAGGTCAGCGGACGCTCGGACCTCTCGTGGGACGAAACGCTCCAGCTGGACCTCCGGTACGTCGACAACTGGACCTTCACCAGCGACGTCGACGTGATGGCCCGCACGTTCCGGGCCGTGGTGGACGGCCGCGGAGCGTACTGAATGTCAGGAAGCAGAATCGTCCCTCCACCAGCGGTACGTGGCGGCGATCCCGTCCCGCAGCGGGATCTCCGGCTTCCAGCCGAGGGCGGAGAGCCGGGAGATGTCCAGCAGCTTGCGCGGGGTGCCGTCGGGCTTGGAGGTGTCCCAGGCGATGGCACCCTCGTAGCCGGTGACCTCCCGTACGGTCTCGGCCAGTTCGCGGATCGTCAGGTCGTTGCCGCAGCCGATGTTGACCGGCTCCTCGCCGTCGTAACCGCGCAGCAGCACCGCGCACGCGGCGGCGAGGTCGTCCACGTGCAGGAACTCCCGGCGCGGGCTGCCGGAGCCCCAGAGCACCACCTCGGGGGCGCCATCGCGGCGCGCCTCGTGGAAGCGGCGGATGAGGGCGGGCAGCACGTGCGAGGTCTCGAGGTCGAAGTTGTCGCCGGGGCCGTACAGGTTGGTGGGCATCGCAGAAACGAACGAGGCGCCGTACTGCCGCCGGTAGGACTGCACCTGGACGATGCCCGCGATCTTGGCGAGCGCGTACGCCTCGTTGGTCGGCTCCAGCGGGCCGGTCAGCAGGGCGTCCTCGCGGATCGGCTGCGGCGCGTGCTTGGGGTAGATGCACGAGGAACCGAGGAAGAGCAGCCGGCCCACCCCGGCCGCGTGCGCCCCGGCGATCACGCTCAGCTGGATGCGCAGGTTGTCCTCGAGGAACTGCACCGGGTAGGTGCTGTTGGCCATGATGCCGCCGACCTTGGCGGCCGCCAGCACCACCGCGTCGGGCCGCTGCTCCTTCAGGAACGCCTCGGTGCGCGCCGCGTCGCGCAGGTCGAGTTCGCCGCGGCCACGGGTGATCACCTCGTGCCCGTCGGCGGTCAGCCGCCGGGTCACCGCCGATCCGACCAGACCGCGGTGGCCCGCGACGAAGATCCGGGCGCGGTCGGGCAGGAGTGCGTTCGCTTCGCTCATGGAAGCGGATTCTGCCAGCAGGGCTCACCCCACCGGGGGTGAATCCAAACATCAGTACGCAAAAGAAACATAACCGACCCAAGGGGGGAGATCGCATGGGCAAGAGCGCCCTGATCACCGGTGTGACCGGCCAGGACGGCTCCTATCTCGCGGAGCTGCTGCTGGGCAAGGGGTACACCGTGCACGGCCTCGTCAGACGGTCGTCCAGCTTCAACACCGAGCGGATCGACCACATCTACCAGGGGCCGCAGGAGGCGAACCGCTCCTTCGTGCTCCACCACGCCGACCTCTCCGACGGCGTGGCCCTGGTGAACCTGCTGCGCGACCTGCGGCCCGACGAGGTCTACAACCTGGGCGCCCAGTCCCATGTCCGGGTGTCCTTCGACGCCCCGCTCTACACCGGGGACGTCACCGGACTCGGCTCGATGCGGCTGCTGGAGGCGGTGCGGGCCAGCGGCGTGGAGACCCGGATCTACCAGGCCTCGTCCTCCGAGATGTTCGGCGCCACCCCGCCGCCGCAGAACGAGCGGACGCCCTTCCACCCCCGCAGCCCGTACGGCTGCGCCAAGGTCTACGGCTACTGGGCGACGGTCAACTACCGCGAGGCGTACGACATGTTCGCGGTCAACGGCATCCTCTTCAACCACGAGTCCCCGCGCCGCGGCGAGACCTTCGTGACCCGCAAGATCACCCGCGCCGTCGCCCGCATCAAGGCCGGGCTGCAGGACCGGCTCTACCTGGGCAACCTCGACGCCGTCCGGGACTGGGGCTACGCCCCGGAGTACGTCGACGCGATGTGGCGGATGCTGCAGCGCGACCAGCCGGACGACTACGTGGTCGCCACCGGCGAGGCCGCCACCGTGCGGCAGTTCGTGGAGACCGCCTTCGCGCACGTGGACCTCGACTGGGCGGAGTACGTCCGCTACGACCCCAAGTACGAGCGCCCCAGCGAGGTCGACGCGCTGATCGGCGACGCGAGCAAGGCGGAGGAACTGCTCGGCTGGAAACCGTCCGTAAGGGTGGACGAGCTGGCCCGGATCATGGTCGACGCCGACCGCAAGCAGGTCGAGGACCAGCTCGCCGGCGTGACCGTGCGCATCGACCGCTGAACAGGCCCCGGGGTACGCCGCGTTAAGCCCTGGCAACGCCCCGCCGAGCCAAGAGTGAACACAATTTCGTCAAACTTTCACACGAGGGGCTTCACAGACCCCTACGCTGCCGTCCACAGGCGGGCGAATGGGCCGCTTGTGCACGAGTGAGGCCTTGGGGGGCACATGCGAAGACTTGGGGCGATGACCGCCGCCGGGACACTGGTGGCGGGGGCTCTGGCGGGGGTGGGGGTGGCCGCGGCTCCGGCCGCGACCGCGCTCACCCCGCCGGTCGCGATGACCGCGGACGAACTGCCGACCTGGCAGACCAACGGCATCGTCTGGGCGATGGCCCAGTCGGAGGGGGTCGTCTTCGCCGGCGGGACCTTCTCCACCGTCCGCCCGCCCGGCAGCGCGGCGGGCACCAACGAGCAGTCCGCGGTGAACTTCGCGGCGTTCGACGCCGCCACCGGCGCACCGACCGACTGCCATCTGTCGTTCACGATCGGCCCCGGCAGCACGGCCACCGTGCGCGCCCTCGCCGTCTCGCCGGACGGCGACACCCTCTACGCGGGTGGATACTTCAGCGCCGTGAACGGCGTCCAGGTCAACAGCCTGGCCGCCATCGACATCGCGACGTGCACGCCGGTCGCCTCCTTCCACCCGGGGATCTCCGCGACCGTCAGGGCGCTGGACGTGACAGCGGACACCGTCTACATGGGCGGTGACTTCACCACCGTCGCCGGGCAGTCCCGGCGGTACTTCGCGGCGCTGACCACGGCAGGGGCGCTGAAGGCCTGGGACCCGCAGGGCGACGAGCCGGGGCGGGCCGTGCAGGCCGCCCGGGACGGCTCCCACGTGATGATCGGCGGTGACTTCGACACCATCGGGGGCAGCGACTCGCACGCCCTGGCGGTCGTCGACACCGGCACCGGCGCGCTGACGAAGGCGTACCCGGTGGGCTTCTTCCCGGCCACCTCGGTCGTCAAGGACATCACGGACGACGCCACGGGCCTGTACGTGGCCAACGAGGGCACCGGCGGCGGTGTCTTCGACGGCCGTACCGCCTTCGACCTGAGCGACTTCGACCAGCGCTGGCGCGACACCTGCCTCGGCGCGACGCAGTCGCTCGTCGTCTACCGGACGGTGCTGTACAGCGGTTCGCACGCGCACGACTGCAGCAGCATGGGCGAGTTCCCGAACCAGCGGCGCAAGCACCTGCTGGCGCAGTCGGTGGACGACCCGAAGCTGCTCGGCTGGTTCCCCGACACCAACGACGGCCTCGGCGAGAGCATCGGCCCGCGCGTGATGTCGGTGTCGTCCGCGGGCGGCAAGGACTACCTCTGGGTGGGCGGGGAGTTCACCACCGTCCAGGGCGCCCCGCAGCAGGGCCTGACCCGCTTCTCCGACGGTCCCGACACCGGAAACCCGACCACGCCGGAGGCGAGCGCGGCGAGCCTGGCGGCCGGGCAGGTCAAGGTGAGCTGGCAGGCGAGCCTGGACGACGACGACAGCGCGCTGACGTACAAGGTCTACCGGGACGGCTCGGCCACCCCGGTGTACACCACCTCCGGCAACTCGCTGCCGTGGGTCCGCCCGCAGCTCAGCTTCACCGACACCGGGCTGACCGTGGGCTCGACCCACAGCTACCGGGTCAGCGCGAGCGACGGCACCAACACCAGCCCGCTGTCCTCCACCGCCACGGCCACCGTGGCGAGCGGCAGCAACAGCTACGCCGCGGCGGTGCTCTCCGACGGCGCCAACCTCTACTGGCGCTACGACGAGAGCGGCGGCACCTTCGCCGCCGACGCCTCCCCCGCGGACGACAACGGCGACTACGTCGGCGCCCCGTCGTACCGGCAGAGCCCCGGGGCGGTCAGCGGTTCCAGCACGGCGATCGCCTTCAACGGCTCGAACCAGTGGGTCTACAGCGACCGCAGCCACCCGCGCCCGGCCACGTTCAGCGTGGAGTCGTGGTTCAGGACGACCACGACCTCGGGCGGCAAGATCGTCGGCTTCGGCAACGCCACCACGGACACCAGCAGCCAGTACGACAAGCACGTCTACATGACCAACAACGGCCGGCTGGTCTTCGGCGTCTACACCGGCGCCACCAACACCGTCACCAGCAGCGCCGCCTACAACAACGGCGCCTGGCACCACGTGGTGGCCACCCAGGGCGCCGACGGCATGAAGATGTACGTCGACGGCACCCTCGTCGGCAGCAACCCGCAGACCTCCAACGAGAACTACACGGGTTACTGGCGGGCGGGCGGCGACAACCTCAACGGCTGGCCGGACCAGCCCTCCAGCGGCTACTTCAGCGGGCAGATCGACGAGACCGCCGTCTACCCGTCCGTGCTGACGGCCGCCCAGGTCGCCAACCACTACGCGCTGGCGAGCGCCCCGGCCGACACCGTCACCACGCTCACCCCGGCCGAGGACACGTACGTCAACGCCGGTGCTCCGTCGGCCAACTACGGCACCTCGGGCTCGCTGGCCGTCCGCGGCAGCTCGGCCTACCTGACGTACCTGCGCTTCAGCCTGCCGCCGGCCCCGGCCGGCCAGACCCTGAAGAGCGCCGTACTGCGGGTCATGACCAGCAGCGACCCGACGGCGGGTACCAATGACACCGTCTCCGTCGTGCCCGTCACGGGCGCGTGGACGGAGACCGGGGTCGCGTACAACAGCCGGCCGGCGCTGTCCCCGACCGTGCTGGGCACGCTGAGCGGGGCGACGACGATCTCGACGTCGTACACCGTGCCGCTGGACGTCTCCCAGCTCACGGGTTCGCTGGGCGGCTCGTACGCCCTGGCGCTGACCAGCACGGGCACGGACGCGATGTGGCTCTGGTCGCGTCAGGCCGCGTCCCAGGCGAACGGACCGCGGCTGGTGCTCACCTTCGGTTCGTAACAGGCAATCCGGAGACCCCGGCGGAAAGTGCCCGCCGGGGTCTCCTCCGGGCCGCCCGTCACGGCGTACGCTGCCGTGGCAGGCGGTCCGTTCCCGCACCGCCGGGGGCGGCGAGGGCTGGGGGGCTCATGCGCACTTGGGGAAGACTGTCCGCTGCACTGGTTCTGACGGCGGCCTCGCTGGCCGGCGCGGGGGTCGCGGCGGCACCGACCGCCGGGGCGCTCACGCCGCCCGTGGCCATCACCGCGGATCCGCTGCCGACCTGGCAGACCAACGGCGTGGTGTGGGCGATGGCCCACCAGGGGAGCACCGTCTTCGCGGGCGGGACCTTCTCCGCCGTCAGGTCCTCCGGGTCCGGCGGCACCACCCAGTCCGCCGTCAACTTCGCGGCGTTCAACGCCGCCACCGGCGCTCCCACCAGCTGCCGGCTCTCCTTCACGATCGGCTCGGGCACCGCGACCGTCCGCGCCCTGGAGGTCTCGCCGGACGGGCGCACGCTCTACGCGGGCGGCTGGTTCAACGCCGTCAACGGAGTGACGGTCAGCAGCCTCGCCGCGATCGACATCGCGACGTGCACGCCCAACGCCTCCTTCCGGCCGTCCTTCTCGGCGACGGTGCGGGCGATCGACGTCAGCGAGGACACCGTGTACGTCGGTGGTGACTTCACCTCCGTCGCGGGACAGTCCCGGCCGCGGTTCGCGGCGCTGTCCACCGGCGGCGCGCTGCGCGCGTGGAACCCGAACGCCGACAAGCCGGGCCGGGCGGTCCAGCTGAGCCCGGACGGCGCGCACGCGGTGATCGGCGGTGACTTCGACACCGTCGGCGGCACCGGCTCGCACGCCCTGGCCGTGGTCGACACCGGCACCGGTGCCGTGACCAGGGCCTACCCGGTGGGCTTCATCCCGGCCACGTCGGTGGTCAAGGACCTCGCCGCGGACGCCACCGCGGTCTTCACCGCCAACGAGGGCACCGGCGGCGGTGTCTTCGACGGCCGCATCGCCCTGAACACCAGTGACTTCGGGCAGCGCTGGCGGGACAACTGCCTGGGCGCGACGCAGTCCGTCGAGGTGTACCGGACCGTCCTGTACAGCGGTTCGCACGCCCACGACTGCAGCAGCATGGGCGCCTTCCCCAACCAGCGGCGCAAGCACCTGCTGGCACAGTCGGTCGACGACCCGGCGCTGCTGCCGTGGTTCCCCGACACCAACGACGGCATCGGCGAGGGACTCGGCCCGCGCGTGATGACCGTGGCCTCCTCCGGGGGCACCGACTACCTCTGGGTGGGCGGGGAGTTCACCACCGTCGCCGGCGCGGCCCAGCAGGGCCTGACCCGCTTCGCCTCCGGCCCGGACACCGGGGCGCCGAGCGTGCCCGAGGTGAACGTGGCGAGCATCCGGCCGGGTCAGGTCACCGTGCGCTGGCGGTCCAGCCTCGACCTGGACGACGGCCCGCTGACCTACCGCGTCTACCGCAACGGCTCCACCACGCCGATCCATACCGCCACCGGTTCCTCGCTGCCGTGGGCGCGCCCGCAGCTGGCCTTCACCGACACCTCGGTCACGGCGGGCACCACGTACTCGTACCGGGTCACCGCGAGCGACGGCACCAACACCAGCGCCCTGTCCCCCGCCCAGTCGGTGACCGCCGCGTCGGCGACCCAGGCCTACCCGGCCCGGGTGCTCGCCGACGGCGCCACGCTGTACTGGCGCTACGACGAGGCCTCCGGCCAGTTCGGCGCCGACTCCTCCCCCGGCAACGACAACGCGGTGTACCTCAACGGCCCGTCGTACCGGCAGACCCCGGGCGCCGTGCCCGGCAGCACGGCACTGGGCTTCAACGGCAGCAACGACTACGCCTACAGCGACGCCCGGCACGGCCGCCCGGCCGCGTACAGCATCGAGACCTGGTTCCGGACGACGACCACGGCCGGCGGCAAGCTGATCGGCTTCGGCGACCGCAACGTGGACGACAACCTGAGCAGCAGCTTCGACAAGCACATCTACATGACCAACAACGGGCGCCTGGCCTTCGGGGTGCGCAACGGCGGCAACCGCACCATCACCACCACGGGGACCTACAACGACGGCGGCTGGCACCACGTCGTCGCCACCCAGGGCAGCGGCGGCATGCGGCTGTACGTGGACGGCGCCCTCGCCGGCAGCGACCCCACCACCACCAGCCAGAACTACTCCGGCTTCTGGAGGGTCGGCGGCGACAACCTCAGCAGCTGGCCCAACCGCCCCACCAGCAACTACTTCGCCGGTCAGCTGGACGAGACGGCCGTCTACCCGTCGGTGCTGACCGCCGCCCAGGTCGCCGACCACCACACGCTGGGCACCGGGGGCGGCGGCACTCCCCCCGAGTCCGAGGTGACCGTCGAGGCGGCCGAGGACTCGTACGTCAACGCGGGCGCGCCGTCGGCCAACTACGGCACCTCGGGCTCGCTCGCGGTGCGCGGCAGTTCGGCGTACCTGACCTATCTGCGCTTCTCGCTGCCGGCCGCGCCCGCCGGGACGGTGCTGAAGAGCGCGCGGCTGCGGGTGCACACCAGTTCCGACGCCAGTGCCGGATCGGCCGACGGCCAGAGCGTCGTCCCGGTCACCGGGAGCTGGACGGAGACCGGCGTGACGTACACCGGCCGGCCCGCGCTGTCCTCGACGGTGCTCGGCACGCTCACCGGGGCCACGGCGGCCCAGAGCGCGTACGAGACGGCGCTGGACGCCGGCGCGCTGGCCGGGGCCCTGGGTAGCTCCTACGACCTCGCGTTGACCAGCACGGGCACCGACGCGCTGTGGCTGTGGTCGAGCGAGGCGGCGGGAGCGGGCAACCACCCCGTTCTCGTACTGACATTCGGCGCACCTTAGTGCTCACATTTTCTTCAAACACCGTCCATCAGTCGTATGTCAACCCATACCCTGCGGTGCACGGGCGGCCAAGCGGGACGCTCGGGGGCATTGGGGCCTTGGGGGGCACATGCGCAAGCTCAGATCCATATCCGCTGCCTTGACCCTGGCGGCGGGATCCCTGGCGGCGGGGGCGTTGGCGCCGCAACCGGCGGTGGCACTGACACCGCCGGTGGCGCTGACGGCCGACAGCCTGCCGACCTGGCAGACCAACGGCATCGTCTTCGCCATGGCGCAGGCGAACGGCACCGTATTCACCGGTGGCACCTTCTCCTCGGTCCGCCCGTCCGGGGAGGCGGCGGGCGGCCCGAACGAGCAGGAGGCGGTCAACTTCGCCGCCTTCGACGCGGCCACCGGCGCGCCCACCGACTGCAGGCTGTCCTTCACCGTCGGCTCCGGCACGGCGACCGTGCGGGCGCTCGCCGTGTCACCGGACGGGGCCACGCTGTACGCGGGCGGCTTCTTCGGCGCGGTCAACGGCACCCCGGTCAGCAGCCTCGCCGCGATCGACATCGCCACCTGCACCGTGAAGACGGACTTCGCCGTCGCGGTCAACGCGACCGTGCGGGCGCTGGCCGCCACCGCCGACACCGTCTACCTGGGCGGTGACTTCAGCTCCGTCGACGGCCAGCCGCACGACAACTTCGCCGCCGTCACCACCTCCGGCGACGTCACCGCCTTCACGGCCAACGGCGACGCGCCGGGCCGTGCCCTGGAGATCACCCCGAACGGGGCGAACATCGTCCTCGGCGGCGACTTCGACCGCGTCAACGGCACCTCCTCGCACGCCCTGGCCGTGGTCGACGCGACGACCGGCGCCGTGGTGAAGGGTTACGGGTCCTCCTTCATCCCGTCGACGTCGGTCGTCAAGGACGTCACGACCGACGCCACCGGCGTCTACACGGGCAACGAGGGCACCGGCGGAGGTGTCTTCGACGGCCGCATCGCGCTCAACCTCAGCGACTTCAACCAGCGCTGGCGCGACACCTGCCTCGGCGCCACCCAGTCCGTCGAGGTCTACAAGTCCGTGCTGTACAGCGGTTCGCACGCGCACGACTGCAGCACCATGAACGAGTACCCGAACCAGCGGCGCAAGCACCTGCTCGCGGAGTCCGTCGACAACCCCGCGAAGCTGGGCTGGTTCCCCGACACCAACGACGGCCTCGGCGAGGGCATCGGCCCGCGCGTCATGTCGGTCTCCTCGTCCGGCGGCACCGACTACCTGTGGGTCGGCGGCGAGTTCACCACCGTCAACGGCGTCGCCCAGCAGGGCCTGACCCGCTTCTCCTCGGGTCCGGACACCGGCGTGCCGACCACCCCGAACGTCAACGCCTCCAGCGTCACCCCGGGCTCGGTCAACGTCCGCATCCAGACCAGCCTGGACCTGGACGACAGCTCACTGACCTACCGCGTGTACAAGAACGGCGCCGCCACCCCCGTGTACACCACCACGGCCTCCTCGCTGCCGTGGGTGCGGCCGCAGCTGACCTGGACCGACACCGACGTGACGGCCGGTGCCACCTACACCTACCGGGTCACCGCGAGCGACGGCACCAACACCACCGTCAAGTCGCCCACCCAGACGGTCACGGCGGCGACCGTGCCCGAGGCGTACCCGACCCAGGTCCTCGCCGACGGCGCCACGCTGTACTGGCGGTACAACGAGACCGCCAACACCTTCGTCGCCGACAACTCGCCGGCCGACGACGGCGGCAACCACGTCGGCGGCCCGACCCGCGGAGTCAGCCCCGGCGCGCTCGCCGGCAACGGCAGCACCGCCGTGACGTACAACGGCACCACGCAGTGGTCGTACAGCGACGCCAAGCGCAACCGGCCGTCCTCGTACAGCATCGAGACCTGGTTCAGGACGACCACCACCACCGGCGGCAAGATCGTCGGCTTCGGCGACCGTACGACCGAGGCGAGCGCCACCACCGACAAGCACGTCTACATGACCAACGCCGGCCGGCTGATCTTCGGAGTGCGCAGCGGCAGCAACCGCACCATCACCACCTCCGGGGCCTACAACGACGGCGAGTGGCACCACGTCGTCGCCACGCAGGGCTCCAGCGGCATGCGGCTGTACGTCGACGGCTCGCTGCAGGCGTCGAACTTCCTGATCACCGGTGGCAACGACTACGTGGGCTACTGGCACGTCGGCGGCGACAACCTGTCCGGCTGGACCAGCCGCCCGACGAGCAATTACTTCGCCGGCTCGATCGACGAGACCGCGATCTACCCGAGCGTGCTCTCCGCCTCGCAGATCGCCCAGCACTACAACCTGGGGAAGAACGGATGACCCACCCGCCCCGCCGGGTCGCCACCGCCGCCGCCGTCCTCGTGACGGCGGCGGCGGTGCTGCTCACCGGCTGCTCCAGCGGCTCGGACGGCAAGGACACCGCGGCCAAGGACACAACCGCACCCACCGCCGCCGCGTCGGCCTCGGCCTCGGTCTCCGCCGAACCGGCCACGCCCACCGACCCCGCATCCGACGCGGTCCCCAGCGGACCCAAGGTCCCCGAGGACGAACTCACCCCGGCCACCGGCTCCTTCACCAAGAAGGAGAAGGGCTACCTGTCGGGGCGGGTGCCCAAGGGCACCGACCCCGCGGCCGTGCTGCAACTGGGCCAGGAGACCTGCGACCGCATCGCCCGCGTCGCCGAGGTCGACAAGGACGCCGCGATCGGCGGCATCATCACGGGGCAGATCGGCGGCGCCAAGGGCGCCGTCACCCACCTGTGCCCGGCCCAGCAGGACGTCCTGGCGGCCGCCGAGACCGGCTTCGCCGACGGCTCCTACACCGTGGGCGCCGAGGCGAAGGCGGGCAGCGTCGTCGCACCCGGCACCTACCGGGCCCTGACCCCCACCGAGGACTGCACCTGGACGGCCGGGACGAAGACCGGCACGGCCCACAAGGTCACCATCACCGCGGCCGTGAGGACGTTCGACTCGCGCGGCTGCTTCGCCTGGGCACGGGAGGGCCGATGACCGAACTCGTGAGCAGGCTCCCCGTCGTGGTGGCGATCCCGACCAAGAACGAGGCGGAGAACATCGCCACCACGGTCGGCTCGGTCATCGGCCACTTCGAGGCGGTGGTGGTCGTCGACTCCGACAGCACCGACGACACCCGCGCCATCGCCGAGTCCCTGGGCGCCCAGGTCGTGCCGTACACCTGGGACGGCAAGTACCCCAAGAAGAAGCAGTGGTGCCTGGACAACGTCCACCCGGACATCCCCTGGCTGCTGTTCCTGGACGGGGACGAGGTGCCCACGCCGGAGCTGATCGCCGAGCTCCGCGAGGTCTTCGCGCGGCAGCCCGTCCTGCCCGCGGCCTTCGACATCCCGCTGCTGTACTGGTTCGCCGGACGGCCGCTGCGGCGCGGCTACACCGTGGTCAAGCGGTCGCTGCTGGACCGCACCCGGGTGTCGTACCCGGAGGTCGACGACCTGGGCGCGCCCGGCATGGGCGAGCAGGAGGGGCACTACCAGCCGACCGCCGACGGACCGGTGGGCCGGCTCAAGGGCCGGATCGAGCACCGCGACCTGGACCCGGTGCGCACCTGGTTCGAGCGGCACAACCGCTACTCGGACTGGGAGGCCTGGCTGGAGCACCACCCGGGCGCCAAGGAGCAGGTGCGGGGGCTGAAGACCCGGCAGGGGCGGCTCTTCCAGAAGGTGCCGTTCAAGCCGCTGCTCTTCTTCGGCTACACCTACCTCGCCCGGCGCGGTTTCCTCGACGGCCGCGCCGGTTTCGACTACGCACTCGCGCTCAGCTTCTACCGCTGGCAGATCGGGCTGAAGACGCGCGAGAACGTTCCGTCGTAGCCGTCCCGTACACCTCCTGGAGGACGTCGAGGACGGCGTCGAGCGACAACTCGTCCCGGATGAGGCGCCAGGCGGCCTGTGAGGCCGCCTGGTTCGCCTCGGGCTCCAGCAGCTCCAGGACCGCCCCCGCGATCTCCTCGGGGCGGTGCACGACCCGTCCGGCGCCGGCCCGCTCGATGTCGGGGGCGAGGCCGTTGGACTCCCGTACGACGACGGGCGTGCCCACCGACATCGACTCCAGCAGCGACATCGCGAACGGCTCGTCCACGGACGGCAGGACGTAGACGTCGGCGGCGCGGAAGGCCTCCAGCGCCTCGGCGTGGCTGAGCGGGCCGACGTGCCGCACGGACTTCTCGACGCCCAGCGTGCGCACGGTCTCCAGGGTGCCGGCCAGCTCCCCGGAGTCCGGCCCGGCGAGGACGAAGCGGGCGTCCGGGTGGCGCCGCAGCACCTCGGGGATCGCCTCCGCGAAGGCCTTGGGGCGCTTGCGGGTCTGGAAGCGGGCCAGGTAGAGCACGGTCGGCGGCCCGCTGGGGACCCTCGGCTGGTGCAGCGCGGTGCCGTTGGGCAGGCGTACGGGGCGGGCCAGGTTGCCCGCGCCCACGACCGCCTCCAGGTCGGTGCGCTCCCACTCGGTCAGGTGCAGCACGGCGTCGGCGCGGCGCAGCAGCCGCTTGGTGGCGAGCGCGTCGAGCACCTTGGCCAGCGGCTTGTCGCTGGGGTCGACCATCCCGTGGGTCTGCAGCACCAGCGGCCGCCCGCACTGCAGGGCGGCAACGGCGACCGGCAGGGTGATCAGGTCGCGCATCAGGTGGACGTGCACGACGTCCGCCGAGCGCACCAGCCGCCGCGCTCCGGCCAGCAGGGACGGAGAGGTGATCCCGGAGACCTCGAAGCGCGGCAGCACGTGCCGGGCCCGGAAGATCCGCGCGGGCACTCCCTCCACCTCGTCGGGCAGGGGGCCCTCGGGGAAGCCGTCGCCCAGGGTGACCAGTTCGGCGTCGACACCACGGCCGCGCAGCCCCCGGGCGAGGTTGAGGGCGACCCTGGTCGGGCCGCCGAAGGCGTTGGTGGGCGTGTGCAGGGTGACGACGTGCAGCACCTTCACGGCTGGGGCTCCTTCACGGCTGGGGCTCCTTGAGCGTCCGGGTGCCCTCGGCGGTGTGCAGGGTGAGTTCGGGCAGGTCCTTCGACAGGACGGTTCCGGCGCCGACGACGGCGTGGCGGCCGACCGTCACCCCGGCGAGCACGATGGCGCGGGCGGCGACCCAGGCGCCGTCCGCCACGGTGATCGGCGCGTTGCGGTAGCGGAAGTCGACGGTGCGGTGGTCATGACTGCCGGTGCACAGCAGCGCCTCCTGGGAGACGCAGACGTCGGTGCCGATGGTGATGGGCTCCAGGTTGAGCAGCCAGGCGCCCTCGCCGATCCACGTACGGTCGCCGACCGTCAGCTTCCAGGGCCACAGCACCCGGACGCGGTGCCGGATGAGCACCCCCTCGCCGATGGTGGCGCCGAAGGCCCGCAGGATCGCCACCCGCAGCCGGGCCGGGCAGAACCAGGCGGAGAACACGGTGTTCATCACCGCGAACCACAGCGCCTGGACGGCCTTGCCCCGTCCCTTGTCGTACCCGGCCAGTGTGAAGGCCGACAGATCACGTGCCGTCACGGACGCACCCCCAAGAACCCCAGCCCCTGGTGCCCTCCCCGGCACCGTTCGCACAGATTATCCGTGGACACGCTTCCGGGGAGGCAGGATCTATAGACTGCGCGAGGGGAATCGTTGGGGGGCTGTTGCATGGCCGTTCAGGCACACGAAATCCAGCCGCGCGGATTGCGACCGCGAGGGCCCGGCGGGCCGGGGGGCCCGGCCGGTCCGGGGACGGGGGCGGGAGCCGAGGGCGTCGAGGTCCCGCCGGTCTCGCCGCGGGCGCTGCTCTCCCGCGCGCTGGCCGTACCGCTGATCCTGGGGCTCGGCCTGTTCCTGCCCGCGGTGGTCGCGGTGCAGCCGGGCCCGGGGGTGCACGACGGCGTCTTCTGGCTGCAGATGGTGCTCACCTGCTACTCCGGCACCCGGCTGGCGGTGATGGCGCTGACGGCCCACCGCAAGCTCATCCAGGGCTCGTTCTGGCTCTTCGTCTACGTCGCCATGGGCGTCGCCCCGCTCGTGCAGGACGTCCTCGACCAGACGCCGACACCGGTCGTCGGCACCCGCGCGGACCTGCTGGTCGCGGTGGCGCTGGTGCTGATCGGCTGCGCGGCCTTCGACGTCGGCGCCCTGCTGTCGCGGCACCGGCCGATCCGCCGGGCCCGGCGCAAGGACCGCTCCGCCTCCTTCCACCGCAGGCGGGTGTTCCTGCTGGCGGCGATCGCGTTCGTCGGCAGCGCGCTGCTGGTGGTCAAACTGGGCGGCCCCGCGGTGTTCTTCAGCAGCCGTCAGGCCATCACCGACACGATCCGGGCCGACGGCGCCGCCTCCGCGGAGTCCAACGTCGGCTCCGCCTTCCTGCGCGGGTTCGGGACCGTCCCCGCACTGCTGGCGCTGCTGGTCTTCACCCGCTGGCTGGTGACCTCGCGGCGGGCCCGCCGCCGGCCGCTGGTGATCGCCACCTGGGTTGCCCTGCTGCTGCTCAACGGGGTGGTCAACAACCCGATCAGCAACCCGCGTTACTGGTTCCTGACGGTGCTCTTCTCGTTCCTCTTCACGGCCTTCCCCAAGAGCCCGACGATGTACCGGACGGCCCTGGCGCTGGGGGTGCTGGCCGCGCTGGTCGTCTTCCCGTTCGCCGACCGCTTCCGCTACGACGACGACGGCTACAAGCCGGTGCAGACGACGTCCGTCTTCGAGCCGCTGGCGATCAAGGACTACGACCAGGTCGGCATGTTCGCCAACACGATCACCTTCTCGGACTCCGGCCCCGGCCACTTCTACGGCCGCCAGCTCGCGGGCTCCGCGTTCTTCTTCGTGCCGCGGTCGGTCTGGCAGGGCAAGCCCCGCGACACGGGCGTCATGATCGGCCAGTGGATGGGGATGAAGAACGTCAACCTGTCCTCCCCCATGTGGGCGGAGGTCTGGATCGACTTCGGCGCCGGGGGCGTCGTCGTCGGCTTCATCGCCCTCGGCTACCTCGCCGCCCGGGGCGACCGCCGCTACGCCCTGCGCACCTCGGTGGACCCGCGCCCGGGCAATGTGATGGCGATCGTCATCCCGCTCGTCGCGGGCTACTCCTTCATCCTCCTGCGCGGCCCGCTGCTCCAGGCCTCGGGCCGCATCGGAGTCGCCCTGATCTGCTTCGCGCTCGTCACGACCCTGCGCTCCGACGAGCGCAAGCAGCTGCGCTGAGCGGGCCGGCGCGGGCCGGGGGTCAGCGCCCGGCCGCACCCGCCGCGGGAGTCGTCAACGCGTCGAGCGCGCGGCGCAGCTGCGTGCTGGAGGTGTGCACCGTGTACGGGAAGTAGACGACCTCGACGCCGACCGTGGCGAAGTCCCGCTCGAGCCTGGCCCCCTTCTCGGTGCCGCGCCAGTCGTCGCCCTTGAAGATGACGTCGAACCGGACCTGCTCCCAGGTCTCCAGCTTGTCCGGGACGGTCTCGACGAACGCCGCGTCGACGAAGCGCACGCTGCGGACGATCTCCAGCCGTTCGATGAGCGGGACGACCGGCTTGCGCCCCTTGGCCAGGGCGGCCATCTCGTCGGAGACCACCCCCGCGACGAGGTAGTCGCACTGGCTGCGGGCGTGCCGCAGGATGTTCAGGTGGCCGACGTGGAACAGGTCGTAGACACCAGGTGCATACCCCACACGGTGCGCCATGTTGCGAATCCCCCCACAGGAATACAACCGTTCCGCGAGTTGCGGAGTCTCAGACATTAGCGTGAAGCCAGTGTGTTTCTCCGGTGAACGGATAAGGTGAGCATCTGGTCACTTCTGGGGGGAAGGGGTCCTTCCGTGCCCGAGTTCAAGGGCCGCACTCTGCTGATCGTCTCCACCAACTACGCGCCCGAACACGCGGGCATCGGCCCGTACGCCACGCAGATCGCCGAACACTGGGCGGCCGCGGACGGCGGCGGCGCCGAGGTCCACGTGCTCGCCGGGATGCCGCACTACCCGTCGTGGCGGCTCGACCCGGCGTACCGGGGCGTGTGGCGGATCGAGGAGCGGCGTGCCGGGGTGCGCGTGCACCGTCGGCGGCACACCGTGCCGCCTCGTCAGACGGCGCTCAAGCGCGCTCTGTTCGAGGCCTCGATCCTCGCCCACGGGCTGGTCGCGGCGCCCCGTGTCCGGCCGGACGCGGTGGTGGCGCAGATGCCGAGCCTGGCCGGCGGGGTGATCGGCGCGCGCATCGCCGCCCGGCACAAGGTGCCGTACGTACCGATCGTGCAGGACCTGATGGGCGCCGCCGCCGCGCAGAGCGGCATCCGCGGCGGTGACCGGGCGGCGGCGGCCGCCGGGGCCGTGGAGGCGTACGCGCTCAAGCGGGCCACGCTGGTCGGGGTGATCCACGAGAGCTTCGTGGACAAGGTCGCCGCGATGGGCGTGGACCGGGGACGCATCCGGCTGGTCCCCAACTGGTCCCACGTGGCCCGCCCTTCGCGGCCGCGCGAGGAGACCAGGGCCCGGCTGGGCTGGGGCCGGGAGCAGACGGTCGTGCTGCACTCCGGCAACATGGGGCTCAAGCAGGGCCTGGAGGTGCTGGTCGAGGCGGCCCGTCTCGACCCCTCGGTGCGGATCGTCCTGATGGGCGACGGCAACCAGCGCGAGCACCTGCGGGACCTGGCGGCGGACGTGCCGAACCTGGAGTTCGCGCCGCCCGCCGACGACGCCGACTTCCCCGACGTGCTGGCCGCCGCCGACGTCCTGGCGGTCACCCAGCGCGCCTCGGTGCTGGACATGAGCATCCCGTCCAAACTCACCTCCTACTTCGCCGCCGGACGGCCCGTGGTCGCCTCCGTCGCCGCCGAGGGCGGCACCGCGCAGGAGGTGCTGCGGTCCGAGGCCGGGCTGCTGGTGGAACCGGAGGACCCGGGGGCGTTTCTCAAGGCCGTGCGCGCCCTCGCCCAGGACCCGGAGGCCGCCGGTGAACTCGGTGCCCGGGGACCCGCGTACGTGACGGCGCACCTGAGTCGTGAGGCCGGATTGTCACGGATCAGTGCGCTCCTCGCGGAGGCACTGGACACGGCCGCAGAAGCTGTCGATCCTGAGGGATCGGACGTATGGGGGGTTCCACGCACGTGAGCGATCAACCGCACGCATCGCAGATGTCCGAGGCCCACGACGAACCGGACCTCCTGCGCGACCAGTTCCGTCAGCTCGTCCGCTACCGCGCGCTGCTGGTGGCCGGTGTGCTGATCGGGCTGCTCGGCGGCGGATACCTGGCCGTCTCGGGCAAGGACACCTATGTGGCGACCAGCGAGGTCGTGCTGCGGGCGGCCACCGTCGACGAGTTCGCGGCCGGCGGTACGGCGCCCGACAAGGCGATCAACATCGGCACGGAGCGGCAGACGGCGATGAGCAACGAGATCGCCAAGCGCGCCGCCAAGAAGCTGCACCTGCCGGAACGTTCCGTTTCCTCGCTCCAGTCCGACCTCCAGGTCACCAACCCGCCCAACACGCTGGTGCTGCGCTTCGCGTACACCTACACCGACCCGGACCAGGCGGCCCGCCGCGCCAACGCGTTCGCCCAGGCGTTCATGGACGCGCGCCAGGAGGCCACCGAGAACACCATCAAGAACACCGTCCACAACCTGCGCAAGCAGCTCGACCCGGTGGTCAAGCAGCGCCAGGAACTCGACGACCAGATCGCCAGGCTGGGCGAGGGACCCACCCTCGACGCGGCCACCACGGTGCAGGCCACCCTCGTCGGCCGCATCTCCGAACTCAGCACCAAGATCACCAGCCTGCAGACCCTCGACACCACGCCCGGCAAGTGGATCCGGGTCGCCTCCCCGCCGGCGGCGGCCTCCGGGCCCGGGCTGCCCATGATGCTCGGCCTCGGCGCGCTCGTCGGCATCGCCGTCGGCCTGCTGGCCGCCTGGGTACGGCTGGTCTTCGACCCGACCGCGCGCTCCGAGGGCGACGTCGTGCGGGCACTGCGCGCGCCCGTGCTGGGCACCCTGCCGCGCGGCAAGGGCGGGCCGCTGCTCGCCGTCGACAACGCCGACCCCCGGCTGGCCGAGGAGTTCCGCTCGGTCGCCTTCCGGCTCGCCTACGACCAGCGGTTCGCCGAGCACCGCCGACTGCTCGTGGTCGCCCCGCGCGGCACCGGCGAGACGGCCGCCTCGGTGGCCGTCAACCTGTCCGCGTCCTTCGCCGAGATGGGCATGGAGGTGCTGCTGGTCGAGGCCGACCTGCGCACCCCCGGGCTGTCGGCGCGGCTGCGCGCGGCCGACGGCTCCCGGCCCGGCTGGGCCCGCGCCCCGCACCTGAGCGAAGGCGGCTGGCCGGCCGGTCTGCAGGTTCCCATCGACGCGGGCGAGTCGGGCTCCTTCGACCTCGTACCGGGGCGCCGGGTGCGCAACGTGGCGCGTGCGCTCACCTCGTCCGCGGCGAGCCGGCTGTTCGCGGAGGCGGACGCCCCGGGCGCCGCGGTGATCGTGCTGGCCCCGGCAGTCCTCACGTACGCCGACGCGCTGGCGCTGGCCGACCGCATCGACGGGGTCCTGGTCGTCGCCGACCCGCACGCGGTGCACCGCGCCGACCTCGACCGGGTGCGCCAGCTGATCAGCGGCGCGGGCAGCACCGTGCTGGGCGCCGTCCTGCACACCTCGCCCGGCCGCGGCTGGTGGGCCCGGCGGTCCCGGAGGGCGGCGCGCAAGCGGAACGCCGCCGCGGCGCGCTCCGAGGCCGCGGTCCCGGCCGCCGGGGCCGCGGCCTCCGCGGAGGGCGGCGTCACGGTCCCGGCCGCCTCCACGGCCAGGGCGTCCCTCCCCTCCGGCGACGACACCCCGGCGCCGACCACCGACACCATCCCGCTGCGCACGGTGACCCGGTGACGGTGCGCCCGGCGCCGGGCGCGAAAACCGCGATCGTCTGCTCCGTGCTCGACCAGGGCGTGGCGGCGCTCACGAACATCCTGGTGCTCGTGGTCGCCGCCCGGCTGTCCAGCGCCGCGGGGTTCTCGGTCTTCTCGATGGTCTACACCGTCTTCTCCGTGCTGCTGGGCGTCAGCGTGTCGTACGTCGGCCAGGCCCTGGTGCTGGAGCGGGGCGAGGCGGCCTCGGTGGCCGCCGCCTGCCGCTCCGCGGCGTCCTTCGTGGCCGTGGCGTCCACGGTGGCCGGGGGAGCCATGGCGGCGGTGCTCGCCTTCGTCCCCGGCGAGACGGCATGGGCGCTGGCCGTGCTGGGCATGGTGCTGCCGCTGGTCCTCACCCAGGACGGGCTGCGCTACTGCTTCTCGACCCTGCGGCTGCCCCATCTCGCCCTCGTCAGCGACGTGCTGCGACTGGCCGTCGCGCTCCCGGCGCTCGCCCTGCAGCCGCACGGCACGGGCCCGGCCCGGCTGGTCGCGGTGTGGGGCCTGTCGGCGGTGCCCGCGCTGCTCGCCGGCGCCGCACTGCTGGCCCCCAGGCTGCGCGGCACCAGGGCCGACCTGCGGCGCTTCGTGCGCCGCGGCCACCTCGGGCGGCGCTTCGTCGTCGAGTACGGCGTGGGCAACGCCTCCAGCCAGCTCGCGGTGGTCGGCCTCGGTCTGTTCGCCAGTCAGCTGGCGGTGGGCGCGCTGCGCGGTACGACCACGCTCTTCGGCCCGATGAACGTGCTCTTCAACTCCGCCACCGCGTTCGGGCCCCCGCTGCTCAACCGGGTGCCGGGGATGCGCGGTCAGGTCCGGGCCACCGCCGTTCTCGCCGCCGTCCTCGCGGGCGTCGCCGCCGGCTGGACGGCCGTGCTCGTGGCGCTGCCGGACCGCGCCGGCCGCGAACTGCTCGGCGAGACCTGGTCGGCGGCGTCCCGCCTGCTGCCCGCCACGGGCACCCAGTACGCCGCCATCGCCGCCGGCACCAGCGCGCTGCTCACGCTCCGCGTCCTGCGGCCGAAGGCCACCCTGCCCATCCAGGTGGTGTTCTCCCTCGCATCGGTCGCCTTCATGATCGGCGGCTACGCCCTCGGCGGCGTCCTGGGCGCCGCCTGGGGCCTCGCCCTCGGCTCGGCCCTCAAGGCGCTGGTCCTCTGGGCCCGCATCGCCGTCGTCCGCCGCGAGGCCGCCCCGGCGGACGACCCCGAAAGCCGCGCCGAACCCGCCCCCGCGTAGCGCCGGGCGGGGGCGTAGAGCCCCGGTTCGCGTACCGTCCGGTGCCGGTGGTCGGGCGGTTGCGCGGTTGCCGGCTTGCCTGCGCGCCGGTGGGGCTGGGGCCGGTGGGTGGGGGTGGGTTTCGTCTGGCTCCCTTCGGTCGCACGGCGGCGGGCTGCGGATGGGAGGGTGGTGCGGACTCCCGATGTCCGGGCTGCGGGTGCGTGCGTGGCGCCTGAACCCCTGCCACGCACCCGCCCGCACACCGCAGCGAAGCGCCGAGCCGCCGCCCTCCCATCCGCAGCCCGCCATCGGTGCGACCAAAGGGAGCCAGACGAAGCGACAGCCAGACCACCCACCCCCGCCATAACCCCCACAACCCCGGGCGGCCACGCCCCCTCACACCTACCCGCTGCCCAGGCCCGCTCGGGCGCCGGAGTGCGGGAACAGCGGGGCCGGGGGCGGGAGGCGTCCGTCGTCGCCGGCCGCGCAGCGGTGCGCGATCAGGGCGGCGGCGCCGGGGAGGAACGGCCCGAGTTCCCCGGCGAGGGTGCGGCAGGCGAGCACGAGGGCGGCCAGGACCGCGTCGAGGCGGTGTCCGGCGGAGGCGCTGCGGTGGCGGCGCTCGGCGCGGGCCAGTTCCCAGGGCCGGGTCTCGTCGATGCAGCGGTTGGCCTCGTCGACGATCCGCCACACGGCGGCCGTGGCACGCCGGAAGTCCATGTCGTGCAGCGCCGCCGCGACGGCGTCCGGCGTCTCCTGACACGCCGCCAGCACGGCCTCCGTACCGGGCTCGCCCGCCCCGCCCCCCGCGGGGACCACGCCGTCACGGAACCGGTGGACCATGGTCACCACCCGGTGCACCAGGTTGCCGAGCCCCCCGGCCAGGTCCGCGTCGGCCCGGGCGACCAGCCGTTCGCGCGTGAAGTCGGCGTCGCCGACCCTCGGCACCTCGCGCAGCAGCCACCAGCGCACGGCGTCCGTGCCGTGCTCGGCGGCCAGTTCCTCCGGGTCGACGGTCGCGCCCGCCGACTTGCTGATCTTGCGCCCCTCCACCGTCAGGTAGTCGTGGACGAGGATGTCCGTCGGCAGCGGCAGCCCGGCCGACAGCAGCATCGCGGGCCAGTAGACGGCGTGGAAGCGCAGCACCCCCTTGCCCACCAGGTGCACGCGCCGTCCGTCGCCCGCCCACCACCGGTCGTACGCGGCACCGCGCTCCCCGTCGGGGCCGCCGTAGCCGAGGCTGGTGACGTAGTTGCCGAGCGCGTCCCACCAGACGTAGATCACCTGCCCGGGATCTCCGGGCACCGGGATGCCCCAGCCGCGGGCGCGGGTCTGGGAGCGGGAGACGGAGAAGTCGCGCAGCCCGCGCGTGAGCAGGGCGAGCACCTCGTTGCGGCGCGCGGCCGGTTCGATGCGCAGCCGCCCGTCCTCGATCAGCGCGCGCAGCGCGTCGGTGTGGCGGGACAGCCGGAAGAACCAGTTCTCCTCCGCGACCGTCTGCGGCTCGGTGCCGTGCTCGGCGCAGCGGCCGCCGACCAGGTCGTCCGGGGTGTAGAACTGCTCGCAGCCCACGCAGTACAGGCCTTCGTAGTGCTCTCGGTAGAGGTCGCCCGCCTCGGCGCAGCGGCGCCACAGGCGCTCCACGCCGGCGCGGTGGCGGGGGTCGCGGCTGGTGCGGATGAAGTCGTCCAGGGAGAGCGCGAGCGGGGCGTCCAGTGCGGCGAACGCGGCCGCGTTGCGGTCCACGAGGTCCTGGACGGGGATGCCCTCGGCCTCGGCGGCCAGCACGTTCTTCAGCGAGTTGTCATCCGTGCCGCTGAGGAAGCGCACCGGTTCGCCGCGTCTGCGGTGGTGCCGGGCGAGTACGTCCGCCTGCACCAGTTCGAGCGCGAAGCCCAGGTGGGGGCGGGCGTTGACGTACGGGATCGTCGTGGTGACGTAGAAACGGGACGTCTGGGGCGCGGTCATCGGAACCTCCGGGAGGGACGGGGGCGGGGCTCCGAGCGCAAAAGGATCGAGGCCCCGGAAGGGGGCCTCGGAAGACGCGGACGCGTCCGGTGTCAGCGGCCCCGGGCGGGGGCCGTCATTCGCCGGTGGTGCGGGTTCGCGATCATGCCTCGATGCTAGCAGCGGGCGCGCTCAGTTCGCGGAACCATTTCGCGAGGAAGGCGACGAGGAAGAGCGCGTGCACGGCGAACAGCACGGTGTACGCGGCGAGGAAGACCCGCGGTGCCCCGAGGGTGAGGAAGACCAGGCAGAACACCCCGTAGTCGACGGGCAGCAGCGCGAAGGCGCGCAGCCGTGACGGCGCGGCGGCCGGGACCGCCTGCGCGGCCGCGGGGGGCTTCGGCTTGAGCTTGTCCGCCAGCAGGCCGCCGCTGAAGATCATCACGGCGACGAACTGGAAGCCGAGCGGCAGCAGCAGCCAGCCCTCGGAGGGCAGGTCGAAGAAGCGGTGGAAGGAGATCAGGACGGCCGCGTGGATCGCGGTGATCTTCCCGGCGTCGACCACGTGGTCCAGCCACTCCCCGGCGGGGCTGCCCCGCCCCAGCAGCCGCGCGAGCTGTCCGTCCGCGGAGTCGAAGGCGAAGCCGACGACGAGCCCCAGGTACACGGCCAGGGCCAGCGGCCACGAGGGCCGGGCCAGGGCCAGGGCCGCCACCGCGCCCAGGCTGAAGGCGGCGCTGACCAGGGTGACCTGGTTCGGCGTCAGCCCGGCCCGGTAGGCGCCGGCGGCGAGGACGCGGCCCGCCGGGCGGTTGATGTGGCGCGAGTACAGCGACACGCCCTTGGCGGACTTCTGGGCCGTGCGCAGCTCGCGCAGCGCGCCACCGATGGTCAGCGTCACGTGATCCCCCAGCAATGCGACATTCGTGCGCATCACATCATGGCAGGACGCGGGCCCGGCGTGGGGCGGGTCGGCCTCCTGAGTGGCCGTCACACCGGCGGCGGGTCCGCCCGTCCCGTCATGTGGGTGAGCAGCAGGGCGATGTCGTCGTTGCGCGGGCCGGACCGCTGGGCGTGCCCGAGGAGGCTGTCGGCCAGGGCGTCCATCGAGGCGTCCGGGCCGGCCCGGGCGACCTGCGCCGCCAGGTCGGCGGCGGACGCGTCGAGGTCGACGCCCGGGGTCTCCACCAGGCCGTCGGTGTACAGCGCGAGCACCGCGCCGGGCGGCAGCGCGATCTCCGTGGTCGGGTAGCGGGCGTCGGGGTCCACGCCCAGCAGCGGGCCGGGCGGCAGCGGCAGCACCTCGGTGGTGCCGTCCGGATGCCGCAGCACCGGCGGCGGGTGGCCGGCGGTCGCGATGCAGGCGGTGTGCCGTTCCAGGTCCAGCTGGGCGTAGAGGCAGCTGGCGAGCAGGCCGGGGTCGAGGTCGACGAGCAGCCGGTTGGAGCGGGCCAGCACTTCGCTCGGCGAGGCGCCCGCGACGGCGCGGACGGCGGTGCGGACCTCCCCCATGAGCGCGGCGGCGTTCACGTTGTGGCCCTGGACGTCGCCGATCGCCACACCGCAGGTGGTCGTGTCGAGCCGGATCACGTCGTAGAAGTCGCCGCCGATGTCGATGCCGCGGGTGGCCGGCATGTAGCGGGCGGCCACCTCCAGGCCGGGGACCTCCGGCAGGGCCCGGGGCAGCAGCCGTGCCTGGAGGCTGATGGCGAGGTTGTGCTCGGCGTCGTACAGCCGCGCCCGGTCCAGGGCCTGAGCGACCAGACCGGCGATCGAGATGAGGACGCTGCGCTCGCCCGAGGAGAAGGGGTGCGGGCGGTCGTAGGCGAGGGCCATGGAGCCGACGGGCCGGCCGGAGGTGATCAGGGGCAGGAACGCCCAGGCGGCCTTGCGGTCGCGGACGACCGTGCCGGGGTAGATCCGCAGCAGTTCGTCGACGTTGGCGAAGAAGCTCGGGACGCCGGTCCTGAGCACGCGCACGGCGGGGTTGTCGAGGTCCATCGGCATGCTGTCGACGGACTCCATGAAGTCCTCGTGGTAGCCGCGGTGCCCGATGACGCGCAGTCGTCCCTCCTCGGCCGTCAGCAGCGCCACGGCCTGCACGCCGAAGACCGACAGCATCTGCTCGACGACCAGGTCGATGACGTCCTGCGCGCCGACGGCCTCGGTGAGCGTGGCCGCCATGTGCAGCAGGTGGTAGAGGGCGATGGCCCGGTCCGGCGTGGGGCCCGCGGGGAGCTGCGCCGCGGGCGTCTCCGCGGCCTCGGGCGTGGGGGCGGGGGTGACGCGGACGCTGACGCCCGTGCCGTCCGGGTAGAGCTCGAAACTGAGCCACCGGTCCGGTGGCCGGAGTGCCGTGGCCGTGCCGGGACGCCGGCTGATCATCGCGCCGCGGAAGCGGTCCTCGAAGACCGGGTCGTCCAGCCAGGGCAGCAGCTCCCAGGGTTCGGTGCCCAGGAGGTCGGTCACCTCCGCGCCGAGAAGGGCTGCGGCGGTCTCCGTGACGAAGGTGATCCGGCCGTCCAGGTCCAGGGCGAAGGAGCCCTCCGGGAGCCGTTCGGCGAGGTCGGCCGCGGCCGACGCCTCGCTGGGGCCGTGGGTGCGGGTGCGCAGCGCGGGCAGCACCCGCGGCTCGTCGGGGGGCAGTACGGGCCTGCCGTCCTCGGCGGCCCTGCGCAGGAGGCGTCCCATGCGGTCGCAGGCCCCGCGGTGCGCCTCGCGGGCCCGCCGGCTGATCCGCCCCGGGTGCCCGCCCGGCCACACCAGGCACAGCGCGCCCCAGATGGTGGGGCCGCTGGTGATCGGGGCCGCGGCGAGCGGGAAGTCGTACGGCAGGACCAGGGCGAGCCTCGGGTACGAGCGGGCGGTGTCCTCGTGGCCGTCCAGCAGCACCAGGCGCCGTTCGCGGACGGCGTCGGCGACAGGGCTGGAGGCGCTGGGTGCCACCCGCCCCCAGATGGTGTCGATCTTGCGGGAGACGCCGACGGCCACGGCCAGCCGCAACAGGTCCTGCTCGGGGGTCATCAGGTAGATCAGGCCCATGGAGGCGCCCGTGTCGCGCACGACCTGGCTCAGCGGGGAGTCCAGCAGCGCCGGACCGGGGTCCGCGGCGACGAGACCGGCGAGCTCCGGCGCCATGCCCTCACCGCCCTCCGGCCGTCGCCGGGCGCTGTCGCGTCCTGACCTCGGGGTCCATCGCCTGCTGCGCCTCCGTTCCGCCGTGGGGGCCGGCCGGCCGACGCGGCTGCCGGGCAGGATCCCCACCCCACGTCCGCTGCCAAACTACCTGATGTACCGCATGGGGCACCTTTCGGGCGCCCGTCCCCGCCGTCCCGCCGCGTCCGGTGCGCCCCACGCGCCCCAGGGGGCTCACGCCACGCCGAGCGCCCTCGCGAACCGGGTGCCCGCCGCCGCCCGGGGCGCGCTGCCGTCGCGCCACGTACGGCACGGGTGCACGGAGTTGGCGAGCAGCACCAGGAATCCGTCGGTGGCAGGGTCGATCACCAGGCTGGTGCCGGTGAACCCGGTGTGGCCGGCCGCGCCGCGCCCCGCGAGGGCGCCCATGAACCAGGGCCGGTCCATCTCGAAACCGGGGTGGGGGCCGCCGCGGTCGAGCAGCGCGCGGCAGAACAGGGCGAGGTCCCAGGCGGTGGAGAACAGTCCGGCGTGCCCGGCGACACCGCCCATGACGTGGGCGTTCTCGTCGTGGACCGTCCCGCGGAGCGGACCGCGGTCGAGCCGGGCCCAGGGCCTGCGCTGGTCCTCGGTCGCGGCGATCCGCGGGGCCCACGAGGCGGGCGGGTTGTAGCGGGTGTCGTACATCCCGAAGGGGTCGGTGACGTCCTCCCGCACGAGGGCGTCCAGCGCCTCGCCGGTGGTCCGCTCCAGGACGTGCTGGAGGGCGACGAGGTTCAGGTCCGAGTAGATCCGCTCGGTGCCCGGCGCCACGACCGGGGCCTCCTCCCAGAGCAGCTTCGCCCGGGCGTCGGCGTCGGGGTGGTCGTAGAAGGGCAGCTCGGGACGGAGCCCCGAGGTGTGGTCCAGCAGCTGCCCCACGGTGATGCGCTGCTTGCCCGCCGCGGCGAACTCGGGCACGTAGGCCGCGACCTCCCGGCCGAGTTCCAGGCGGCCCACCGCGACGACGGCCGTGAAGAGCTTGGTCAGCGAGGCCAGGTCGAAGACGGTGTCCGGCCGCATCGCCACCCGGCGCTCCGGCGGCAGCTCCACGCCCCGGTCGGCGCCCTCGTCGTAGGAGGCGTAGCGTTCCGCCCAGCCCATCGCCTCGTGGAGGGCGACGGTGCCGCCGCGGCCCGCCAGGACCACGGCCCCCGCGCACCAGGGGTGCGCCGAGGGGGGCACGGGCTCCAGGTATGGGGTGATGTCCGTGACGAGCCGGCTCAGCTCGTCGCCGCGCAGCTCCGCCTCACGGGAGGTACCTCTCGACAGCTGCGGGGCCATGCTCCTCCAGCAACTTGCGGGCCTTCTCGATGAGGGCCGGCGTCGGCTCGCGACCGGAGGCCATGACCAGGTCCTCCGGATCGATCATGTGCTCGGACCCGGTGTGCAGGCAACTGTCTGCGGTCTTCCAGGCCCACTTGCTCTCGTCGATCGGCTCGGACATCGCTGCCTCCTGACTCGGCGCGGCAATGGCGGCACAAATCACCGTGCGTCCACAGTACGCCGCCACGGTCGGCACAGCCCGGCGAAGCAGACCCAGGCCGCCAGGACGCTGCCCAGCTGCACCACGGCCATCGGCACCGCCGTGTGCTCGCCCGCGATGCCGACCAGCGGCGAGGCGATGGCACCCACCAGGAAGGAGGTCGTGCCGAGCAGCGCGGAGGCCGAACCGGCGGCGTGCCGGGTGCGCATCAGCGCGAGGGCGTTGGTGTTCGGCAGCACCAGACTCATCGCCGCCATCAGCACGAAGAGCCCCGCGGCGACCGGCAGCAGCCCCACCGGGCCGAACCACCCCGCGGTCAGCGCCAGCAGCACGGCCGCGGCGACGGTGATCACCGCCAGCCCCACCCCGGTCACCCGGTCCATGCTGACCCGCCCGACCAGGAGCTTGCCGTTGACCTGGCCCAGCGCCACCAGGCCGACGGAGTTCAGGCCGAAGAGCAGGCTGTAGGTCTGCGGCGAGGCGCCGTAGATCTCCTGGACGACGAACGAGGAGGCCGAGACGTAGGCGAACAGCGCGGCGAAGGTGAAGCCGCCGGTGAGCATGTAACCGGTGAAGGCACGGTCCGCGAGGAGCCCGCGCATCGCCCGCAGCGTGGAGCCGAACCCGCCGCCGTGCCGGTCCGCGGGGCTCAGTGTCTCGGGCATGCAGCGCCACACCACGAGGGTCAGGAGCACGCCCACCACGGTCAGCACGACGAAGACCCCGCGCCAGTCGGTGAGCCGCAGCACCTGGCCGCCGATGAGGGGCGCGACGATCGGCGCGACCCCGGAGATCAGCATCAGGGTGGAGAAGAAGCGGGCCATCGCGACGCCGTCGTACAGGTCGCGGACGATCGCGCGGGCGATCACGATGCCGGCCGCGCCGCTGAGGCCCTGCAGCAGCCGGAAGCCGATCAGCAGTTCCGTGGTGGACGCGAAGGCGCAGACGGCGGTGGCCAGGACGTAGAGCACCATCCCCGCCAGCAGCGGGCGGCGGCGGCCCCAGCGGTCGCTCATCGGGCCGACGACCAGCTGGCCCAGGGCGAGTCCGGCCAGGCACGCGGTGAGCGTGAGCTGCACCGTGACGGCCGGGCTGCGCAGCTCCTCGGTGACCTGCGGCAACGCCGGAAGGTACATGTCCATGGAGAGCGCGGGGAGCGCGCTGAGCGCCCCGAGCAGGAACGTCACCATCAGGCTGGTGCGAGCTCCTGGGAGCTCTCCGGCGCGTCGTACCGGGGTTGACGGCCCCGGTGTGGATATCTGGTCGGGCGGGGTCGCGCCGGCTTCCGGCATGGGTCTCTCTCCGTGGTGTGTGAATCGTTCTCTATGCTCTCAGCAATCACGAGGTGGTCGAGGCCAGGTGGGGGCAGATTCATGACGGAATCGGTCGGTTCCGGTAGGAAAGTGCGCTGGGGCATCCTGGCCACCGGCGGCATCGCCGCGTCCTTCGCCGAGGACCTGCGCGAACTGAAGGACGACGCCGAGATCGTCGCGGTCGGCTCACGCCGGCTCGACTCCGCGCGCGCCTTCGCGGACCGCTTCGGCATCCCGCGCGCGTACGGCAGCTGGACCGAACTCGCCGACGACGAGGGCGTGGACGTGGTGTACGTCGCCACCCCGCACTCGGCGCACCGGGTCGCGGCCGGGCTGTGCCTGCGGGCCGGACGGTCGGTGCTCTGCGAGAAGCCCTTCACCGTCAACGCGGTCGAGGCGCGCGAGCTGGCCGACCTCGCCCGGGCCCGCGATCGCTTCCTGATGGAGGCGATGTGGACCTACTGCAACCCCGTGGTGCGGCGGCTGACCGAGCTGGTCGCGGACGGGGCCGTCGGCGAGGTCCGCAGCGTGCACGCGGACTTCGGCCTCGCCGGCCCCTTCGACCCCGGCCACCGGCTGCTCGACCCCGCGCTCGGCGGCGGCGCCCTGCTGGACCTCGGCGTCTACCCGGTCTCCTTCGCCCACCTGCTGCTCGGCGAGCCCGACGAGGTCCAGGCCTGGGCCCACCTGACCGAGGACGGCGTGGACGACAACACCGGCATGCTGCTCGGCTACGACAGCGGCGCCATGGCGGTGCTCAGCTGCTCCCTGACCGCCGGCACCGCCCAGACCGCGGTGGTCACCGGTTCCGCGGGACGGATCGAGGTTCCGGCGAGCTTCTTCCACCCGGACCGCTTCGTGCTGCACCGGGACGGCCGCGAGCCGGAGGAGTTCGGCGCCCCGGACGACGGCCTGCGCGGACTGCAGTACGAGGCGGCCGAGGTCATGCGCTGCCTGCGCGCGGGCGAGCGGGAGTCCCCGCTGGTGCCGCTGGAGGGCAGCCTCGCCGTGATGCGGACGCTCGACACGGTCCGGGACCGCATCGGCGTCCGCTACCCCGGCGAGGGCTGAGCCCCGTCAGGTCTCCCGCAGTCCGGGGTCGCCGGCCTCGGTCACGAAGGACGCGGCGGTGGTCAGGGCGGCGCCCGGAGTGGTCACGAAGTCCACGGTCTTGAAGTCGGCCCGCGCCTCCTCGGCGTCCAGCCGGACGGTCAGGTAGCCGCGCCGCCCGTCGAAGAACCGCAGGTGCGGGTTGGCGGCCATGGCCGCCGACCAGTTGGACGGGCGCGGGGACCCGTCGCGGCCGCTGGCGATCGAGCTGGTGACCAGCTCCGTGCCGACGGTGCGCGAGGTGGGGTCGTCCCAGTCCGCCTTGATGTCCATCGCGAAGTGGACGTGCACGTCGCCGGTGAGCACCAGCAGGTTCTCGACGCCGGCGGCTCCCGCGCCGGCCAGCACCCGGTCCCGGCAGGCCGGGTAGCCGTCCCAGGTGTCCATGCTGAGCGGGGACGCGGCGGCGGTGGTGTTCTTCCGGCGGGACAGCACGACCTGCTGCGGGATCACGTTCCAGGTGGCGTGCGAGCCGCGGAAGCCGTCCAGCAGCCAGCGCTCCTGGGTCGCCCCCATGATGGTGCGCGCCGGGTCCTGCGACTCCGGTCCGGGGAGGTGCCAGCGGCCCCGGTACGCCTGGTCGGTGCGGTACTGACGGGTGTCGAGGATGTCGAACTGCGCGAGCCGCCCGTAGTGGAAACGGCGGTAGAGCGTCATGTCCGGGCCCTGCGGCAGCTGCGGCGCGCGCAGCGGCTGGTTCTCCCAGTAGGCGCGGTAGGCGGCCGCGCGGCGGACCAGGAAGCCGTCGCCGGGGGTGCCGTTCTCGTCGGAGCCGCCCGCGTAGTTGTTCTCGGTCTCGTGGTCGTCCCAGGTGACGAACCAGGGGAAGGCGGCGTGCGCGGCCTGCAGATCGGGGTCGGACTTGTAGAGGGCGTACCGCAGGCGGTAGTCCTCCAGCGTGACCGTCTCCTTGCCGAACCAGGACGGCAGGGTGCGGTCGGTGTAGGCACGGGCGCCGCCGGTGGGGCCGACGGCGTACTCGTAGAGGTAGTCGCCCAGGTGGAAGACGGCGTCGACGTCCTCGTCCGCGAGGTGGCCGTACGCGGTGAAGTAGCCGTCGTGGTAGGCCTGGCAGCTCACCGCGGCCAGGCGCATCTCGTACGGGAGGGCCTCCGGCGCGGGGGCGGTGCGGGTGCGGCCCGGGGGGCTGATCCAGGGGCCCGCGCGGAAGCGGTAGTAGTACACCCGGTCCGGTGCGAGGCCCTGGGCGTCGACGTGCACGGTGTGGTTGAACTCCGGGTGCGCCGTCGCGGTGCCGCGGCGGACGACCCGCGTGAACCGGTCGTCGCGGGCGATCTCCCACTGGACGGGCACCCGGGCGTCGGGCAGCCCGTTGCCCGGCGCCGGCTCGTACGGGCGCGGGGCGAGCCGGGTCCACAGCACGACCCCCGAGGGCGTGGGGTCGCCCGACGCGACGCCCAGGGTGAACGGGTACTCGGCGAGCAACCCCGGCGCCGCCTCGTCCGCCTGGGCGGCACCGGCGACGGGCAGGTTCGTGCTGAAGGCGAGGGCCGCGGCGGCCCCCGTGACGGTCAGGAAACGGCGGCGGTCGAAGCGCGCGGCGGCGGCGCGCAGCGTGCGGTCGTGGCGGTGGTGGGCCTGCGGGTGCGTCACGTGTCCCTCCCCGGCGGTGGGTTGCGTGGCCCCGGTCCGGTGGCCAGGGGGACGATATGTTGACGCGCTCACGACATTTCGACGGCGCGCGCACCGACTCCCGGAACCGCCCGTTCGGCCCACAGCGCCCCCGTCCGGTTGTTGACGCCGCGTCACCTCCGCGACCCGGAACGGCCACCCTAACCGCCACGCCCCACCCCCGCGACGCGAAGCCCGCCGTCCGGGGAGCCCCCGCGCAGCGCGCCGGGCGGGACGCCCCGGCCAAGATCACCCTGACCGGTGACAGCGGACGCCGCAGGTCACCCCTCCGAGGGACTGGCATGACGGAGCGTCACATGTGGATGGTGCGGGCATCCGTACGGTGCGGGAAGCCCGGGAGCGCGCCGTCGCGAATACGGCGACTCAGGGGTGACGGTGCGTCACGAGCGCCGCACCGGGTCAGTTACCGGACCGGCGGCACCGAACGGGTCCAAGGCCCGGGGGAAGGTGAACGGGAGAGCCGTACGCCTTGCGCTCGTGCCGGCGAGGCCGACGAGCGCCGGGCGGAGCCACCCCACCCGCAACGGACCGGACGGCACGGGCTCCCACAGCGGACACTTCAGCCTGCCCACGACCGCAGAACACCGGCACCGCCACCGCGCTGCGGCGGCGGCAAGGGCGGGCGGGCGGGCGGCAAGAACGGGAAGCACCTCGCCGGCCACCCGCATGCGCACGCGTACCCGCTCCCGCCACGCCGACGGCTGCGGCGGGACTGCGCTGCGCGACCCCGTGGACCGGGGCGGCACCCTCGCTGCGATGGACCGGACAGCCGGATGGGGAGCCACCCGCAACGAACCGCGCGGCGCAGGCACCCCCACGGCGGACACCGGCACCCTCGCGGCACCGCCGTCGGCCGCACACCAGGCCGCCGACCCGCGAACGCGGACTCCCCGCGCCTCGCGCCGGGAGGGAGGTCCGCGGAATGCACCCGCACCGGCCCGCGGACGCAAACGCACGCGCGCCCACCCCCGGGCACACGGACGGTGCCGCTACGCGGCCCCGTGGGCCGGGGCGACGTCCTCGATGCGCCGTGCCAGGCCGAAGTCCCGTTCCGTGAGCCGGCCGCCCGCCGCGTGCGTCGTGACGGTGACGGCGACCGTCTGGTAACCCAGCGTCAGGTCGCTGTGGTGGTTCAGCTCGTCCTGGATCTGCGCGATGTGCATCACGAAGACCGCCGCCGGGATGTGCGGCAGCCGGTACGTGCGCTCCAGGCTCGCGCCGTCCTCGGAGAGGGACCAGCCGGGCAGCTCGGCGAGGCGGTCCTCGATCTCCTTGTGCGACAGGGGTTCGGCGTAGGGTGACATGGTTTCATCGTGGCACCGCATACCCTGCGGAGCCATGACTGAGATCGCGGGAAATGGAACGGGCGCGGCGCTCCGGGTCGCGGTGGTCACGGGGGCCGGGTCCGGCATCGGGCGGGCGGTGGCGCGCGAACTGGCCGCCTCGGGCTGGGCCGTGGCGCTGGCCGGCCGGCGGGAGGAGGCGCTGCGCGGCACGGCCGGGGGGCTGCCGGACGAGTCGGTGGCGGTCATCCCGACGGACGTCACCCGCCCGGAGGCGGTGGACGCGCTGTTCGCCGCCGTGGGCGCCCGCTTCGGCCGCGTCGACCTGCTGTTCAACAACGCGGGGGCGGGCGCGCCCGCCGTGTCCCTGGACGAGCTGACGTACGAGCAGTGGTGTGCCGTCGTGGACGTCAACCTCACCGGGGCTTTCCTGTGCGCGCAGGCGGCCTTCCGGGCGATGCGCGCGCAGCGGCCGCAGGGCGGGCGGATCATCAACAACGGGTCGATCTCCGCCCACACGCCGCGGCCGCTGAGCGTGCCGTACACCGCGACCAAGCACGCCGTCACCGGGCTGACGAAGTCCCTGTCGCTGGACGGCCGTCCGTACCGGATCGCCTGCGGCCAGATCGACATCGGCAACGCGGCGACGGAGATGACGGAGCGGATGGTCGCCGGGACACTGCAGGCGGACGGGCGGTTGACGACCGAGCCCCGGATGGACGTCGCCGACGTGGCGCGCACCGTCGCGCACATGGCCTCGCTGCCGCTGGAGGCGAACGTGCAGTTCGCGACGGTGATGGCGACGACGATGCCGTACATCGGCCGCGGCTGAGGACACGGCCGGGGGCCCTGCTGGGAACAGCGCCGGGACTGCCGGGGAACACCGCCCGGGCCGCGACCCGGGCCACAGCCACCCACGGCCGAATTCGACCACTTCACCCCCGGAAATGGTCAAGTCCGAAATACGTCCCATAGGACTGCTTGCGTCGCGTTACGTTGCGGCATGCTCTCCAAGCACCACCGCGACGTATGGTCAGAAACACCCGCAGACGAAGCCGGGTCCGAGGCCGGGGCCCCCGAGCCGGAGACCGAGCTGATAGCGCTGCCCGGCCCCGTGTTCGTCGATTCCAGCGGGAGACGGGCCCGCGCAGTGCGCAGGGCCGGCTGGCTGGTCGGCGCGGCATGCTCCGTCTACACGGCGGCGCTGGCACTCAGCCTCTCCGGCGCGACGCCGATCGCGCCGAAGACGCTGCTGCCGCTGCCGGGGGTGCCGAGCACAGCGCCGGACGACGGGGGCTCCTCGGGGACGGGGGAACTCGACGAACCGGCCGACCAGGCCGCACCCCCGGCCACGGCGGGCTTCGTCCGGGCGGGGGCGGCGGCCGCGCCGTCCCCGTCCGTCACGGCCCGCGCCGCCACGTCCTCCCCCAGTCCCAGCACGTCCCCGACCACGCGCCCGGCCAAGGGCGGCGGCGCCCCCGGCACGCCGCGGGCGACCGCGGGCAGCCCTGCCGCCCCCACCCCGACCGTCGGCGCGACCGCCACCGAACCGGTGCCGTCCGGCTCCCCCTCGGGGCAGCCCAGCGGTTCCGCGTCACCCGCGCCGGGTGCCTCCGACGCCCCCGTCGACCAGCAGCCGCAGGGCGGACAGTGACCGCCCTGCGCCCCCGCCTCGTCATACCCCTGCTCGCCCTCGTGGTACTGGTCTGCGTCCTGCTGCTCGGCGGCTACGTACGCGGCGACTTCGAGGCCGACCACCGGGTCCACCCGCCGGTCTCGGCGGACAAGGTGCCGGAGGCGGTGCTGGAGGGCGGACCGGTGGTCGACGCCACCGGTGACGAGCCCCTCTCGTACCGCGCCCCGGACCGCACCATCGCCCTCACCTTCGACGACGGACCCGACCCGGTCTGGACGCCGAAGGTGCTCGACGTGCTCGAGCGGCAGCACGTGCGCGCCACCTTCTTCGTGACCGGCGGCATGGCCGCGAGGCACCCGGGGCTGATCCGGCGGATGGTCGCCGAGGGCCACGAGATCGGGGTGCACACCTTCTCCCACCCCGACCTGGTGTACCAGTCGCCGGGCCGGATCGACCGGGAGCTGTCCCAGACCCAGCTGGCGCTCGCGGGGGCCGCCGGCATCCACACCTCCCTGTTCCGTCCGCCGTACTCCTCCACCGCCGACGCGCTGGACGACCTGTCCTGGCCGGTCGTCCAGCGGGTCGGCAGGCAGGGCTACGTGACCGCCTTCATCGACCGCGACGCCGAGGACTGGCGGCGGCCCGGCGTACAGGCGATCGTCGACGCCTCCGTACCGGCGAAGCAGGGCCAGGGCGCGATCGTGCTCATGCACGACGCCGGCGGCGACCGCTCGCAGACCGTGGCGGCGCTGGACCGGCTGATCCCGCTGCTCAAGGAGCGCGGCTACCGCTTCGACACGGTCGGCGGGGCGGTCGGCGCCACGTCCACCAACAACAGGGTCGGCGGCTCGGAGCTGTGGAAGGGACGGGTCTTCGTCGCCGCGGTGGAACTGTCCGAGGCCGCGGTCCCGGCGCTGGCCGTCCTCCTCGCCGGGGTGGGCCTGCTGGTGCTGGCCCGGTTCGCCGCCATGCTGGTGCTGGCGCGCCGGCACGCACGGCAGCGCCGGGCACCCGGCTTCGCCTGGGGGCCGCAGGTCACCGAACCGGTGAGCGTCATCGTGCCCGCGTACAACGAGAAGGAGTGCATCACCCAGACCGTGCACTCCCTCGCCGCGAGCGACCACCCCGTGGAGATCGTGGTCGTCGACGACGGCTCGACCGACGGCACCGCCGACATCGTGGAGGCCCTGGACCTCCCCGGCGTCACCGTCGTGCGCCAGCCCAACAGCGGAAAGCCCGCGGCCCTCAACAACGGTGTGGCGCACGCCCGCAACGACCTGATCGTGATGATGGACGGCGACACGGTCTTCGAGCCGGCCACCGTCCGCGAACTGGTGCAGCCCTTCGGCGACCCGCGGGTCGGCGCGGTCGCCGGCAACGCCAAGGTCGGCAACCGCACCCGGATGATCGGGCGCTGGCAGCACATCGAGTACGTGATGGGCTTCAACCTCGACCGCCGCATGTACGACCTGCTGCGCTGCATGCCCACCATCCCCGGCGCGTGCGGCGCCTTCCGGCGGGACGCGCTGCGCGACGTCGGCGGCATGAGCGACGAGACCCTCGCCGAGGACACGGACGTCACGATGGCGATGCACCGCGCCGGCTGGCACGTGGTGTACGCGGAGAACGCCCGCGCCTGGACCGAGGCGCCCTCCTCGGTGCGGCAGTTGTGGAAGCAGCGGTACCGCTGGAGCTACGGCACCATGCAGGCGATGTGGAAGCACCGCGGCGCCGTCCTGGACCGCGGGCACTCCGGCCGCTTCGGCCGGGTCGGGCTGCCGCTGGTCGTCCTCTTCCAGGTGCTCGCGCCGCTGCTGGCGCCGCTCATCGACGTGTTCGCGATCTACGGGCTGGTCTTCATGGACCCGTTTCGCACCGCGCTCGCGTGGGCGGGCGTGCTCGCTGTGCAGGCCGCCTGCGCGGCGTACGCCTTCCGGCTGGACGGCGAGCCGTTGCGGGACCTGTGGCCGCTGCCCCTCCAGCAGGTGCTGTACCGGCAGTTGATGTACCTGGTGCTGCTGCAGTCCTGCGTGACGGCCGTCAACGGCGGCCGGCTGGGCTGGCACAAACTGCGGCGCACCGGCGAGGTCGGCGCGCCGACCGTCGGCAGCGGCACCGCAGGCCGCGTCTGAACACCCGTACCCTCCGGAGGAGTTGTCCCATGCCCGAAGCACGCGAGGCGGGAGCCCCGGCGGCCCCTCCCCGGCCCGCGGACGGCGCCGGGACGCACATACCGGGTCCGCGCGGCTCCGCCCCCGCCGCCTCCTCCGGGAGCGGCGGCGGGGGCGGCGGCCGGGACCGCTACCTCGACCTGCTGCGCGCCCTCGCCCTGGTCCGGGTGGTCGTCTACCACACCTTCGGCTGGGCCTGGCTGACCCTGGTGTTCCCGTCCATCGGCATCATGTTCGCCCTGGCCGGATCCCTGGCGGCACACTCCCTGCAGCGGCCCGCGCTGTCCGTGGTGCGTGGCCGGCTGCGGCGGCTGCTGGTGCCCTTCTGGCTGTTCGCCGCGGCCGTGACCGTCCTGATGCTGCTGCACGGCTGGCGGCCGCACTCCTGGCACCGGATGCTGCTGTGGATCCTGCCGCTGGCGGACCCGCCCGGAACCGCCTGGGCCGAGCAGATCATCGCCCCGCTCTGGTACATCCGCACCTACCTGTGGCTCGTGCTGCTCTCCCCGTGGCTGCTCAAGGCCTTCCGCGCGGCGCCGCGGTCATGCCTGGCGGCGTGCGGCGCACTGGTCGTCCTCGCCCAGTACGACCGGCTGCCGATCGCCGAGCCGGCCCTCACGCCGGTGGTCGACCTCGTCACCTTCGCCGCCTGCTGGCTGCTCGGCTTCGCGCACCGCGACGGCCTGCTGGACGCCCTGCGGGCCCGCACGGTGCTCGCCGCCGCGGCGCTCTGCCTCCTCGCCGGCGGCTGGTTCGCGTACACCCACCCCACCGACGAGGGCATCGACCTCGGGGAGATCCCGCTGGCCCAGGCGCTGTGGTCGGCCGGCTTCGTCCTCCTGCTGCTGCGCTTCCGGCCGCGCCGGATGCGCCGGGTGCCCTTCGCGGACGGAGCGGTGGGACTCCTCAACGCCCGCGCCGTCACCGTCTACCTGTGGCACGAGGTCGCGCTCTTCGCCAGCGTCCCGCTGATCGACCTGATGTGGGACGTGCCCTTCTTCGAGGACCATCTCCCGCTCGACGCCACCTGGTTCCAGTTCATCGTCGTCTGGCCGCTCATCGGCGCGGCCGTCGTACTGGTCGGCTGGACCGAGGACCTCGCCTCACGGCGCCGCCCGCGCCTGTGGCCGGCGGGCGGCAGGAAACGCGGCCGGCGCGCCCGCGGCCGCGCCGCGCGGGCACGCTGAACACCGGGACGCAGGACCGCCCGTCGTCACGACGGGGTCCGGACCCCTCACCACCGTGATCGGGACCCGGGGCGGGCGCCGGCAGCAGGACCGTTCCCGCCGCCCCGCCCAGCCGCCAGGGAGCCACCATGGCGACCGGCCGGCCGGCCGAGCATGAGCGTGGCCGGAAGTCGGTGCCCGCCACCGTGACGCCGACGGTCGCGGCGCGCCGGACCCGCCGCCTCCGTCCCGCTCCTGGCGGAGTCGACCGGAAGGCCGCCAGAAGAGTCACGGCCCCGGAACGGCGAGGGGAACGGGCATCCGGGGAACCCCTCGGGCCGCACGTGCCCCCGCCCCATCGAGCAGACCTCTGACCGGGACCACGGCCCCACGAGGGCGAACACCCAGGCCACGAAGCGGGCGGAGCCGACGCCCGTCCGCGACGTCCCGGTCCCCCCGAAGGGCACCGACCGCGCGGACAGCGTGTGGAAGCGGCGCGCGCCGCGCCCCGGAAGTCCGTGACGACGACCCAGCCGGAAGCCGTCGCCCACAGCCCCCATGCCACCGAGAACAGCCCTCCGGCCCCACCGCCGCCTTCCCGTGGTGCCGGCGGCGCGGTACCGGCCCGGACCGGTGCGAGGCCGTCCCCTGTGCGGTCTCCCACCGGCCCGGGGCCGCCACCGCCCCCCTGCGCTATCCGCGGTCGACGTCGAGTCGTACGCGGTGGCTGTCCCCTGTCACCGGGTCGAAGGCCTCCACCTCGATACCGGAGCGGCCGAAGGAGAACAGCAGCCGGATCGCCCGCTCGTGCAGCGGACGTCCCAGGGTGTCGCCAATGTCCACGGTGACGCGGCCGACCTCCTCGCAGCCGGCCTCGTCGACGTAGCGCGGCGCCGACTCGGCGGTGCGGTGGATACGCAGCTCGATCTCGGTCTGGTCCTCCCAGGTGGGAAGGATGGTGAAGGAGAACTCGTCCTCCACCGGCCCGCTGTCCGGGCGCCCTACGGCGACGGCGAAACGGCCGCCGCACAGGACGTCGCCGTCGTCGTCGCGGAACCTGCGCTCCGGCGGGTCCACACCCTCCTCGAACGCCATCGAGGTCTCGAAGCCGTAGGCGTACCTGGCCTGGCGGAACAGGAACACCCTCGTCCCGTGAGCGAATCGGCCCGCCCCCGGCGCGGTGAAGCCTCCCATCGCCCGCCGCCCTCCCTCCGGCCATGGGGCTCCCGGACCGCCCCGCACATCCCAGGCTGGCCCAATTCCGCAGTTGTCCGCAGTGTCCGGGTGTTGCCAGGGCATATTTGGCAACAGCGGCCGGGCACCGGGCGATGGAAGACGGAGGCGGCCCTTGGAGGAGCAACAGAACGGATTCGGGGCGGAGTTGCGCCGGAGGCGGCAGGCGGCGGGCAAGTCGCTGAGCGAACTGGCGGAGCGCGTGCCGTGCAGTCGCAGTTTCCTGAGCCGGGTCGAGAACGGCCTGCGCCGGCCGACGTACGAACTCGCCGAGAAGTGCGACGCCGTCCTCGACGCCGGAGGCGCACTGCTCGGCCTCGCCCCGGAACCGCGGCCGCCCCGCGAGCCCCGCGGCGGCGCGCGACCGCAGGGGGTCCGCGGGCCGGCCCGTACCGCCTCCAAACTGGTGGAGCGGACCGGGGCCGGCGTTCCCGCCACGGCTTCCGGGTACGGGGAGGAGTTCGACCGGCTCGTCCGTCGCGGGGATCTGCGGCACGCAGCGGGCCGGATGCGCGAGGCGGACCGCTGCTACCGGGAGGCGCACCGGCTGGCCGAGGGACAGCCGCGCGCCCAGGCCCTGGCCGTGGTGCGGATCTGCCGACGCTGGTCGGACCCGGGCCAGGTCGACCGGGAGCTGCTGCACCTGATCGGCGACAGTTTGGCCGCCCTGCGCGACGACCCGGCTCCCGAGGCCGGGGCGCTGCGCCTGCAGCTCAACGCCCACCGGGCGAAGAAGCTGTCCATGGCGGTCAGTGCGGACACCGCCGTGGCACGGGCGGGCCCGGACAGCGGCGCGGCCCTGGCCCGGCACACGCTGCGCGGCCTGGAGGACGCGGACACCACCGGCGCCACCGGCGCCACCGGCGTCGGCGAGGAGGTGCGCTGCGAGGTGCTGACCGAGTGCCGCTGGGGCCTGTACGACTTCGCGCCCGCCGCCGCCTCCCTGGCGCTGTCGGAACGGCTGCGCGACGCCGCCGTAGGCCTCGGCTCCGCGCACTTCCGGGGCGAGGCGCTCATGGCCCTGGCCGTGGACCAGCTGCGCATGGGCCGGGTGTACCCGGCACTGTCCACCGCCCAGGAGCACCGCAGGCACGCCGCCGCGAGCCGCAGCGAACTGGCCCGCTGGCAGCAGCGCACCCTCGACACCACGCTCGACCTGTGGCACGGCCGGTTCGCGGCCGCGGCCGACTGGATCCTGCGGGAGTCCGCCGAGTACGCCGACCGGCTCGCCGCCGACCTCGACGTGCCGGCCGGCAACTTCCGGCAGACCCGGATGGGCCAGGCGTACTGGCTGCTGCGCGAGCAGGGCCGGATGCGGGAGCTGTTCGCCGGCGGCCTCGCCGACGACGTCCAGGAGCACGGCTACTTCCCGGTCTGGCGGGCGGGGCTCGTCCTCGCGCTGTGCGAGACCGGCGCCCTGCACCAGGCCGCCGACCTGCTGCAGGCCTTCGCCGACGACACCGACGGCTTCCGCGCCCTGCCGCCGCACGGCTGGGCGGTGCCCACGTTCGCCCTGCTCGCCGAGGCCTGCGCCGCGATCGGCGACCACGCCGAGCTGCGGCCCCTGGTGGCCCGGCTGCGCGAACGGCTGGCCCCGCACAACGGGACCGGCATCGCCCTCGCCGGCTGGCCCACGGTGCTGGTCGCCCCCACGGCCCAGGCGTGCGGCGTGCTCGCCCTGGCCGCCGGGGAACCGGACGCCGCCCTCGCGCACTTCCGTCTGGCGGCCGGCCCGGCCCGTACCTCAGCCCCGCAGCTCGCCCGCCTCCGCCTCTGGCAGGCCCGCGCCCTGCGCGCCTCCGGCCGCCCGGACGCCGCCGCGGAGGCCCCCCGCCTGCTGCGCCCGGCCCGCGCGGTCGCGGAGGAGTACGGGATGGCACGGCTGGCCGAGGAGTGCGCAGCGCTGCTGGCGGAGGCCGGCGGGGTGGGGTGAGGCAGACGAGTCGAGCTGTACGCCGGGTTCTGTCCCCGGTCGGCCTCGCGGCCGGCCGGGCGACGGCCATCCATCTAGGGCCGGCGTTGCCGCCGGCCTCGTGCGGTCTACCCGCGGACTCGGGCGGGCAGCCCTCGATCGTCCGCGCAGGGCCGTCTCTCGACGGCCCCTCTTGACCTTGCTCCGGGTGGGGTTTACCTAGCTGCCCAGGTCACCCTGGGCACTGGTGGTCTCTTACACCACCGTTTCACCCTTACCGGGAGCCTCGCGGCCCCCGGCGGTCTGTTTTCTGTGGCACTGTCCCGCGGGTCACCCCGGGTGGGCGTTACCCACCACCCTGCCCTGTGGAGCCCGGACGTTCCTCGGCAGGACCAGGGTCCTGACGCGGCCGCCCGCTCGGCTCGTCTGCCGTGGCGACCATGCTACCGGGCGATCACGCCGGGGTGAAAAGCACCGTGTGGCGGCCGGGGTCGGCCTGGGTGAGGCGGACGGGCAGCGGCTCGCCGAGCGGGAGGGGGGCGGTGCCGCCGCGGACGCGGGCGACGACGGCCGGGTCGCGGAGGTGGACGGTGCCGGCGGTCGGGTCGGAGTCCTTGACGTCGATGACGAAGGCGTCGAAGACCTCGCCGACGCGGTCCTTGAGCAGGGCGGCCTCGACGAGGTCCAGGGAGGCGCTCTCGATGGTGCCCGCGAAGTGCGAGCCGCCGCGCATGTCCCGCGGCAGGTCGCGGAACGCCACCCCGACCCACTCCGGCGGCTCCTGGCCGGCGACCGCCGCGAGGCAGAACTCGGCGGCGTAGCGGTCGACCAGGCGCCGCAGGGGCGCGGTGCAGTGCGTGTACGCCTCGGCGACGGCGGCGTGCACGGCCGGCTCGGCGGGATGACCGGGCCAGAAGGGCGTGTAATCAGCGCCGCGGAACAGACTGGTGGCCTCGTGCAGGAAGGCCGCGTGGGTGGTGCGCTCCGGGTCCAGGGTGCGGACGAGCTCGGCGTACGAGGTCATGTGCGGCCAGTCGATGCGCAGCGCCGCGGCGACCCGGCGCAGCCTGGCCACCTCCCCGTGCGGGGCCAGCGGCAGCGTACGCAGGATGCCGGTGCCGGAGCGCAGCATGACGCCGGCCGCGACCATGCCCGTGAGCAGGGAGATCTGTGCGTTCCAGGCGTCGGCGGGGAGCGGCGCCCGGTACCGCAGCGCGTAGCCGCCGTCGAGCTCCACGACCTCCTGCTCCGGCACGTTGAGGGAGATGCCGCCCCGGGCCCGCTCCTGCTCCTCGCGCAGCCGGCCGACGTTGCGCAGCAGCGCCACGGGCTCCTCGGCGGTACCGGCGTCGATCGCGTGCTGCACGCCCGCGTAGTCGAGCCGGGCGCGGCTGCGGACGAGCGCGCGGCGCACGTCGACGTCGGTCACCGTGCCGTCGGCGTCGAGGTCGATCCGCCACAGCACGGCGGGCCGGTCCTGCCCGGCCAGCAGGCTGGCCGACCCCTCACCGAGCACGGGCGGGTGCAGCGGCACCCGGACGTCGGGGAAGTACAGGGTCTGCACCCGCCGGTGCGCCTCGGCGTCCAGCGCCCCGCCGGGCGCGACGAAGGCGGCGGCGTCCGCGATCGCGTACGACACCCGGTAGCCGCGGCCGCCCTCCCGCGCGGCGATGTGCATCGCCTGGTCCAGGTCGAGGGACCCGGGCGGGTCGACGGTAAAGAACGGCACATCGGTGGCGTCGTACGCGGGCAACCGGGGGTCCCGCGCGGCCTCCTCGGCCTCCGCGAGCACGCCCGCCGGGAAGTCCCGCCGTACGTGCAGGTCGGCGCGGAGCGCGTCGAGCGCGGACCTCAGCTGGACTCCGTCGGCGGTGGTGACGCGCAGGGGACGACGAGGCATGGAGCGAGCCTAAGTCGCACGGTCGTAGGCTGCACTGCACCGGGGAAACGTGAAGGAGAACAACTGTGCTCGTCCTGCTACCGCCGTCCGAGGGCAAGGCCACCGACGGCACCGGCCCCGCCGTCGACCTGGGCTCCCTCTCGCTGCCCGGGCTCACCACGGCCCGCGCGACGGTGCTGGACGAGCTGGTCGGGCTCTGCGCGGGCGGCGACGAGGACAAGGCGGCCGAAGTGCTCGGGCTCAGCCCCGGACTGCGCGGCGAGATCGCCCGCAACGCGGGGCTGCGCGACGCGCGCACCCGGCCGGCCGGGGAGATCTACACCGGCGTGCTCTACGACGCGCTCGGCCTGGACACCCTGGGCGCCGCCGCCCGGCGCCGCGCCGCCCGGTCGTTGCTCGTCTTCTCTGGGCTGTGGGGCGCGGTCGGCATCCGGGACGCGATCCCCGCGTACCGCTGCTCGATGGGTGTGAAGCTGCCCGCGCTCGGGTCGCTCGCCACGTACTGGCGCACGCACCTCGCCGAGGCCCTCCCGGACGCGGCCGAGGCCGCGGGCGGCGGCCTGCTGCTCGACCTGCGGTCGTCGGCGTACGGGGCGGCGTGGAAGCCGGCACCGCGCAGTGCGCTGGCGGGACGGACGGCGACGGTGCGGGTGGTGCAGGCGGAGACGCGGAAGGTCGTCAGCCACTTCAACAAGGCGACGAAGGGGCGGATCGTGCGGGCCCTCCTGGAGGCCGGGGCGCGCCCCAAGAACCCCGACGCGCTGGTCGCGGCCCTGCGTGACCTCGGCTTCACGGTGGAGGTGGCGGGGCCCGGACGCCTTGACGTGCTCGTCACGGACGTCCACTAGGCGCTGTGCGACCGGGCCGGTTGTTGGTGTGCGGGTCGTTTGCGCCTGCGGCGGGCGGTTTCCCGCCGCCCTCCCGTGGCCCCGGTCGGTCAGTGCGGGTCTCGCACCCGTGTGCCTGGGTCGGTGGCGCGCCGGCGCACGTCCTCAGCGCTCGCGGATTCGCCGGGCCATTCCGTCCCGGGTCCGCCGCTCGTCGCTTCCGGGCGCACCCCGCCACACCCCCTCCCGTTGAGTGGGCGCATGACGGCCGGTGGGGGGTGAGGAGGCGGTCCGGGGTGACCCCGGACCGATTCATCCCCCACCCTGCGGCCGTCTCCCGCCCGCCTGCCCTCCCCCGCCCTTGGGCCGGGTCGGCCAGTGCGGGTGAGGAGGCAATCCCGGGGTCACCCCGGACTCCTCCATCGCCCCCCCACCGGGCGTTGGTCGCTCGCGATACGGAGGGGGTGGGGTCGGAGGGGTGGGCGTTCTGGACGCTGACGTGTATTTGTTGTGCGGCAGAG